>CAZIMY010000063.1:0-15063 GCA_964540315.1 uncultured Wenzhouxiangella sp.
CCCGCTTCAGACGTGCCACCTGCACGCCAACGGCTTCCCAGAGACGGCGCACTTCCCGATTGCGGCCCTCCAGGATGACCACCGTATACCAGGCATGGCCAGACGTGACTTCACCCGGAACAATATCTGAAAAGCAAGCCGGTCCGTCCTCAAGATCCACACCCTCCAGCAGCGTCTTTATTTGTTCCTCGCTGACCGCACCACGAACCCGGCATAAGTACTCCCGATCCACGCCGCCGGACGGGTGCATCATGCGATTGGCCAGTTCGCCGTCGGTGGTCAGCAGCAGGAGTCCGGCTGTATTGAGATCGAGCCGGCCAATCGCGATCCATCGTCCGGTCTTCAGGCGCGGCAAGCGATCGAAGACGGTACGCCGTCCTTCAGGGTCGCTGGTGGTCGTGACTTCCCCTTCAGGCTTGTGGTAGATCAGGGTCCGATGGTCTGGTGACGCTGCCTGAACGCGGAATTCCCGCTGGTCCAGTTCAATGAGGTCACCAGCGCCTACGGAACTCCCGAGCGCCGCCGGGACCTTGTTGACGAGAATCTCGCCGTTGGCGATTCGAGCCTCCAGCCCCCGTCTTGAACCGAGACCTGCTCGGGCCAGGACTTTTTGAACTCGTTCGGTCCCCGCTTCGAGAGATTCAGTCGGTGCTGTCCCCGTTCGGCTTCGGCGACGTGGCGGGTTCTTCTGATGCGCCTGAGTCGTCTGACCGGGTCGGTTCGTGAACTTTTTGCGGGTCTTTTTCTTGCGGTTGGGTCTGCTGGTCATCTTGAGTGCTTTCGGCTGGCTCGGCGGTGGCCGGATGAATCAATTCCAGTTCCGGTTCGAGGTTGTCGATATCCTTGATCTCGGCCAGTGTTGGCAGTTGATCGAGTGACTTGAGGTTGAAATAGTCCAGGAAGTCGCGCGTCGTACCCAGCAGCTCCGGGCGTCCCGGCACGTCTCGGTGTCCGACTACCTTGATCCAGTCTCGCTCCTGCAGTGTTCGCAGAATGTTGGCGCTCAAGGAAACGCCACGAATCTGTTCGATCTCACCGCGGGTGATCGGCTGACGGTAGGCAATAATGGCGAGCGTTTCCAACAGCGCCCGAGAATAACGCGGCGGTTTCTCGCTCCACAGGTTGGCTATGACGGGCATGAGGTGGGAGCGAACCTGTATCCGGTAGCCGCTGCCGACTTCAGTCAATTCCACCGCGCGGTTTTCTAGATCGCCGTCCAGCGCTGCCAGGGCTTCCCTGATCGATCCGTGTCCGGGTTTTTCCTCATCGGGAAACAATGCGTTGAGCTGGTTGAGGTTCAAAGGGCCGCCTGCGGCAAGCAGGGCACCTTCTACGACAGTCTTGAGATATTCAATATCCATGGCGAAGGTATCGGTTATCAATCTGAAGGAGCGCGCACGTAAATAGGGGCAAAGAGATCCTGCTGAACCAGATCAACAAGGTGTTCTCTAAGCAGTTCCAGCAGCGCCAGGAATGTTACTACCGCGCCAAGCCGTCCCTCCTCGAGATCAAAACACTGACCGAACTCGACGAACTTGTTGGTCGATACCAGATCAGTGATCCGGCTCATCCGTTCGCGCACGCTTAAGGGTTCACTCTGGATCTGGTGATGGGTCAGCATTTCTGCCCGGGCCATGATATCGCGCAGGGCCAGAAGAATTTCGCGCAGGTCTACTTCGGGCGGCACCTGGACCTTGCCCTGGTCTTCTACCGCGGCGGAAGCCGTGGCGAGATCCCGCTCCAGCCGGGGGAGTTCGTCGAGCTCTTCGGCCGCCTGCTTGAAGCGCTCGTACTCCTGGAGTCGACGGATCAGTTCGGCGCGTGGGTCGCCTTCGTCCTCGGCCTCCGGCTCGGGGCGAGGAAGCAGCATGCGCGATTTGACTTCGCCCAGAATCGCTGCCATTACCAGGTACTCTGCTGCAAGTTCCAGGCGCATTCCGGCCATCATTTCGATATAGCCGGTGTACTGCCGCGTGACCTCGGCGATGGGTATGTCAAGAATATCCAGGTTCTGGCGACGGATCAGATAAAGCAGCAGGTCCAGCGGTCCTTCAAAAGCTTCGAGAAAAACCTCCAGTGCATCGGGCGGAATGTACAGGTCATCCGGTAGCTTGAGTACCGGCTGACCCTGAACAACTGCAAAGGGTATTTCCTGCTGGGTGCTTGGCGTGGACGCTGACTCCATGGCGCAAGTGTAGCCGCTTACGCTGCGCTCGGGGCAGACGCAGCCGGCCGGCAGCAAAACAGATCAGACATTCCTAGCCGTTACAATGCGGGCTTGCCTGGTTTTTGTTTTTGAAAAGGATTTGTGATGACCGTGACCGACTTGACAGCCCGATCCAGCTCATTATCGAGGGGGTTGCTCCCCCGAGCCATTGTTGTCCACGGAGAACAGCCGTGAGTGCTGAACGCGTCGCCATGATCCGCGAGCGCCTGGAGAGCGCGTTGTGCCCGGTCGAACTTGAGGTGATCGACGAATCCCATCTTCATGTCGGCCACGCCGGGGCGCGTGACGGTCGGGGTCATTTCCGTGCCCGGGTGGTGAGCTGCGCTTTCGAATCGATGTCTCGCCTTGAGCGACATCGTGAAGTTTACGGTGCCATGGGCGAGATGATGACCACCGACATTCATGCACTCAACATAGAGGCTTTGACTCCCGATGAACGCTAGCCGCCTTCCTGTTCTCGTTGTGCTTGCCGTCTGTATGAGCGCTTGCCAGCCGGCCCCGGACCCGGCGCAGCAAGACCGGGACAGCCTGGTCACAACCGAGGATGTCATCCTGGTGGAGGTCGACGGCAAGCCGATCTCTTTGCCCATGCTTGAATTCATGATGACCCAGCGAGGCGTTGCCGAAGATGATCACGAGGCCATGCGTCTGCTGCTCGATGAACTGATCAAACTGCGCGCGGTAGCCAATGCGGCTGAGAAGGAGGGGCTGGCAAATCGCCCACAGGTAAGGGCGCAGCGGGCGTTGCGTGATATGGAAACGCTGCAGCTGAACTACTTCACCCAGGTCCACGAACAAAACCCGATTACCGAAGAAATCGTGGCGGAAACCTACAACAATCAGCTCCAGCGGTCAGGTGAAAATCAGTTCCGTCTGCAGACGGTCGTCTTTCCGCAGCAATCCGAGGCTTTGCTTGAGCTGGCCGGCTTGCAGGACGGGCAAATCAGTTTCGATCAGTTGATCGCCAAAGCTCGCGAAGACGGCTTGACCGTGGAGCCGACCGGCTGGGTTGATCGCAGCCAGCTGGGGCCGGAAATTGGGCCGTTGCTCGAAAAGGCCCAAGAGGGCGAGGTCTTGTCCGCGCCCCTCTCGACACCGCAGGGGTGGCGATTGCTGCGCGTAGACGCGGTGCGGCCGCTGGAAGCGCCGAGCCTGGAAGCCGTGCGCGAAGGGATCGAACGCCAACTGGTGCGCCAGCGCCTCGAGGCGCTGGTGGAGGATCTGTATCAGGCAGCCGAAATCACCCCGAAACTGCCCCTTGAAGAGGTCGCCCCGTAAGCGGTTTCAATCAGGCGTTCAGGGCAAATCGACGGGCGGACTGGGCTGCCATCCCTCGGCCCGATGTTCGGCGACGATTGCCGTGTAGATGCCGCCGCGCACGTTGAAGTCGGCCGTCAGTCGCATGAACCGGGGTTGGGTGGCGGACACCAGATCTCCAAGGATTCGGTTTGTCACCGCTTCGTGGAAAGCACCTTCCTCCCGAAAGCTCCAGACGTAATTCTTGAGGGCCTTGAGCTCGACACAAAAACTGTCCGGGATGTATTCCAGCAGCAGTTCGGCAAAGTCCGGCTGCCCCGTTTTCGGGCAAAGGCAGGTAAACTCGGGAATCCGGATGCGGATGGTATAATCGCGCTCCCGCTGCGGATTGGGAAAAACTTCAAGCTCCTTGCTGGGCTGACTGGGCACGCGGCAGGGTTCCTTTGATCAATGGTTAAACAGGTGGTCGAGGCATCTGCCCCGGCAAACGATATTAGAACAAAAACTTCTGGCTCATGCGTCAATGCGACTGATCGCGATCAAACTGTCGGGCTTCAAGTCCTTCGTCGAACCCACAACTGTCCGCTTTCCGTCCAACCTGATGGGCATCGTCGGCCCCAATGGCTGCGGCAAGTCCAACATCATCGACGCTGTCCGCTGGGTGATGGGAGAAAGTTCCGCGCGGCAGCTGCGCGGCGAATCGATGAGCGATGTCATCTTTTCCGGCTCCAGCGCCCGCAAACCGGTCACCAGTGCAACCGTAGAGCTTGTCTTCGACAACAGCGAAGGCAGGGCCGGCGGTGAGTACGCCAGCTATTCCGAAATTTCGGTCAAGCGTCAGGTCAGTCGGGACGGCCAGTCCGGCTATTTCCTGAACGGTACTCGCTGCCGTCGCAAGGACATTACCGACCTGTTTTTGGGGACCGGACTCGGGCCGCGCAGCTACGCCATCATCGAGCAGGGCATGATCTCCCAGATCGTCGAAGCCAGGCCTGAGGAGTTGCGGGCATTTCTCGAGGAGGCGGCGGGCGTCTCGCGCTACAAGGAGCGTCGCCGCGAGACAGAGAATCGCATTCGCCATACCCGCGAAAATCTCGAACGATTGACAGACTTGCGCGAAGAAGTCGGCAAACAGCTCGATAAACTCAAGCGTCAGGCCAGGGCGGCCGAGCGTTATCGTAAATTCAAGGATCGTTACCGCGAAGACGAAGCCAAGCTGACCGCGCTTCGCTGGCGCGAGACCAATGGACGGGCCGAACGTCAGAACGCCGAGTTGCAGCAGATTGAAAACCAGCTGCAGGCATCGCTGGCCGATCAGCGCGCGGCAGAAAAAGAGCTTGAATCCCTGCGCCAGCAGCAGCACGAGGCGTCTGACAAGACTTCGAAGATTCAGGGGGAACTGTATGAAGTCGCAGGAGAAATAGCGCGACTTGAGCAGGCGATAGAGCACCAGCGCGATATCAGAAAGCGCCAGCAGACCGAGTACGAAGAAACCGAACAGCAGCTCAATGAGCTCAAACAGCACCTGATCCTAGACAAGGCACAGGTCAGTCAGACCAACGACTTGATCGCCGAGTTGACCCCTCGCGTGGAAAAAACCCGGACCGAAGAAAAAATGGCAGCCGAGGCCCTTGAGGCTGCTGAGCAGGCTCTGTCTGCCTGGCAGCAGCGCTGGCAGGAACACCAGCAGGCGGCCAGTCAGGCGGCGAGTCGTTCAGAATTACTGCGTCAACGCGTCGAGCATCTTGATGACAGGATGAGCCGCGCCTCAGAGCGGCTGAACGCACTGAGGGCACAAACGGGAGATGAGGCCAGCCGGCAGCTGCAGTCCGAACGCTCAGACCTGGCCGGAGAAACGGAGCGCCGTCGCGAAAAGCTCGAATCCAGTCGGGCAGCGGCAGAAAAACTCCGTCAGGAGATTTCCGCGCGGCGCGCCAGCATTGAAAGCATTCGCAACGAACTGGAGCAAGCCCGGGCCCAGCGACATGAGCACGTTGCTCGGCTAGAGTCACTGCGTTTGCTCAACCAGAGCGCTGATGATCAGGGCGTTGCCAGAGAATGGTTGGCCGAGAAAGGGATCGATCCCTCCAAGCGACTGCTGGAACAGATTCGGGTCCATGATCCGCGCTGGACCGTGGCGGTAGAGCACGTCTTGGCAGACTGGCTGAATGGCCTTGAAACAGACCAAATTGAACCTGCGTTGGACGCCGAGCCGTCAGGTCTGGGGCTGGCGCTGTTTTCGCCGGATCCCGGGAAGCCGACGGCCGAGGACACGCTGGCGAGCAAGGTGGAAAACGTCGGTGCACTAGCTGCATTGCTGGCGACCGTCTACTGCGCCGAAACGCCCGCCGAGGCAAGAAAGAAATGTGCTTCACTTGGGCGCTCGGCGTCGGTCATCACGCCCGACGGAACTTGGTTGGGCCAGGGCTGGATGCGCCAGCCTGCGCTTGAATCCAGTGGCAGCGGTGTGCTTCAGAGAGAAGCCGAGATCCGCTCACTGCAATCCGCGCTTGAAGATGACCAGGCTCGGATCGATCAATTGGACTCGAATCTGGGACAGGCCCGCGACGCGCTCACGCTCAGCGAACAATCGCTGCGGGAAGGCGAAACTGCCGTTCGCAACGGCGAGCGCGAACTGGCGCAGCTACAGGGCCAAAGTTCCGCCCTCGAAGCCCGCCTCGACAGCCTGGAGCGCCAACGGACCCAGGCAGCCCAAGAACTCGATAACCTCGAGCGCAGGCAAAACGAAGACCATGAGGGCGTCGCTCAGGCACGAGGAGAACTGGAAACGGCCATGCAGGCCATGGCGACAGCTCAGGAGGCGCGTGAACCACTGCGCGCTGAAAAGGCCCGCCTGGATGCTCAGCGAGACGATCTCCGGAAGCGCTACCAAGCCCTCAGAGAACAGCGCGAATCGAGTTCGCTCAAGCTAGAGTCGTCTCGCGCCGGTCTCGACTCGCTGCGACAGGCCATTGCCAGAATCGACAATCAGGTTGGCCAATTGCAAAGTCGCTACATGGAGCTCAGCGAAGCGCTGGCGGCGGGCGATGCGCCGGTCGAGCAACAGCAAAAAGAACGCGATCAGCGGCTGGAAAAAAGACTTGAGGTGGAGGGTCGCTTGCGCGATGCACGCGGTCATCTCGAAGAACTGGAGGCAACCTGGCGCAAGCAGGATCAGGCCCGCCAGTCCGCCGCCAGTGCGGCCGACGAAATCCGTCAGAAGCAGCAACAGGTGCAACTGGCACTCCATGAGACCCGCCTGAAAGTCAAGTCGCTGGCTGAGCGGATCGGTCAGCTCGGTGGAGACCCTGAAAAATTATTGAATGAGCTGCCAGAGGGCGCGGAGGCCGGTGCCTTTCAGCAAGAACTGGAGCAGCTCGAAGAAAAAATCCGCAAGCTCGAGCCGGTCAATCTTGCTGCGATCGAGGAGCACAAGGCTGAATCGGAGCGGAAGGATTACCTGGACCGTCAGCACGCAGACCTTGAAGAGGCGATGGAAACCCTGGAAAAAGCCATCGGGCGCATTGATAAAGATTCGCGCACGCGATTCCGGGAGACCTTCGAACAGGTCAACAAGAACATGGAGAAGCTTTTCCCGCGCCTTTTTGGTGGCGGCCATGGTCACCTCGAAATGGTCGGAGACGACTGGCTGACAGCCGGCGTCGCGATTCTTGCGCGTCCCCCCGGCAAGCGGATCTCGCGCATCCATCTGATGTCGGGGGGAGAGAAAGCCTTGACAGCCGTTGCCTTCGTGTTCTCGATTTTCAATCTGAACCCGGCACCGTTCTGCCTGCTCGATGAGGTCGATGCACCCCTGGATGACGCCAACGTCGGACGCTTCTCCGAGATGGTCCGGGAGATGTCAGAGCAAGTGCAGTTTTTGCTGGTAACCCATAACAAGGTGACGATGGAAGTCGCCCACCAGATGCTGGGCGTGACGATGCGCGAAGCTGGCGTTTCCCGTATTGTCAGCGTCGATCTGGATCACGCCGTGGCCCTTGCCGAAAGCTAGGCTTCAGAATCCGCCGCCAATGAGCGATGGGTTAAACTCAGTGTTGAATTTCCATGCAAACGGTCGTTCGTCTTGGACAATCTGCGCCTGATCCTGATCATCGTCGGTTTGCTGATTCTGGCGGCCATCGTTGTGCTGCATCGCCCGCGTGACCACAGTCGTCGCAATCACTTCAGGTGGTTGAAAAAAGAGAATGAATCCGATCGGGACGCGAGTCCGGAAGACAGTAGCGAGACCAACCCCGCCAATTCTGGGGAGAAGGTTGAGCCGATTCTGCGACAGTCGAGCTTTCCCAGTTTCACAGCAGACGGTCAGCCCCCGGCGCGCCCTGGCGCCGCATCCGATACCCGGTCAAATCACTCGGCCGCCACTCAGGGCGGACCTCGTAACGTCCCCGATAAGATCGTCAGCCTGTTTGTTCGACGGCGCGATGATCGTCGCATCAACGGCTCGGAACTGCTGGATGCAGCGATCAAGGCCGGCTTGACGTTTGGAGAGATGAACATTTTTCATCGTATCCACGAGGGCGATGAGCGTCCCGTCTTCAGTATGGCCAATCTCACGCCACCGGGGCATTTTGATGCCAGCGCCTGGAACGTTTTCGATACCCCGGGCGTGGCCCTTTTTGTAACGCTGCCGGCGCCGGTTACCGCGCTGGACGCCTGGGATGCGATGCTGGCAACAGGAAGGCGGATTGCCGAGTTGCTGGACGCGGAACTTCTCGACGACGCCAAATGCCTGCTGACCCGCCAGCGAATTGCCCAGGTACGGGAGGAAATGCGCGATTACGACCGTCGTCACGGGCTGGGTGGCAACGGCTGACCTTCGCGGGATGAAGGTGGGTCAAGACTCAGAGCTGGAAAAGGCGCGCGGCCGGGCGGAACATCTGCGCGAAACCCTAAGCGAGCACAACTACCGCTATTACGTGCTCGACCAACCTACGGTGTCCGACGCCGAATATGATCGCCTTCTCCGTGAACTGGAGGACCTCGAGTCCGAATACCCCGAGCTAATCACCAGCGACTCGCCAACCCAGCGAGTTGGCGCTCAGCCGGCCGACGGCTTCGAGACCGTCTCGCACAGTATTCCCATGCTGTCTTTGGCCAATGCTTTCAGTAATGACGAGCTGGCTGATTTCGACCGCCGTATTCGCGATCGTTTGGACCTTGAAAAGGTTGTCTACGCGGTCGAGCCGAAGCTAGATGGTTTAGCCATTGCATTGCGGTACGAAAAGGGCAGGCTGGTCCTCGGAGCCACTCGGGGCGACGGCAGGCAAGGCGAGGATGTCACCACAAACGTCCGCACCGTGCGCGCCATACCTCTAAAGCTACGTGGAAAGAAAATACCAGAGGTTATTGAATTAAGAGGCGAAATATTCATGAGCCGTTCGGGATTCAGGGCGCTCAACGCGCGCCTGGCCGACGAAGGCCAGAAAACGTTCGTCAACCCCCGGAACGCGGCTGCGGGCAGTCTGCGACAGCTGGACCCCGCCGTTACCGCAAAACGACCGCTGCATTTTTATTGCTACGGGGCGGCAACCACTGAAGGTTTGCCCGACAGCCATACGGACATTCTCAAACAATTGGCGTACTGGGGCCTGCCGGTCAGCGATGCAGTCGCCAAGGTTGACGGGCTGGAGGGGATGGTCAAGGCGTTCGAAGACCTGAGTGAGTTGCGAGACGAGCTGGACTATGAAATAGACGGGGTGGTCTACAAAATCGATTCGCTTGAGCAACAGCGTGAATTGGGCTTTGTGAGCCGCTCACCCCGCTGGGCGCTTGCCCGCAAGTTTCCTGCCCAGGAGGAGATCACCCGGCTGCTTGAAATCGAGATCCAGGTCGGCAGAACCGGCGCACTGACACCGGTGGCACGGCTTGAACCGGTTTTCGTTGGCGGGGTCACGGTGACCAACGCCACGCTGCATAACGCCGAAGAAATCCGTCGCAAGGATGTGCGCCCCGGCGACTGGGTGGTCGTGCGGCGCGCGGGCGATGTGATCCCCGAAGTCGTGGGCCCGGTGATTGATCGGCGCCCTGACAACCTTGAGCCCTGGCAGATGCCCGCGCAATGTCCGGACTGTGGCTCGACGGTCGAGCAGGTCGAGGGCGAGGCCGTCGCTCGCTGCACCGGTGGGCTGGTCTGCCCAGCCCAGCGCCGTCGCGCCATCGAACACTTCGCGAGTCGTTCGGCCATGGATATCGAGGGCCTCGGCAGCAAACTGGTGTCGCAGTTGGTGGAATCCGATCTGATTCGCAATCCGGCTGATCTCTACCGCCTGGATGCGCAGACATTGCAGCAACTGGACCGGATGGGTGAAAAATCAGCAGCGAATCTTGTGGCGGCGATCGACAAGAGCCGGGATTCAACGCTTCCCAGGATACTGTTCGCCCTCGGGATTCGCGAAGTCGGAGAGGTTACGGCCGCTCAGCTCGCGCGGCACTTTGGCACCCTGGAAGCCATTGCAGACGCGGATATCGAACAGCTGGGTGCGGTTTCCGACGTCGGTCCCGTGGTGGCAGCCCATATCGAAGCGTTTTTTGCCGAGACCCATAACTCTCAGGTCATTGACCAGATACGAGAGGCGGGTGTCACTTACCCGAAAGAAGAACCGATATCGCGCACTGATTTACCGCTGGCCGGATGCACCTATGTGCTCACAGGCGCCCTGACCTCCATGACTCGTTCTCAAGCGCGAGCCATGCTGGAAGAGCAGGGCGCGAAAGTCACCTCCAGCGTCTCCAGGAACACCACGGGAGTCATTGTGGGCGATGATCCGGGGTCAAAACTTGAAAAAGCGCGCTCGCTTGGAGTGGATGTGATTGATGAAGCCGGGCTTGGAACTCTGCTCGGAAAAGCGTGATCCACTGAACATTATCGGGCGCGGCTTGTCTTATTTATTGAGAGTTACATTAGCTGTTACTATCTGACGCACGGTGAGGAGAAAATAGTCAAGCGCACGGCATTAAGGGAGAGCGACATGAGTGAACACATCAAGGAAATTCTGGTTCCGGTTGACGGTTCAGAGAACTCCATTCGCGCGGCAAAATTTGCCATGGAAATGGCCAGTGAAATGGCGATTGGCGTGCGTTTGTTTTACGTTTTCCCGGCCGCGTCGGTCGAGGTCATCGGTATTGCCGGCATGTCGCGGACGGATATTGACCAGGCGGCGCAAGCAGCGGCCCAGCGCGCTTTCGATCAGACCCGGGAAGGCATCGGTGATGCACTGATCGACAACGTCACACAAGAAACCTCCATCGGAGATCCGGCCGAGGAAATTATCCGGTTTACCGAGGATGATCACTCGATCCTGGTAGTTGTTGGACGGCGGGGCTTGTCGCGGATGCGGTCCCTGATGCTTGGCAGCGTTAGCGACAAGATCCTGCGTCACGCGAAAAGCCCTGTCACGGTGATCACTTGAACAAGGTTTAGAAAGGCCCGGTCCGAGGATAAATAAAGATGTGAACGCCAACGCTCCGCAAGCTGCAGAAAAAGTTGAGGCCGCTCCTCAAATGCAGCGGGGGCCACCAAAACTTCACGGCCTTTCTCTGAAAACCCGCCTGCTGCTGGGTGTCCTTATCGCAGCCCTTTTGCCCGCCGTATTAGCTTTGCCCCTTCATTTTTGGTTAATCGAGCAAAACGCCGCCGGTTTCGCTCAGACTCAAATCGACCAACTTTCGAGTGTGCAGCAGCGACGAATTAACAGAGAGCTCGACCGACTGATCAGCGAGCTCGCTCTCATTGGCAGTCGGACGCAGCTTCGCCTGAGTCTGGAGCGATACAACCATAAAGCGACCGCCGCTGACGAAGCGCTGATTGGTCGCATCCTCGGTGACGCTATCGGAGCCAGTCAAATCATTTCTGGTGGAACGATACTTGGTCTCCATGAGCGCGTTGTGGCGCAGGCCGGTGAGGTCGACATTGATAGTGAGACTCTTGAACGGATCATGGGCGTCGACGGCCCCTCGATTTTTCCGGCGTGGAATACGGGTGCCTGCGACGCAAAGATCTGGCTTGGGACACCCCTGCGGCTTGAAAATCAGGTGGTGGGTCAGCTTGTTATCCAGGTCAAAATATTGTCCCTCGTCGAACTGATTCAGGACTTTCCGGACCCTAATTCAATTGCTGCGACTTATATCGTTCTCAATGGCCCGAACGGCGAGCGCTGCGCTCTGACAGCACGGTTGACCGAGATGGATGCGGAACAAGAACTGACCCCGCAAGAGCAGGCATTGATTGCACGCCTGGAAAACGACGGTACGCAAGCTTCCCTAGCGGAGTTGAACCATAACGGTTCACTTTGGGAGCGCCGGTCCTTGAACCATGAATTTGGTGATCTGGTGCTGCACTCGGTTCCTGACCTGAAGAGCCGGCTGACCGAATCTCTTCTTGCTGGTTATGGGTTCATCCTGGTCGCCGTGGGACTGATATCCGGCTCTCTTTCAGTGTGGATTTCCAAAACACTATCCGCGCCGTTTGAGCGACTGGTCCAGGCGGTTGGTCTGGCCCGAAACGGGCAAGCCATGCCGGAAATCGACAGCACAGACTGGCCCAGGGAATTGCAGGTGCTCTCGACCACACTGCGTCTGGCTTTCGAAAACCAGAGAGCGCTGTTGTCGAGTCTTCGCCGAGAGGTCGGGCAACGCAGGGGTATCCAATCCAAACTGGTCGACTTGGCCAATTCGGACGAGTTGACCGGGCTGGCCAACAGACGGTTCTTTATGCAGAGGCTAACCGAACTCTTGGCTACGCCGCTGGCGGACGATGCCGCACTCTTATACCTGGATCTGGACGGGTTCAAGCCGGTGAACGACCAGTATGGCCATCAGGCCGGCGACGTTGTCCTCCGGGTTGTTGCTGATCGTTTGCGCAACGTCATCCGCGATCAAGATCTGGCAGCAAGGCTGGGTGGCGATGAGTTTGGTGTCTTGCTCTTGGGTGAAGATGACGGTGGAGCAAGCCCCCAGACCCTCGCTGAGCGGATAGAAGCGGCAGTGAGTCAACCGATTAAATGCGGTGAGGTGACCGTCAAGGTTGGCTGCAGCGTGGGTTTCGCTCCGCTGGAAACCCATGGCGACAGAGAGGCCATTCTGAAACAGGCGGATTCAGCCATGTATGCCGTTAAGCATCAGCACAAGAGGGCTCAGGAGGGTGTCTGATGAAAACGTCAGGCCTTAATCTGGCAGCTCAATATCAACATAGCCGCACTCGATCGCGCGCTCCATGGCTGAAAAGGCTTCTCTGAGTTCATCGAAACGCTGGCGTGCCTCTCGTAGCTGTTCGATCTGGTTGTCACCTGGCAAGCTGTGTGGAAAGTCCTGACCAAGCTCCAGCGCTAACTGGATGTAGGCTGCCCGGCTGCGAGCGACCAGCGTTGCAAGCTCCAGGCAACGTTCCTTGGTCAAACACGGCAGGTCCTCGTGGACCAAACCACGATTGATCGGTCCTATCTCGCGCTGCAGCTCAAGCACAAACTGGCGATGACGGCGGAGCCGGTACTCGTCGTCGTACTGCTTATCGGCCATAAGTTCGTTCTCCGTGCGGATTGGGGAGCGTTTTGCGACATCTTCACTCATGATCATGCATCTTTTGGCGCGGCGAGTCCAGCAGACACAGGACCTCGTGTCGCTAAAACTCGGGCTAGGCTCGGCCGCGCATGCTGGCACTAAGGGTTGACGAACAACCATGAGCGATCTTGTGAAAACCCGGGTGCTGTTTCATTCAGCAACATTCGCCATCTATCTGGTGCGCTATTCAGCCGGACATCGGGTTGTTCCGCACGTGGACGGAGTAGAGGAGGGCAGGCTTTACAAATTGAACTGGGTCGTCGCCAAACCTCCCTCGGGCGGCGTTTTCAGATGCGAAAAAACCATCTTGAATATTTTTGGTCGCTTCATTCTGTTCAGGCCGGATTTATACGTGCATGAGGTAACCAAGATCGAGCGAGGCAACAGGTGGCTTCTGACGTTTGCCCTTAACTGGCGGACCTGAGGACTCTGACGCAGTGTAAGTCGCTGAGTTTGCACATCGCGTGCACCTTCAGGGGTTTAGCATCATGTTTGTATGCTGTCTGACCCGAGAATCGCTGGAATGCTGCGGCTTGTTCAGGCGGCACTCCGTCCGCCTCCCGGCCGCGCCCGGATTGTGTTGGCGGTATCCATAGGTGCGCTATGTCATGTCGTATTTGCGGTGGCAGTTCTGGCGATGATTGGGGCAATGTTCTACGGCATGAGCGAAAGCTTCGGGCAGGTACCGTGGCCGTGGGCGCTATTGGCCAATGCCGCCCTGATTGTTCAGTTCCCGCTGGCACATTCGTTCTTCTTGAGCGGCCGAGGTTCAAGGTGGCTGGCGTTGCTGGTTCCCGGGCCGCACGGCAAGACGCTTGCAACAACAACCTATGCCCTGATCGCCTCACTCCAGCTGGCCGCGCTGTTCCTGCTGTGGACGCCTTCCGGCATCATCTGGTGGCGAGCGGAAGGGGTCATATTCGGAGTGATTTGTGCGGCTTATGTGGCGTCGTGGCTGCTGCTGATGAAGGCAAGCTTTGATGCCGGGGTAGAGGTTCAGTCCGGCGCCCTGGGCTGGATGTCGCTGTTGGGCAGAATTCGGCCGAGATTCCCGGATATGCCTAGCCTTGGTCTGTTTCGAGTGATTCGGCAGCCAATCTATGTTGCCTTCGCGCTCACATTATGGACGGTGCCGGTCTGGACGCCGGACCAGCTGGCGCTGGCGGTCAGCCTGACCGCCTATTGCCTACTTGCACCGCGTCTCAAAGAGCGCCGGTTTTCCCTCCGCTACGGCGAGCGCTTTTCTCACTATCGCGAACGGGTGCCGTACGTCGTTCCAAAAATTCGTTCTGACAGGAGTGCAAGCGATGCGCAATGACCTCAGTATTTACGACAAGGTGGCCCAACAGTGGTGGTCAGATGAGATTCGCTGGGTGCGCACGCTAAAAAATCTGGTGCCGGGACGGCTGGGTTGGATGGATCGCCAGATTGACTGGAGCGGAAAGAAAGTCCTTGATCTGGGCTGCGCCGGGGGCTTCATGGCCGAAGCCCTGCACCAGCGTGGCGCGCTAGTGACCGGCATCGACCCTGCCGAAGATGCGATTGCTGCCGCCCGCACCCACGCCGAGCAGAATGGTAAGGACATCACCTATGACATCGGTGTTGGTGAGTCGCTGCCTTATGGCGATGAAGAATACGATGCGGTGGTGTGCGTAGATGTGCTCGAGCACGTTTCGGACCTGCAGCAGGTGATCGGTGAAGTAGGGCGTGTGCTTCGGCCAAACGGTCTTTTTCTGTTCGACACCATCAACCGAAATCCGCTGGCGCGACTGGCGACGATCACCGTGGCTGAAGACATTTTGAGGCTCCTGCCGCAAGGTACGCACGACCCGGCCATGTTCATCAAACCTGGAGAACTGCGCGAGATCATGGTTGCGTCCGGTTTGCAGCCAGGCCCCTTCACGGGGCTGGGTCCGAGGGGCATTAACAGGCATTTCGATCTGACGTTTGGCCAGTTGCCGCTGACAGCGATTCTGTATATGGGTACTGCAAGAAAGCCGGCC
>CAZIMY010000064.1:0-14496 GCA_964540315.1 uncultured Wenzhouxiangella sp.
TGGGCCGAAACGACATCGGTCGGATTGCCGAGACCGGTAGCGTGGTCCTCCCCGAGCAGATGATCGTCGAGCGCTACTCGCACGTCATGCACCTGGTCTCGGAGGTGCATGGGCGTATTCGCAAAGGCATGAGTCCCATTGACGTGCTCAAGGCGACCTTTCCAGCGGGTACGCTTTCCGGCGCGCCCAAGGTGAGGGCGATGGAGATTATCAACGAGCTTGAGCCGGTTCGGCGAGGCATTTATGCCGGCGCGGTGGGGTATCTCGATTGGCAGGGTGAGGCCGACCTGGCCATTGCGATCCGCACAGCGCTGGTCCATCGTGACACTTTGCATGTCCAGGCCGGCGCCGGGATTGTTGCCGACTCTGACCCGGATCGTGAGTGGGAAGAAACGCTCAACAAGGGCCGAGCGCTGATCCGCGCCGTTGCCCAGGCCAGCGAAGGAGTGCACCGATGAGGGTGCTGATGATCGACAACTACGATTCCTTCACCTACAACCTCGTCCAGTATTTGGGCGAGCTTGGCGCGGAAGTGGACACGCGTAGAAACGACGCCATCAGCATTGCCGATATCCGTTCGCTGAAGCCAGACGGCATCGTGTTGTCACCCGGCCCGTGCACGCCGGACGAAGCCGGTATCTGCCTGGAGGTGGTCGCCGAACTGGCCGGTGAGATTCCCCTGCTGGGCGTGTGCCTTGGCCATCAGGCCATCGGTCAGGCTTACGGGGGTAACGTGACTCGCGCCCGCCAGGTCATGCACGGCAAGACCTCGCCCATGCACCACGCGGGTCAAGGCGTGTTTGCCGGCCTCGACAATCCGTTTGAGGCGACTCGCTACCATTCACTGATCGTGGAGCGTGAGTCGCTGCCGGAGTGTCTGGAAGAGACGGCCTGGACCAGCTTTGAAGACGGACGACCCGACGAAATCATGGGGTTCCGGCACCGCGAACTTGCCGTGGAAGGCGTGCAGTTTCATCCGGAATCCATCCTGACCCGGCAGGGCCATGACCTGCTGGATAATTTCCTGAAGAGCATCCGCCATGAGTGAAATTCGTAAAGCCCTGGCCGAACTGGCCGAAGGTCGTGACCTGACTTCCGGCCTGATGCACGCCGCTATGAACGAGATCATGGGCGGCGAAGCCGACCCGGCTCAGATCGGTGGTTTCTTGATGGCGCTGCGGGTCAAGGGCGAAACGCCGGGCGAAATTGCCGCGGCAGCCGAGGTTATGCGCAGTTTTGCGGCCCGCGTCGAGATTGACCCTGAAGGTTTGACCGACATTGTTGGCACCGGCGGTGACGGCGCGAGTCTGTTCAATGTTTCGACGGCCTCGGCGTTTGTTGCCGCTGCGGCCGGCGTGCGCGTGGCCAAGCACGGCAACCGCTCTGTGTCCAGCAAGTCCGGTGCGGCCGATCTGCTTGAAGCCGCCGGGTGTCGCCTGGACCTGAACAGTGACCAGGTCGCTCAATTGATCAACGAGCTGAATGTCGGCTTTCTGTTTGCCCCGCAGCATCACTCGGCAATGAAACATGCGATCGGGCCGCGCAAGTCGCTGGGGCTGCGCACGCTGTTCAATCTGCTTGGTCCGCTCACCAATCCGGCTTCCGCGCCTCATCAGGTGCTGGGCGTGTTTTCTCCGGAACTGCTCCGACCCATGGCCGAGGTCATGCTGGCGCTGGGCGCTAAGCATGTCATGGTGGTCCACAGTCAGGACGGACTCGACGAGATTTCACCGGTGGCGACCACCCGCGTGGCCGAGTTGCGCGATGGCGCCATTGGCGAGTACCCGATTTCTCCGGAAGACTTCGGAATCAGGCTGGATACATTGGACGATCTCGTGGTGTCCGGCCCGGCAGATAGCCTGGCATTGATCGAGTCGGCGCTGGCCGGTGAGCCCGGACCTGGGGCCGATATGATCGCTTTGAACGCTGGTGCTGCTATTTACGTCTCCGGGCAAGCCGAGTCACTTTCGGCGGGGGTGGAGAAAGCCCGCGACGTCCTGCAGAAGGGTGCCGCACTGCTCAGGCTGCGGGAGTACGCCGAGCGGACCCAGACGCTGTGAGCGACGATATTTTAAGCAAAATTCTTGCGGTCAAGCGAGAAGAGATAGCCGCCGGAAAAGCCAGGCGCAGCCTTGCCCAGTTACAGACAGAGTGCGCCGCTGTGCGCCAACCCCGCGACTTTTCCAGCGCCCTGAAGCAGCGCGCGCAAGCATCGCAAGATGCCGTCATTGCAGAGATCAAGCGTGCCTCGCCGTCAGCCGGGTTGATCCGGAAAACATTCGATCCGGCCGCCATCGCACGGTCCTACGAGCAGGGCGGAGCGACCTGCCTGTCAGTGCTGACGGATGAGCAGTTTTTCATGGGTCACGCCGATTTCCTCGCGCAGGCGCGCACAGCCTGCCAGCTCCCGGTCTTGCGAAAGGATTTCGTCATTGACCCGTGGCAAGTTTGGGAAACGCGCGCAATGGGCGCCGATGCCCTGCTCCTGATCGTTGCAGCGCTGGATGATGAAACGCTGGCCGAACTGTCCACCCTGGGTCGCGAACTGGGGCTGAGCGTGCTGGTGGAAGTCCACGATCAGAATGAGCTTGACCGAGCGTTGGCGGTCCCCGGAGATCTGATTGGTATCAACAACCGTGACTTGCACCGATTCGTCACCGAACTCGACACGAGTCTGCGCCTTGCACCCCAAGTGCCCGACGACCGTTTGGTGATCTCGGAATCCGGAATCCACACCCGGCACGATATCGGTCGACTTAGAGCCGGAGGCATCGGTGCTTTCCTTGTCGGCGAGTCATTCATGCGTCAACCGGATCCGGGTCAGGCGCTTGCCGAGCTGATCGCCTGCCGATGACCACGACAATCTCTTACATTTCGCACTCTGGGTAGGCGTGTGGTGTCCTGCATATCCGGCCCGGCAAGCAGGCTGCCAGCTACTGCCGCTAAAGCTGGAGCGGCAGCCGTAGTGACGAATCCGCGCTAGTTGCTGGCGATCGGCACGTCGGGCGCAAAGTCGAAGCTGTCGTAGAACAACCGGTCTTCGCCGAGTCCGGCCTGAAGAAACGCGTTTCGACCAGCGTTGACCATGGCCGGTGGCCCGCTCATATAGACGTCGTGGCCGGCCAGATCAACCACTTCACTCAGCACGGTCTCATGAACGAAGCCTCGCGCGCCGGTCCACTCTTCGCCGGGCTCGGCCAGCACTGGCGTGAATTTCAGCCTGGGATGCTGCTCGATCCAGGAGCCAATCAAGGCTTGCGCGTACAGATCAGGCTCTGAGCTCACGCCCCAGAACAAGTGAACGGCTCTTGGGTCGCCCGCCTCGATCAACTCTTCGATCATGGACTTCAGCGGCGCAAATCCTGTCCCGCCGCCCATCAGCACCAGCGGACGATCGGACGAGCGGCGAATAAAGAAGGTCCCCAAAGGGCCCTCGAAGCGCAGGATATCTTTGGGTTTCATCGATTCGAAGACCTGGCCGGTAAATCCGCCCCCGCTGACGTGCTTGATGTGCAGCTCGATAAAGTCTTTTTCCGATGGTGCGGAGGCAATCGAGAAGGCCCGGCGCTTGCCGTCGGCCTGAATGATATCGATGTACTGCCCGGCCAGAAACTGCAGGCGCGCCGCCTTGGGGAGTTTCAGGCGCAGCCGCATGATCTCAGGCGTAAATTGATGCAGCGACTCGACCCTGGCAGGGAGCTTTCGCACCGGGATGTCGGCCACCTGCTCCAGTTCGCGCGCCTCGATGACCAGGTTGCCTTCGGCCACGGCCTGGCAGCTCAGCCCCCAGCCTCCGTAAAGATCGTTGAACTCGAGTGCCGAGGGCGGGTTGTAAGGATATGAAACCTTGCCATCGATGACCCGGCACTTGCAGCTGGCGCAAGTGCCGTTTTTGCAGCTGTAAGGCAGCACCACGCCATGACGAAGCGCTGCACTGAGAACGGTTTCTCCAGGCCTTGCAGAAAAACTGCGGCCGGAGGAGGCGATGGTGATCTGGTTGGCGGTTTGACTCACAAGAATAGCTTCAGATGTTTTGGAAGTAGAACGCGTGCATATGCTACGCTTCGCGGCTTATTGTCGCCATGCCGGGCACTGAATTTCGTGAGCAAGTGGGTCCGCGTTCACACCGCCGACAATCCACCGGAAGCTGTCTTTATTCGCGGGTTGCTCGAAGCCGAGGGTATTCCCGTGCAGTTGAAGAGCATGGAACTGTGGACGGCCGCCGTGGAAATCTACTTTGCCGAGGGCGCCAGACCTTCTGTCTGGGTGCCGCGCAAGGCGGTCGCCGAAGCCGAGCGCGTGCTTGCTCAGAGAGATCGTCGGGGCGTTGGTAATCCGTGGAACTGTGACTGTGGAGAGCGATTGGAGTCGCAGTTCACGACCTGCTGGCAGTGCGGGCAACAAAAGCCGGCCCATGACTGAGGTGACGACCGAATCGCCCTGGTATGGCTGGCCATTGCTGTGGCGAATTCCGCTGCTGCTGCTGTGGGTTCTGATTTTGCCCCTGGCCTTGTTGTCGTTTCTGCCGGGCGTGCGCCACATCCCCGTGGGTGACATGAAGCTGCACATGTTCATGCATCGGATCTGGATGCGTGGCTTGATCGCGGTCTGCGGGGTCCGACTCAAAGTCATCGGCGATTTGCCGCCTCCGCCCTGCCTAGTCGTAGCCAACCACATTACCTGGTTCGACATTCCCGTCCTGCACGCCCTTTGGCCCATGGGGCTGGTGGCCAAGGTCGAAATTCGAAGCTGGCCGCTGCTGGGGCGCCTGGCCGAGATTGCCGGCAGTATCTTTATCCAGCGAGGAAATCAGGCCTCACGGCAAAAGGTCAATCGGCGCATGGCCGCGCGTCTTCGCCGCGGCGAGATCATCGGCGTCTTCCCGGAGGGCGGTATCCATCAGCAACGAGGGATCAAAAGGTTCCATGCCCGGCTCTTTGGCAGCGCCATCAGGGCGGGTTCTCCGATTGTGCCGATGGCTATCCGCTACTGGTGCGGTGGCGATCAGCACGATCTGGTCGTGCTTGGTGCCGAAGACAGCATTTTCAGCAGCGGTTTCAGATTGCTGGCCCAGCCGAACCTTGAAGTTCAAGTGCGGATTGGTCAGCCGATAAGGGATTTGCACATCGGCCGGGACGCGCTCGCTTTGCGAGCCCAGCAGACAGTCACGGAATTCTATGAAGCCTGATTCATGGCATCCACCAACGTTTGCGCCTGAGGGCTGGTTGGCCAACGCCCACGTTCAGTCGCTGATGACGTCCGGTCCCTGGCGGAAACTGGCGGTGAAGCGGCGGGCCCGAGCGTTTCTGCAGCGCTCTGAGCCTGAATTGATTCGAGCGGTTGATGGCACCCGACTGCTGGCTTATCGCAACCAGACGGTGGCCGGCCGCCGTGAGCAGCGGGATGCTCTTGTCATCCTGCTGCATGGCTGGGAGGGCAGCGTTGATTCCAACTACATGCTCGATACCGCCGTGGCGCTTGACGACGCCGGTTTCGACACCGTCCGCCTGAATTTTCGCGACCACGGGAAATCGCATCATCTCAACGATGGTCTGTTTCATTCCTGCCTGCTCACGGAGATGCTCGACGCGGTCGCCCAGCTTCGCCAGTCTTACGGTGACCGGCCGGTCTTTCTGGCCGGCTTCTCGCTGGGCGGCAACTTCACTTTGCGCATCGCCCGCAATGCGCCGGATTACGGCTTCGAGCTGACCCGGTCCGTTGCCGTCAGCCCGGTGATTCGTCCTGCGCACGTGCTCGATGCCCTGGAGCAGGGGCTGGCCGTCTATCATTACTACTTCGTCTACAAATGGCGCCGCTCGCTCAGGATCAAGAAGGCTTTGTATCCGGACCACTATTCGCTGGATGAGTGGTTCCGAATCAGGGATTTACGCGAGCAGACCCGCTGGCTGATCGAAAATCTGACGCCGTTCCCGGATCTGCCCACCTATCTGGAGGGCTACTCGGTGGCCGGCGATTACCTGGCTGGATTGACCTTGCCGACCTTGATCATCACCGCCGCCGATGATCCGATTATTCCGGTGAGTGATTTCCGGGAACTGCCGGACGTGCCGGCTCTGGATGTTGAAGTCCTTGAGCGCGGCGGTCACTGCGGGTTCATTCAGAATTGGCGCATGGACAGCTGGATTGAGAAACGTTTGATTGGAGAACTATGTCAACACCTGAACAATTGATGACCGGGATTCGGTCGATGCTGCAGGAAGGGCGCTTCTCGGATGCCGCTGCGGCTTGCCGCGAGGCGCTGGGCGAAGCGCCCGACAACCCGGACTTGAGAATGTTGATGGGTCTGTGTGACGAGGCAGCCGGCCGTCCAGACAGCGCGAAAGCCTGGATGGAAAAAGCGCTGGACAGCGATGCTGATCATCCGGCAGCCCGTTATCACTTTGGCCGGCTGCTGCTGGCATCGGGCGAAGATGACCAGGCTCGCCAGATGCTCGACCAGTGCGTGGCGCGCGATCCGAACCACGCGGCGGCACGAACCCTGCTGGCTAGGCTGGACCAACGTGCCGGTCAGGTTGATGCTGCGATCGAGGGCTTGCGTACGGCACTGCGGGCGGACGAGGAGCACGCACCAGCCCACGCTGGTCTGGCCATCTTGTTGCTGCGGCAAGGCGATGTCGAAGGTGCGAATAGCCACGCTAGTCGCGCGGTTCGCCTGCGACCGGCCGACGCCTACAGCCAGATCACCATGGCCCAGGTGTTTCAGGCTCAGGGGCATCTGGATTTCGCCGAGCAATGTCTGCGCAACGCCCTGGAGCAGCAGCCCGAGCATGCGCCGCTTAAAGCCGCACTCGAACAGCTCCAGCGCGTGCGCCAGCCGGGCGGCGATGAGGCCAACACGCCGGAAGCGCTTTTAGCGCGAATGCGCGATCACTACCGGTCGGGTCGCACGGCTGCCGCTGCTGAAGTCGCACTCAGCCTGCAGTACCGAATCGATGCATCGTCATCGGATGTGCTCGCAGTGGCTGAAGTGCTCATGGATGCGGGCCAGGTCGATGCCAGCGCCGAAATGCTGGAGAGGGCCGATCCGAACCTGCCGCGCCTCGATCTGTCGATGGCCCGCCTGCTTGCCGTTCAGGGTCAGCTGGAGCAGGCACTGGACAGATTGGCGAGATTGTTCTCCAGCGAAGAGCCAAGCCTGCGACACGATGCGCGCCGACTGTCTGCTGACCTGAATTTGCGCAGTAACCGCCTCGACGGTGCGCTGCAGGTTCTTTTGCCGCTTGTCGAGGAGCCGGACTTGCCACCCTCCACGGTGCGCATGATTGCTCAGCTCCAGCACGTCAGCGGCGATACCGCCGCGGCCCGCAAGATGCTTGAAGCCATGCTGGCGCGCGACGAGGTCGCTGGGGCAGAAAAAGCCGTCAGCCACAACCTGCTGGGTCGCATTCTCGATGAATCGGGCGCGTACGCCGCTGCCGCGCGTCATCTGACCGAAGGCGGTTGGCGCGACCCGTTCATGGTTGGCGAGCTTGAGCAGGTCAGTCCCCAGTCGTTAAGAGATGCGTGGGGTGACTTTGCAAATTGGCCGCACGCCAATACACCGGTCGACGATGGTCGACGGGCCCCGCTGTTTGTTACTGGCTGGCCTGGCAGCGGCCGGGAAGCGCTGCTGCCCGCGCTTGCCGCTATGCCGGGGATGCGGGTCTTGCCGCCGGATGAATTAACCCGTCGCCGAGAGTTGCTTGGGCTGCCGGCATCACCCGAGTCTGTGGGCGCTCTGGGCGAAAATGATGTCCGCAAACGCCGCAAACGTTACTTGTTGGGAGGCGGTGACGACCAGGCCTTGCCCCTGGAGCCCGGTTTGCCGGAGGCGACCGCCTTGCCGGCCATTGCGCGCCTGTTTCCCGGTGCCCGGGTCATTCGGCTGACGGCCTGTGAATCGGCGCTTCGGCTGCACTGGCTGTTGGCAGGTTGTCGCGACATCGATCGAATGGTCGAAGTATGGCAGGACGAAGAACGCCTGTACGATCAGATGAAGGAGCGCTTGCCGCTTCAGCTGCTGGAGATCGACGTCGACGAGCTCGCCGGAAATCCTGACCATGCGGTCGGCGTGCTCGGCGAATTTCTGGCGGTCGGCGGCGGCGAAAGCCTCGGCCAGACCTTGACTCAGGCCTTCCAGCAAGCTGGCTACCGGGCGACCGGTCATTGGAAGCACTATCGTGAGATTCTGTGAGTACCTCCAGGTGTCATCTGGCTGTGACACGCGGTGCGGAGAAATCCGCTAGCATGCGTTCCGTGAAGCGTCTTCTCCTGCCTGTTGTTGCCCTGATTCTGACGGCCTGCTGTCCCGGTGAGGCCGTCGACGAGCGCGGCTGGCCCAACGAATTGGTTCTGGGCCTGGTGCCGGCCCTGGAAGCCGAGGCTCTGGTCGACAACCTGGAGCCGCTGACCGACCACTTGGAAGAGGCGCTGGGGATTCCGGTGCGCTCTTTCGTCCCGCAGGACTACACCGGCCTGGTTGAGGCGCTGGGTTCGGGCCGCGCCGATATCGGCATGTTGCCGCCCTTTGCGGCGATGCTGGGTCAGCGGCGCTACGACATTGAGTCCATTCTGGTATCGGTGCGCAAGGGCGAGACCGGCTATCGTTCGCAGTGGTTTACCAATGACCCGTCGGTGTGCGAGGGCGAGATCGAGTACGTGGAGCGGCCCTGCGAGGCCCGAGTGACCGGACGCGAAAACACGGTCCGCAAATTCGCACAGTGCCAGGGCAGTTTGGACGTCATGCGCGGCGAATCCGTGGCTTTTGTCGATCCCAACTCCACCTCCGGTTTCCTGTTTCCGGCCGTCCAGCTGCGTGATATCGGTATTGATCATCAGCGCGATCTCAACAGTCTGTTCGTGGGTGGTCACGATGCGGCGGTGCTGGCGGTGTACGGCGGCGATACCCGTTTCGGCGTGAGCTACGATGATGCGCGCAATATGATCTGCGAGCAGTATCCGGATATTGGTGAGAAGGTCATCGTTTTTGACTACGCGCCGATGCTGCCCAATGACGGCGTCCAGGTCAGGCCCGGATTGCCGGTCGATCTGCGCCAGGCCATCATCGATGCGTTCAAGGATCTGGCCGAGTCTCAGGCTCATCTGCCGGACGACGAGAAAGTCCTGTGGGTGCTCTACGAGATTGATGATTTCATCGAGACACCGGAAGGCATCTATGGTCCGGTGCAAGATGCCTACGAAATGATGCGCAACTAGCGCCCGCCCGCGCAAGAACTGGAAATCGGAAGAACAACATGAGCAGTCAGGGTTCCATTCGCTTTACCGACGCCAACATTGTTTATCCCAACGGCACCGTCGGGATGAAGGATCTCAACCTGGAGATCAAGCCCGGCGAATTCGTGGTTATCGTAGGCTCTTCGGGCGCCGGAAAATCGACCCTGCTGCGCGCGATCAACGGTTTGAACAAAATGACCTCGGGCACGGTAGAGGTCGACGGTGAGATCGTCCCGCAGGCCGACGGTCGGGAACTCAGACTGCTGCGCAAGCGCGTCGGCATGATTTTTCAGGACTTCCGACTGGTCAAGCGTCTGAGCGTGATGTCCAACGTGCTGATCGGTCGTTTGGCGCACGTGCCCGGCTGGCGGTCCATGTTCAACCTTTGGCCGGCTCACGACAAGGAAGTGGCCATGAAAGCGCTGGAGCGGGTCAGCATTACCGAAAAGGCCTGGGTCAAGGCGTCACAGCTTTCCGGTGGCCAGCAGCAGCGGGTCGGTATCGCGCGTGCTCTGGCTCAGGAGCCGGCCATTATTCTGGCCGACGAGCCCGTGGCCTCGCTGGATCCTGTGACCACGCACCAGATCATGCAGGACCTGGTGCGGATCAACCGCGAACTGGGCATCACCACGCTGGTCAATCTTCATTTCCTTGATCTGGCGCGCAAGTATGGCCAGCGCATCATTGGCTTGCGCTTTGGTGAACTGGTTTACGACGGTTCGGCCAAGTCCGTTACCGATGATAATTTCCGCGATATTTACGGGCGCGATTTCACCGAAGACGACGTGCTCGACGAGGACGTGACCGGCTGATGAGCGCGGTGCCCGCAAAACCGGCGCGCAACTGGCCGCTTCTGGTTGGCACCCTGGCGTTTCTGGTGGGTATGACCTGGTGGTCGGCCCACGGCATCGGCTTTTCGCTCACCGAGCTTTTGTGCAATCTGGCCGGCGGATCGCGCCTGCTGGAGGAATCCTGGCCACCTGATTTTGCGTTTCTGCCGCGGCTTTACGAGCCGTTCATGGAAACGATCAACATCGCCATCATCGGCACAGTCGTGGGCGGCATCCTGTGTATTCCCGTTGCCGTGCTGGCGGCGCGCAATCTCACCACCGGTCCGATCGTCTGGTTCGCCGATAGAAACTTCATGAACATCCTGCGCACGCTGCCAGACCTGTTCTGGGCCATGCTGTTTGCCACCGCTGTCGGCTTCGGTCCGGTGGCTGGTGCCTTGGCCCTATCGGTGTTTACCGTTGCGGTGATTTCCAAGCTCTGGTCGGAGTCGCTGGAAGCGATCGACATGGGCATGCCCGAAGCCGTGCGTGCGGTCGGCGGCACCTGGTTGCAGATGGTCCAGTTCGGCGCCATCCCTCAGGGCCTGCAGCATTACGTGTCCTACGCGTTGTACGCTTTTGAGCTCAACGTGCGGGCATCGATGGTGCTGGGCCTGGTCGGCGCGGGCGGGATCGGGATGATTCTCGAGGTCCAGCGCGCCAACTTCGAGTATGAGCGGGTCAGCATGATCATCCTCGCTGTGCTTGTCGCGGTGCTGATTATCGAACACATCTCTGAGTGGATCAGGAAGCGGCTGGAATGACGACTTCATCTGGAATGCTTCAGCCTCAGAAGCGGATCGGCTGGGCGACGTGGGCAACATTCATCATCGCCGCGCTGTTTACCTGGTCGCTGATCGCGATCGAGTTTTCACCGGCGCGCATGCTGGAAGTGCCGGCCCAGGTCGCGCGGGTGCTGTCTTTCTTCTATCCCGCCGATATGGCCTACGGCTGGGAGGCGGTGCTGCCGGCCATCATGGAATCCATCCAGATCGCCTGGATCGGCACGATCATCGCGGCGATCCTGTCGCTGCCGCTGGCGTTGTTTGGCGCGCGTACGCTGTTCCCTCGCGTTGCGCGGCTGGTCAAGTTGATCTCTGCCACTGCGCGGGCCTTTCCCGAAATTCTGCTGGCGATCTACTTCGTTCCCATCGTCGGTCTGGGGGCTTTCGCCGGCGCGCTGGCCATCGGTATCTCTTCGGTCGGGATGCTGACCAAGCTCGGTGCCGAGGTGGTTGAATCGATCGATTTTGGTCCGGTGGAAGCGGTCGAGGCGTCAGGTGGATCAAGAATCCTTGCCCTGCGCTACGCGGTCGTGCCACAGGTGCTGCCGGAAATCGTCGCGCACTGGTTGTTCCGCTTCGAGCTCAACATCCGCGCTTCGGCGGTCTTGGGCGTTGTCGGCGCCGGCGGTGTCGGCGGCGTGCTGTTGAATACCCTGCGCTACCGTCACTTCGAAAAGGCGGCCGCAGTCCTGGTGCTCACCATCATCGTCGTACTGGTGATCGACATGGTTTCAGGCGAGATCAGGCGAAAGATTATCCGGGGATGAAGGGTCAGGGGTTCGGGGTGTCGGTTTCCGGTTTCCGGTTTCCGAAAAGTCCCGATCGAACCTGGCATTAAGGCGGAATCCCGCATCCGGAACCCGGAACCCGGAACCCTTAAACCCGATAAACGATCGCCTTCATGATGTTCGCGGTCACACCCATCAGTTTCTGAACCGGTTCTGGAATCGTCCGTGCCCCGTGCTCGACCGCCATATCGGCGTGCCGCGCCTCGTCTTCGGCCATTTGGGCAACGATCGCGCGAGAGCGATCATCTCCAGGCGGCAGCGTGTCCAGATGGTCATTGAGATGGGCCTCGACCTGACGTTCGGTCGCCTCGACAAAACCGAGGCTCCAGGGGTCACCGGCCAGCCCGGCAGCGGCGCCAATGGAAAACGAGCCGGCGTACCAGAACGGGTTCAGCAGGCTAGGGCGGCTGTCCAGCTCATCAAGCCGCTCGGCGCACCACGCCAGGTGATCTTCCTCCTCGCGCGCGGCCTGCTGCATTTCAGTGCGGACCTTCGAGGTGCGTGCGGTGGCGGCCTGCCCGGCATAAAGAGCCTGGGCACAAACCTCGCCGGTGTGGTTGATGCGCATCAAGCCTGCCGCGTGGCGTCGCTCACCGTCATCAAGATGAACGTCGGGCAGGTCGCGAGCCGGGGAGGGCGCCGTACCCCCAGGCGGCGGCGCTGCCACAACCCGAAGTGCCTGGTCGATGCGGTTAAATAGTCCGTCGTACAGTGTTGGTTGGCGCATGCTGGATCACGGGTATAATTTGGAAAAGTCCACTGGGAAGTGTAAATCAATGAGGTTCATGTTCACGTTGGCCTGCGTTTTGCTGCTGGCCGGAACCGCTCAGGCCGAGTTTTCAGGAACCGGCGAGTTTGGCCTGGTCATCAATCGCGGCAACAGCGAGTCGGAGGCCGCCAATGCGCGGCTGAATTTGCTGTGGCAGAGCGATCAGTGGGAGAACGAGGCTTCGGCCGTAGGCGTTTATGCAAGCGACAGCGGCGCCACCAGCGCCAACCGGTTCACGCTGGCCAATACCCTGAACTACAACTTGACAGAGCGCAGCTACGTGGGTGGCTCGGTACGCTACGACCGCGACAAGTTCTCCAGCTTCCGCTATCAGTCATCGGTTGCAGCGGCTTATGGTTATCGACTGTTGACCGGCGACGTGCATTTTCTTTCAGTCGAAGCAGGCCCCGGTTACCAGTTCAACGAAATCCGATCGACAGAAGAGACGCAGAATCAGATGATCCTGCGCGCCCAGGCCAGCTATGAATGGATTATCTCGGAGACGGCTACGCTGACCAACAACCTGTTGATCGAATCGGGCAGCGACAACACCTTCGCTGAAAATACTCTGGCGCTGAAAGTCGCGGTCAACTCCAGAATCTCGCTGGGTTCGGGTGTGACCGTGCGGCACAACACCGACGTTGAGCCCGGCAGCAAAAAGACCGACACCTTGACGACCCTGACTCTGGCCTACAACTTCGGCACCCCCAGGGATTGATGAGTTACTACCGCCATCACCTGTTTTTTTGCACCAATCAGCGCCCCGAAGGCGCCGAGCGACCCTCTTGCGCCCAGTGCGATTCGCCCCAGTTGCGCGGCTACGTGAAAAAACGCCTCAAGGAGCTGGGTCTGAGCGGCGCCGGTGGTATCCGTGCCAACACGGCCGGCTGCCTGGACCGCTGCGAGGAAGGTCCGGTGCTGGTCGTGTATCCGGAAGGGGTCTGGTACACCTACGTTGACGAGGATGATCTTGACGAAATCATCCAGTCCCACCTCATCGAAGGCAACCCGGTTGAACGCCTGATGCTGCCGCCGGCTGCCTGAGGCCGGCAGCCCGAATATCTGCGCGCATCAAACAGTGGTTGCGTTGCCAAGTGGCTTCCGGTAAAATTTCCGCTCTTTCGCGCAGCACTTTTGGACAGCGAGCCTGGAATCCGCATGAAAACCTATACTGCTAAACCGCAGGACATCCGCCGGCAGTGGCATTTGATTGATGCCGACGGCAAAACGCTTGGCCGGCTGGCCACGGAAATTGCCCGTCGACTGCGTGGCAAGCACAAGCCTGAATTCACGCCGCACATGGACACCGGCGACTACATCGTTGTGGTCAATGCCGAGAAAGTCCACGTGACCGGCAACAAGCTGGCAGACAAGATGTACTACCGCCACACCGGCTACATCGGCAACCTGAAGTCGACCAACCTGGAAAAGCTGCTCGCCAACCATCCGGAGCGGGTCATCCAGCAGGCGGTCAAGGGCATGATGCCCAAGGGTCCGCTCGGCCGCTCCATGCTGACCAAGCTCAAGATTTACGCCGGCGGAGAGCATCCGCACGCAGCCCAGCAGCCGCAGCCGCTGGAACTGTAACTCTTAAAAAAGAATCACCAGGACAAACCATGGCAACAGAACAGTACTACGGCACCGGCCGACGCAAGACCTCCACGGCACGCGTATTCGTCCGTCGCGGGTCGGGTCAGATCACCGTCAACCGCAAGCCGCTGGATGAATTCTTCGGCCGCAAGACGGCCCAGATGATTGTTCGCCAGCCGCTGGAGTTGGTCGACATGACCGAGACCTTCGATGTCAACGTCACCGTCAAGGGCGGCGGCACCACCGGCCAGGCCGGCGCCATCCGCTTAGGTTTGTCTCGCGCGCTGATGGAATACGACGAAGCCCTGCGCTCCTCGCTTCGCAAGGCCGGCTTCGTCACCCGTGACGCCCGAGCCGTCGAGCGCAAGAAAATCGGCCTGCACAAGGCTCGTAAGGCCACCCAGTACTCCAAGCGCTAAGCGCAGCGGAGTGTTTGGGCGATCTCTTGGGGGATCGTCTAGTGGTAGGACTACGGACTCTGACTCCGTCAGCGGGGGTTC
>CAZIMY010000065.1:0-14366 GCA_964540315.1 uncultured Wenzhouxiangella sp.
TCGGCCGTGGCTTCGGCGATCATCTCCGGTTTGATGTCTTCCAGGCCGGTGAACAGGAATTGTGCGGCCTGGCCCCAGCCCGGGGTCAGCACCACGCCTTGGCCAACCAGTTCGGCGGCGTCTTGGAGGGCAGAGCGGGTCGCTTCAACCCGATCGGTTTTCAGGGTTAGGCCACGCTCGGCCGTATAGCGGTTGGCCGGCCGCTGGTTGCCCGAGGCATAAATCCACTGGTCGTTGATACGTGGCGGCTGGCGCGTGATCTCGTCATCGGAAAACCCGCGCAGTTTCAGAAATGCAATGACCGCCTCATCGGCCTGGTCCATGGCCAGACGCAGCTGGTCCAGAGAGTTGGCTGCCAGCTGATAGTTGATCGGCCAGATCGCCAGATCGGCAGCAACTTCACGCTCGGCTAGTCCTTTGACCTCTACAAAGCGATCACTGATCCGGAAATCCCGAATGGCGGCACCAATGAAAAGACTGGCCAGAACAAGGCCAAGAGCGAGGACGGCTGCGGGAACCCAGGGTTCGTTTTTCATGATCGAATCATACCGGTTGTCGGGCGTGTTGCGCCAATCAGGGATGACTCTTATCCTACGGAGATTATTCAGCTCTGGACGTTCGACGTATGCGCAAGCCGCTGGTGGCAGGTAACTGGAAGATGTATGGCACTCGCTCCGAGGCACGCGAGTTGATTGCCGGTATTCAAGAAAGCCTCGGTGCTGACCTTCAGGCCGAGGTGATGGTGATTCCGCCTTTCCCTTATCTGACCATGGCTGCCTCGATGGTCGACGGCCGAAGGGTCGCGCTTGGGGCTCAGGATCTCAGCCCCCACGAAGGCGGGGCCTACACAGGTGAAGTGTCGGGCGCGATGCTGGCCGACTGTGGCTGTGGCGCGGTTTTGGTCGGGCATTCAGAGCGCAGGACCCTGCATGCGGAAACCAATGAGCTTGTATCCCGGAAATTTCGGGCTGCCCAGACTGCCGGTCTAACGCCCATTCTCTGTGTCGGCGAGTCCCTGGGGGAGCGGGAGGAAGGCAAAACCCAGGACGTTGTTTCTCAGCAGCTCGAGGCGGTCCTGGCAACCGCTGGAATTGCAGCGTTTTCTTCCGCGGTGGTTGCCTACGAGCCGGTTTGGGCGATTGGGACCGGCAAGACCGCCACACCTGCTCAGGCGCAGGAGGTCCACCAGAATATCCGAGCGCAATTGATGAATGAGGATGCTACAATAGGCGGTCTAGTTCGTATTGTGTACGGTGGCAGCGTCAAGCCCGACAATGCCGCTGAGATTTTCGCTCAGCAAGACATTGATGGTGGGCTGATCGGAGGGGCGTCTCTTAAGGCTGATTCCTTCGCTGCCATCTGTCGAGCGGCCCAACAGGATTCATAACGGTTCATCATCAATGCTGTATACGGTTCTTATAGTGCTGCATGTGGTTCTGGCAGCCGGGTTAATTGCCCTGATCCTGGTCCAGCGCGGGCCCGGAGCCACCATGGGCGCGGCTTTTGGCGCTGGTGCGTCCGGCACGGTCTTCGGGGCGCGCGGATCGGCCAGCTTTCTGACCCGTCTGACAACCTGGTTGGGCGTGGCCTTTTTTGCCATCAGCCTTTCGATGGCTGTTATCGCCGCTCGGACGGGTGGCGTGGCGGAAACAGCCGACGATCTTGGTGTGGTGGAAGGGCTTGAAACTGCGCCCAGCGTCGACCTGATGGAGGAAACGTCGGAATCCGATGGGTTCCTGCCTTTGCCGGAGGAATCGACGGACGTCTCGGCAGAGCCGGAAGCGCCCGCGGAGCCGCCGCCGGAGTAAAGGAAAGGCCTTTTACGGCCCGCATATTGTTCACTTGATCTTGTTGCCGAAGTGGTGGAATTGGTAGACACGCTGTCTTGAGGGGGCAGTGGCGAAAGCCGTGCCGGTTCGAGTCCGGCCTTCGGCACCAAATTCAACAGGATAAAGGGAGCGGGTGATGTCGCGAACAGCTGTTCGTGATCGATCGCCGGCTCTGTAGTCCGTTTTGAAAGGATTGAGCGCATGCTGATCGATTACCTGCCGATTCTGGTGTTTCTAGTTGTTGGAGTGGGCATGGGTGTGGTCCTGTTGCTGGCTGGCGGCATTCTTGGTTCCCGGAATCCCTCACGCGCCAAGGATTCTGCGTTCGAGTGCGGGTTTGAGGCCTTCGAGGACTCGCGCATGAAGTTCGATGTTCGCTTCTACCTTGTCGCTATTCTCTTCATTATTTTTGATCTCGAAATTGCATTCCTGTTTCCCTGGGCCGTGGTGCTCGACGAGATTGGCGTAACGGGGTTGGTCGCCATGGGTGTCTTTTTGTTCATCCTGGTGATTGGATTTATTTACGAATGGAAGAAAGGAGCGCTTGAATGGGAATAAGCACGCTGCTCCATAATCCCGAACCGGAAGGGGTCGTTGATGACATTCTGCGACCGGGAACGGACAATCCGCTGATCGAGCGAGGCTTTGCGACAACCAGCGTCGATGCGCTGATCAACTGGGCGCGAACCGGCTCGATGTGGCCGGTGACGTTTGGACTCGCCTGCTGCGCGATCGAAATGATGCATTCGGCCGCATCTCGTTACGATATTGACCGGTTTGGCATGGTTTTCCGACCCAGCCCGCGCCAGTCTGATGTCATGATCGTGGCCGGTACGCTGGTTAACAAAATGGCGCCGGCGCTGCGACGGGTTTACGACCAGATGGCAGATCCGAAATGGGTCATCTCCATGGGCTCATGTGCCAATGGGGGCGGCTATTACCACTATTCCTATTCGGTGACCCGCGGCTGCGACCGGATTGTGCCGGTCGATGTCTACGTTCCAGGCTGTCCGCCGACGGCCGAGGCGCTCGTCTACGGCATTCTCCAGCTGCAGAAGAAGATTCGGCGCACGAATACGATTGCACGGGCATGAACGCTTTCAGCAAGGCGAACAGTTCTTTGGCGCAGCAGTTGCGCGATATCCTGGGCGACAAGCTTGCCGACGTTTCCGAGGTTCGGGGGCAACTGATCGCCGTCGTGCCCGCAGAGCACTGGCTGAACGTGGCCTGGCAGCTGCGAGACGAGCCTGCCTTCGCCTTCGAGCAGTTGATCGATCTGTGTGGAGTTGACTACCTCGGCTACGGAGACGACGAATGGGAGACGGCCGAGGCGACCGGATCCGGTTTTTCTCGTGGCGTTGACGCGGTTGGACCGGGGCGCTTCAGCTGGGAAGATCGGCCGGAAGCCGATGAGTTTCCGAATCGCTTCGCGGTCGTGGTGCAGTTGCTCAGCATGACCCATAACCAGCGATTGCGACTGCGCTGCTACGCGCCGGCCGACGAATTGCCGGTCCTGCCGTCTTTGATAGATGTCTGGAATTCCGTCAATTGGTTTGAGCGTGAGGCATTTGATCTCTACGGGATCATTTTTGAGGGTCATCCGGATCTTCGTCGAATACTGACCGACTATGGCTTTATTGGCCACCCTTTCCGCAAGGATTTCCCGCTCGTGGGCAATGTGACCGTTCGCTACGACGAGGAAAAAGAGCGGGTCATCTACGAACCGGTAGAGATTGAACCGCGCGTTGGCGTGCCGCGCGTGGTCCGGCGGGACAGTCGCTATGTCGACATGCCGCGCGGCGATCGGGAGGATCAGCCGGTATGAGCGAAATCCGCAATTTCACGATGAACTTCGGGCCGCAGCATCCGGCCGCTCATGGTGTGCTGCGTTTGATCCTTGAGCTGAACGGAGAGACTGTCGAACGGGCCGATCCGCACATTGGCCTGTTGCATCGGGCGACCGAGAAACTGGCCGAAACCAAGCCCTTCAACCACTCTATCGGCTACATGGACCGGCTCGACTACATGTCGATGATGTGCAACGAACATGCGTATGTGCTGGCCATTGAGCATCTTCTGGACATTGAAGCGCCGGAGCGAGCCCAGTACATCCGCACGATGTACGACGAAATCACCCGCATCCTCAATCATTTGATGTGGGTCGCCTCCAACGCGCTTGATCTTGGTGCCATGACCGTGTTCTTGTGGGCGTTCAGAGAGCGCGAGGGCCTGATGGATGCCTACGAGGCGGTCTCTGGCGCGCGCATGCACCCAACCTACTATCGCCCCGGCGGTGTCTATCGGGATCTGCCCGATCAAATGCCGAAGCTGGCGGAGTCACGCTGGCGTAAGGGCGCGGATCTGGAGCGCATGAATCGCTGGCGCAGCGGCTCCTTGCTCGACTACATCGAAGCTTTCACCGAGGACTTTTTCGATCGGGTCGACGACTACGAAACGATGTTGACCGACAACCGCATCTGGAAACAGCGCACCGTCGGCATTGGCGAGGTCTCGCCCGAGCGCGCCCTGCAGTTGGGATTCACGGGCCCCATGCTGCGCGGCAGCGGTGTTGCCTGGGATTTGCGCAAGAAACAGCCTTATGCCAAGTATGCCGAGGTTGATTTCGACATACCCGTCGGCGCCAACGGCGACTGCTACGACCGCTACCTTGTGCGGATTGAGGAATGCCGGCAGTCGGCTCGTATCATTCAGCAGTGTGTTTCCTGGCTGCGGGCCAATCCGGGCCCGGTGATGCTGAAAAACTTCAAGGTCTCGCCGCCGACCCGCAGCGAGATGAAAGACGATATGGAAGCCCTGATCCATCACTTCAAGCTGTTTACCGAGGGCTACTGCGTGCCCGAAGGCGAAGCCTACGCCGCTATCGAGGCGCCAAAGGGTGAGTTTGGTTGTTACATGATTTCTGACGGTGCCAACAAGCCGTTCAGGGTTCATCTGCGCGCGCCGGCATTTGTCCATCTTTCGGCGATGGACGAGATGGCGCGTGGCCATATGCTGTCTGATGTACCGGCCCTGATCGCGACCCAGGACATCGTACTTGGGGAGGTTGACCGATGAGTCTTCACGCAGCCGAAAACGCCGCCGTCGGCAAGGCCAGCCTGCTTGAGTCAGAAACCTGCGCCACGATTGACGCGTGGGTTGCCAAGTTTCCCGAAGGTCAGGAAGGCCGGCGTTCGGCGCTGATCCAGGCTTTGTATGCCGCCCAGAAGCAAAATGGCGGCTGGCTGTCGAGTGAGTTGATGGATGCTGTCGCCGACTATCTCGATCTGCCCCCGGTGTGGGCCTACGAGGTCGCCAATTTTTACTCGATGCTGGAAACGCGCCCCGTGGGCCGGCACTCGGTCTCGATCTGCACCAATATCTCCTGCATGCTCTGTGGCGCTGACCAGGTTGTGGAGCGTATCGAAAAGAAACTCGGCATCAAGATGGGTGAGACCACGTCCGACGGGAGGATCTTTCTCAAAATCGAGGAGGAATGCGTGGCTGCCTGTGTCGGTGCCCCGATGATGATTGTTGATGGTCATTACTACGAGAAACTCACGCCCGAGAAGATCGACGAGATCCTTGACGGACTGGAGTGATTGTTCATGATTGAGCCACACGTTGTTTTTACGCATCTGGATGCAGAGCGCTGCTGGTCGCTGGAGGCTTACCGGAAGATCGGTGGCTGGTCGGCCTGGAGCAAGATCCTGTCTGAGAAAACCTCGCCGGAAGAAATCATCGAGGCGATCAAGAAGTCTGCCTTGCGTGGTCGCGGCGGTGCCGGATTTCCAACCGGGCTGAAGTGGTCGTTCATGCCGCGCTCGGCCCCGGTTCAGAAATATCTGTTATGCAACTCCGATGAGTCCGAGCCTGGAACCTGTCACGACCGAGATATCCTGCGCTATAACCCCCACGCACTTCTGGAGGGGATCGCGATTGCCTCGTATGCCATGGGCGTGACCGTGGCTTACAATTATTTGCGCGGTGAATTCCATCATGAGCCCTTCGAACGCGTCGAACAGGCGCTGAAGGAAGCCTATGATGCCGGTTATCTGGGGCGTGACGTTCAGGGCTCCGGGGTGGATATCGACATCTACAACGTGCTGGGTGCCGGCGCCTACATCTGCGGTGAGGAAACCGCGCTGATGGAATCTTTGGAAGGCAAGAAAGGCCAGCCGCGATTCAAGCCGCCGTTTCCGGCCAATTTCGGGCTCTACGGCAAGCCAACCACGATCAACAACACCGAGACCCTGGCCTCCGTGCCGGCCATCATGCGAAACGGCCCGGATTGGTTTCTGGATCTGGGCAAACCCAACAACGGCGGGGTTAAGGTTTTTTCGGTCTCGGGTCACGTCAACGAACCCGGCAACCATGAAATTCCGCTGGGTACGCCCTTCGCAGATCTGCTGGAACGAGCCGGTGGCGTTCGCAATGGCAACGCACTCAAGGGCGTGATCCCGGGAGGGTCCTCAATGCCGATCCTGCCGGCAGAAACCATGATGAACATCACCATGGACTATGACGCGCTGCAAAAAGCCGGTTCCGGTCTAGGCTCCGGCGCGGTTGTTGTCATGGATGAGACGACGTGCATGGTTTCGGCCTGCACGCGCATCGCGCGCTTTTATTATGCCGAGTCCTGCGGCCAGTGCACGCCCTGTCGCGAGGGAACCGGTTGGATGTACCGACTGTTGCGGCGCATCCAGGACGGAGAGGGCCGGCCTGAAGACTTGGACCTGTTGCTGTCTGCAGCCGGCCAGATCGAGGGTCACACGATTTGCGCGTTTGGCGAAGCGGCGGCATGGCCAGTTCAGGGCTTCTTGCGCCACTTCCGTCATGAGTTCGAGTACTACATTGAACATGGCCGCTCAATCGTGGCGGACAAGCTTGGAGTGGCGGCCTGATGGCCACCGTCAATCCCGTGAAAAGCGACCTGGTTACGCTGGAAATCGATGGCCAGGCGGTCGAAGCCCCAAAGGGCTCGATGATTATCGAGGCGGCCGACCGCATCGGTATCGATATCCCGCGATTTTGCTATCACCACAAGCTGTCGATTGCGGCTAATTGCCGGATGTGTCTGGTTGATGTCGAAAAGGCTCCTAAGCCCCTTCCTGCTTGTGCCACGCCAGTCGCTGACGGCATGAAGGTGTTTACCGAGTCCCGTCGTGCCGTTGACGCCCAGCGTGGGGTGATGGAGTTTCTCCTGATCAACCATCCGTTGGACTGTCCGATTTGCGACCAGGGCGGCGAGTGCGAGCTTCAGGACCTGGCCATGGGATATGGCCGCTCGGTATCCCGGTTTACCGAACGCAAGCGCGTCGTCAAGGACAAGAACCTCGGCCCGCTGGTTGCCACGGACATGACCCGCTGTATTCACTGCACTCGCTGCGTGCGTTTTCTTGAGGAAATTGCCGGAACCGCTGAGCTGGGCGGTATTGGTCGAGGCGAGCACACGGAAATTTCCACCTTCGTCGAACGCAATATTCAGTCGGAGCTTTCCGGCAATATCATCGACCTGTGTCCAGTGGGAGCGCTGACCAATAAACCCTTCCGGTTCTCGGCCCGACCCTGGGAAATGCGCGCGCGTCCAATGGTCGGCAGTCATGACTGCGTCGGCTCCAATCTTTTCTATCATGTGCGCGGCCATAAAATCATGCGCTGCGTGCCGCGAGACAATGAGGCCGTTAATGAATGCTGGCTGGCTGATCGTGATCGATACTCGCATTTTGGGCTGAACGCCGATGATCGCCTGACGTCCCCGCGGGTCAAGGTTGACGGTCAATGGCAGGATTGCGATTGGTCGACTGCGCTGGAGTCGGCTGAGACAGCGCTTCGGTCGACGATCGCGAATCAGGGCGCCGATCAAATTGGCATGTTGGTCTCTCCTCGGGCGACCACCGAAGAGCATTTCCTGCTCCGCCGCCTCGCCGACGGGCTGGGCGTGCCCAATATCGATCATCGCTTGCGTCTGGCCGACACGCGTCACCCCGATGCCGGGAGGGCGCGTATGGACATACCCAGCGCCGAAATTGCTGATTCCGATGCCATTTTCCTCGTCGGCAGTAATATTCGCCAGGACCAACCGATTCTTGGCCACAGGGTGCGCACCGCCTGGCGGCGCCAAAATGCCACCATCGTTGACCTCAATCCGGTGGCCTATGAATTTCACTTCGACCTGGCCGAGCGGCTGATCGTCCCACCGCACGCCATGGCCGAGCAGCTCGCGACGGTTGTCCGGGCCGCAATCGAGGCGTCCGGCGCCGACTTGCCCGAGGGGTCATTGGGGGAGTGGCTGCGTACGATTGAAACGGATGCTGTCTGCCAGCGAATTGTTACCGCACTGCGCGGTGCTGAAAAGTCGACCATCGTGCTGGGTGATATTGCTTTGAACCATCCAGAAGCATCGCGGCTCCGGGCACTGGTCGAGTGCCTCGCTGAGTGTCTGGATGTTGCTTTGTGTGTGTTACCGGGGCCAGCCAATAGCGGGGGAGCCTGGCAGGCGGGCGTGGTTCCCCAAGAGGCCGGGCTATCGGCAACGGAAATGCTCAACAATCCACGCCGGGCCTATCTTCTCGTCGATTTTGAACCTGGGCTGGATACGGCCAATCCGGCAGCCGCAATAGCTGCCCTTCAGGGGGCCGAGACAGTGGTTGCGGTGACGAGTTTTGCCAGTCCCGAGCTATTGGACCTCGCCGATGTGCTTTTACCAACTGCGGCGGTTCCGGAAACAAGTGGTTCTTACGTCAATCTGGACGGACTGACCCAAGCGTTCAAAGCGGTTATCAAGCCACCCGGACAGGCCCGTGAGGGCTGGAAGATATTCCGCCGCTTGGGGGAGTTGTTGAATCTGGATGGCTTTGATTTTGTCAGTTTGCAGTCGGTGGTCGATAGCCTCCAGGCCAGAGGAGAGGAGCAATCGCAATCTGAACGCTTCGTTCCAAACGAGGCGCCTGAGTCCAGCGAGCAACTGACTCGGGTTGGCGATGTGCCGATGTTTGCCGGCGATGTCCTGTTGCGCCGCTCTCGCCCGCTGCAGCAGACCAGCCACGCAGATGCCCCGGTCGCCAGAATTCACCCGGACACTGCACAGCGCCTGAATTTGACCAAGGCGGATCACGTGCGGGTCAGCCAGGGTGCTGGCACGGCAGACCTTGAGCTGGTTTTAGATCAGAGCATTGCGATCAACGCCGTCTGGCTGCCGTCTTCGGTTCCTGAACTTGTTGGACTTGGATTGGCCTACGGCCGCCTGAGCATCGAGGCCATCAGCGAATGATCGAGCAGCTGACAACCCTTTTATGGACTGTCGCCAAGGTCTTGATGGTTGTGCTGCCCATTACCATGAGCGTGGCCTATTTCACCTATTTCGAGCGCAAGGTGATCGGCTATATTCAGGTACGTCGCGGCCCGAATCGGGTTGGACCGCTGGGTTTGCTTCAGCCCTTTGCTGACCTGTTCAAGATGCTGTTCAAGGAACTGATTGTTCCTTCAGATGCTAATCGATTCCTGTTTCTGCTGGCCCCGGTCCTGGCACTGGCCCCGGCGCTCACCGCCTGGGCGGTCGTTCCGTTCAATGACTGGATGGTGCTTGCCGATATCGACGCGGGTCTATTGTTCATCCTGGCCATGACCTCGATGGGCGTATACGGCATCTTGATCGGCGGGTGGGCCTCCAACTCGAAATATGCGTTGCTGGGCGGCCTGCGTTCGGCGGCTCAGACGGTGAGTTACGAGATCGCGATGGGCTTTGCCTTGGTCGGTGTGGTCGTGCTGGCTGGAACGCTGAATCTGACAGGCATTGTGCAAGCTCAGTCCGGGGGGGTGTTGAGCTGGTTCTGGTTGCCACTGTTCCCGCTTTTTGTGATCTACTTTATCTCCGGTGTGGCCGAGACCAACCGGGCGCCTTTTGACGTGGCCGAGGGCGAGTCCGAAATCGTTGCCGGGTTTCACGTCGAATACTCAGGGTCGGCTTTTGCCGTTTTCTTCTTGGCTGAGTACGCCAACATGATCCTTATCTCGGCGCTGGCGGCCCTGCTGTTCCTCGGCGGCTGGCTTTCGCCTTTGCAAGGCCTGCCGGTGGTCGGAGAGTCTTTTCTTGGTCAGGGCGGACTGCACTGGTTCTTGATTAAAACCGCGTTCTTTTGTTTCTTATACCTCTGGTTCCGGGCGACTTTTCCTCGCTATCGCTATGACCAGATCATGCGTCTGGGCTGGAAAGTCTTTATCCCCATCACGATTTGCTGGGTCATGGTGGCTGGGGTTTTGCGGGTCTCGGGATTGTACGGAGGTTAGTCATTATGCAGGCAGTCACTCGATATCTGAAATCCCTGATGTTGCTGGAGTTGCTCAGTGGTCTCGCGCTGACCATGCGCTACTGGAAGGCGCCGAAAGAAACCCTGAATTACCCGGAAGAGAAGACCCCGAAATCTCCGCGCTTTCGTGGACTTCATGCCCTCAGGCGGTACCCAAACGGGGAGGAAAGATGCATTGCCTGCAAGCTGTGCGAGGCTGTGTGTCCGGCACTGGCGATCACCATCGACTCGCATCAGCGCGAGGACGGTACCCGCCGAACCACTCGCTATGACATTGATTTGTTCAAGTGCATTTATTGCGGTTTTTGTGAGGAGTCCTGTCCGGTCGATTCCATTGTCGAAACTGATATCAGCGAGTATCACTTTGAGAATCGCGGCGAAAATGTTGTTACCAAAGAGCAGCTGTTGGCCATCGGCGATCGCTTTGAAGATCGAATTGCAGCCGCTCGTCGCCAGGATGCGGCTTACCGGTAGTTGACCTCGTAGGGATTTATAAAGAGTCAGGGCATGCCCATTATTGAGTTGGTCTTTTATTTTTTCGGGACGATTTTGGTCCTGTCAGCGCTGAGCGTGGTGACCGTGGGTAATCCGATCTATGCGGTCCTGTTTCTTGTGCTGTCGTTTTTTTCTGCGGCCTGTATCTGGCTGCTGATGGAGGCTGAGTTTCTCGCCATCGTGCTGGTGCTGGTCTACGTCGGCGCGGTGATGGTGCTGTTTTTGTTCGTCGTCATGATGCTGGACGTTCGCCCCGCGTCAGTGCGCCAAGGTGTTCCGCGTTTCTTGCCCGTTGGTCTTCTGGTGGCATTTGCCATGGCGCTGCAGATGTTTTTGGTGATCTGGACCCGAGGCCTTGAGGCGCTGCCAATGCCCGCGCCCAAGCCGGACGGCTACAGCCACATTAGTGAGCTTGGTTTGCTGCTCTACACTGAGTACCTGTTTGCCTTTGAGGTGGCCGCGGTGCTGCTGTTGGTTGCCATCATCGCAGCCATTATGTTGACCCACCGCCGTCGCCAGTCGACCAAGCAGCAAGACCCTTCGCGCCAGGTCCGGATCAAAAGGGCAGAGCGCGTTCGGCTGGTCAGCATGGCTGCTGAAACCGGCGCTGTCGACCAGACCGCTCCTCAGCGTGACAGGGAGGGTGGCTGATCATGCTGACATTGGCCCATTTCCTGACTCTCGGGGCACTTCTGTTCTGCATCAGCGTTGCCGGAATTTTTCTGAACCGGAAGAACGTGCTGATACTGCTGATGTGCATCGAACTGATGCTGCTGGCGGTCAACATGAATTTCGTGGCGTTTTCGTACTTTCTCGACGACATGCATGGTCAGGTTTTTGTGTTCTTTATCCTGACAGTGGCCGCGGCAGAAGCCGCGATTGGATTGGCGATCCTGGTCGTGCTGTTCCGCAATCGCAGCACGATTGATGTCGAGAACCTTGCGGACTTGAAGGGATAGTTTCACATGAAGATAGAAACAATCCTGCTGTTGATCCCGATGCTGCCTCTGATGGGTTGTCTGATAGCCGGTCTGTTTGGTCGATTCATTGGACGCGCTGGCGCGCACTGGGTCACCATTCTGGCGGTGGCAGCGTCTTTCGGACTGTCATCATGGGTGGCATGGGAAGTGTTCTTCAACGATTTGCCCACCCTTAACTATTCGCTCTATACATGGGCGGTCGTTGATGGCTTCCAGTTTGAGATAGGGTTTCTGGTTGACAGCCTGACCGCTTTGATGATGGTGGTGGTGACTTTCGTATCGCTGATGGTGCATATCTACACGGTTGGCTATATGCATGGCGATCCCGGCTACCAGCGCTTCTTTGCCTACATCAACCTGTTCACCTTTGCGATGCTGATGCTCGTGATGGCGAACAACTTCCTGCAGCTTTTCTTTGGCTGGGAAGCTGTTGGCGTGGTGTCTTATCTGCTGATTGGTTTCTGGTTCAAGAAAGACTCCGCGGTTCGGGCCAATCTCAAGGCCTTCCTCGTCAACCGCGCCGGCGATTTCGGTCTTATCCTGGGCGTGGCCGCGATCCTGATGTACGCCGGATCGCTTGATTACGCCACCGTGTTTGCGACCGTGCCTGATATTGAAGGCCAGACCTTGAGCCTTTTCGGTGGAGTGGAATGGTCGGTTATGACCTTCATCTGCATCTGCCTGTTCATAGGGGCGATGGGCAAGTCCGCCCAAGTGCCACTGCACGTATGGTTGCCCGACTCCATGGAGGGCCCGACGCCGATCTCGGCGCTGATCCACGCGGCAACCATGGTGACCGCCGGTATCTTCATGGTTGCGCGGCTATCGCCGATGTTTGAGGCATCAGTAACAGCCTTGAGCTTTATCTTGGTGATCGGTGCGATCACTGCGTTGTTCATGGGGCTTGTCGGCATCGTTCAGAACGATATCAAGCGAGTGGTTGCGTATTCCACGCTGTCGCAATTGGGCTATATGACGGTCGCTCTTGGCGCGTCGGCCTACTCGGTGGCGATCTTCCATCTCATGACCCACGCCTTTTTCAAAGCGCTGCTTTTCCTGGCCGCAGGTTCGGTCATCATCGCGGTGCACCACAAGCAAGACATGCGCGAAATGGGCGGGTTATGGCGCTACATGCCGATTACCGCAGCAACCGCCTGGCTGGGCAGCCTCGCCTTGATTGGCTTTCCGTTCTTCTCGGGCTTTTACTCCAAGGACCTGATTATCGAGGCCGTCAAGCTCGCAGATCGTCCGGGTGCTGCTTTCGCAACCTTTGCGGTCTACGCAGGGGTGGTGATCACCGCGCTTTATTCGTTCAGATTGTTGTACCTGACTTTCCACGGTGCCAGCCGCATGGATGAAGAGACCCGGGCGCATGCGCACGAGTCTCCATGGGTTGTGACCATCCCCCTTGTCCTGCTGGCAATACCGTCCGTGCTGATCGGTTATTTCACCGTGGTTCCACTGTTGTTTGGTGGTGCGCTGAACGATGCCATCTTCGTGCGCGAAGCTCACGACGTGGTCGCCCAGCTTGCCTACAAGTTCGAACACGGAGCGCTGGGCTTTGCCCTACACGGATTCGTAACGCCCGTGTTCTGGCTGGCCATGCTGGGCGTCGGCCTAGCCACCTGGATTTATTTGTTCAATCCTGCAGTTGCGGGATCGATCAAGCAGAAAGCGCTGCCACTGTGGAAGGTGCTCGACAACAAGTACGGTTTCGATAATTTCTATCTGAAAGGTGTGAGTGGGGGTGCGTTGAAGCTTGCTGGCGGATTATCCAATCGGGGCGATCGGATGATGATCGACGGCTGGTTGGTCAACGGCTCTGCCCGACTGGTCTCACGACTGTCAGACACGATGCGGGCTCTCCAGTCCGGTTTCCTTTACCACTACGCCTTCGCGATGATCATTGGCCTCGTCGCCATCTTGGCGTCATTCGCGCTGCTACGCTGAGCGGGAGTTTGATGATGTCTGATTGGCCTCTGCTCAGTCTTTTGATCTGGTTGCCCATCCTCGGGGCCGCCGGTTTGGTCGCGGTAGGCGAGCGTGTGCCGACGATGGTCCGGCCACTGGCTTTGATCATCGCGCTCGCAGCTTTTGGTCTATCGCTTGTGGTGTACGCCGGCTTTGATACGGCCAGTGCCGCCATGCAGTTTCAGGAACGGGCGGTGTGGATCGGTGCTTTTGATATCCACTATCACCTGGGTATCGACGGGCTCTCTTTGCCCCTGATTCTGCTGACGACACTGATCGGTGTGTTGATCATTGTTGCAGGTTGGCGGATTCAAGATCGTCCTCATCTCTATCTGGCCAGTTTCCTGGTGCTGCAGGGCCTGATGGTGGGCGTTTTTTCAGCCCTGGATGCCTTGCTGTTTTACGTGTTCTTCGAAGCCATGCTGGTGCCAATGTTCCTGATCATCGGCATTTGGGGTGGGCCCAACCGGATTTACGCGACGATCAAGTTTTTTCTCTTTACCTTTTTTGGCTCGGTTTTCATGCTGATCGCGCTGCTGTGGCTGTATCTCCAGTCCGGCAGCTTTGCCATTCTGGATCTTCACCAACTGCCCATCGAGCTTGAGGCTCAGATCCTGATCTTCCTTGCCTTCCTGATAGCTTTCGCGGTCAAGGTGCCGATGTGGCCGGTACATACCTGGCTGCCTGACGCCCACGTTGAAGCCCCCACGGGTGGGTCCGTCGTGCTGGCAGCGGTCATGCTTAAAATTGGCGGCTACGGTCTGGTGCGCTTTTCTTTGCCGATC
>CAZIMY010000066.1:0-14292 GCA_964540315.1 uncultured Wenzhouxiangella sp.
GTTCACCAAACCGCTCCGTTTGGCCTTGATTGCGCTACCCCATAGCTTAAGCTAGGGAGCCTCTGAATTATTCTGCGCGGGCGCGACGGTGTCTTTTCGGGAGCACTCGTCGTGGCTTCGACTATTGTCACTCGTGTCGCACCACACGATCTGCGGCTTTTCCGACTGAAACGCGCTCCACGCAGAATTATTCAGAGGCTCCCTAGATGCGCGAAGACGAGAAGCGCTGGTGTACACTGCTAGGCCTGTCTTGAGCGGGCAATTCGCTCTTAAGAAAGCCCTGAATCCCCGGAGAAAAAGTTGAGTTATCAGGTTCTTGCTAGGAAATGGCGGCCTCGGGATTTTTCCACTCTGGTCGGTCAGTCGCACGTGGTACAGGTGCTGAGCAACGGTCTGGCCAGCGGCCGGATTCACCATGCCTTCCTGTTTACCGGCACGCGCGGTGTGGGCAAGACGACAATCGCCCGTATCCTGGCCAAGTCGCTCAACTGCATGGAAGGCGTGAGCGCCAAGCCCTGCGGGGAATGCGAGCACTGTGTGGCCATTGATGAAGGCCGTTTCGTTGATCTGCTGGAGGTTGATGCAGCATCGAGGACCAAGGTCGACGATACCCGCGAAATTCTTGATAACGTTCAGTACGCGCCGGCGCGAGGCCGCTTCAAGGTTTATTTGATCGACGAAGTCCATATGCTCTCCACCCACAGCTTCAACGCGCTGTTGAAGACCCTGGAAGAGCCGCCTGAACACGTCAAGTTCGTGCTGGCGACGACCGACCCCCAGAAAATTCCGGTTACCATTCTTTCGCGGTGCCTGCAGTTCAATCTGCGTCGTTTGCAGACCGACGAAATTGCCGGCCACATGCGTGAGATCCTGGCCAGCGAAGGCCTGGAGGCGGAAGAAGATGCCGTTGATCTACTCGCCCGGGCCGCCGACGGCAGCATGCGCGACGGGCTCAGCTTACTGGATCAGGCGCTCGCCGGTGCTGAAGGGCTGAAAGCTGTCGCGGTGCGCGACATGCTCGGAAGCGTCGAGCAACGGCATGTCCATCAATTGCTGGTTTCTTTGGCCGAGCGCCAGCCGGCGGTCGCGATCGACGTCATTGGAGAGGTTTTTGCCCAGGCCCGAAGTCTTTCGCGTTTGCTCCAGGATCTTGCCGAGGCTCTGCATCGAGTCGGGTTGATCCAGCAGGTGTCCGATTACAGAGATGACTCGCGAACCGACTGGGAAGAGCTTGTCGCCATGGCCAGGCGGATCGATCCGGAAGATATTCAGCTGTTTTACCAGATTGCCGTTACGGGGCGACGCGACCTGCATCTGGCACCCACGGAGCGATCCGGGTGCGAAATGACGTTGCTGCGAATGTTTGCTTTTGCGCCAGCTGTCCAGTCTGGTGACGCCGAGCCGCCGGAATCGACGACCGGCAAGCCTGGAAGCGCACCATCTTCCGCATCTTCCGCATCTTCCGCATCTTCGGCATCTTCGGCATCTTCGGCATCTTCGGCATCTTCGGCATCTGCTGGGTCTGCGCGTGAGGCGCTCAGTGAGCCCGCTGTGCCCCCAGCCCGGCAGAAAGCATCCGAGCAACCTCTGGAGCAGACCCATCAGCAGCTTGCTTTGACGGACGATAACTGGCCCAGCGTCCTGGCCAGACTTGCCCTCAATGGATCTGTGCGGACCGTGGCCGCGTCGCTGGCGGTCGATGAAGTCAATGCGGGTAGCGTGACTTTCACGGCCGGCCGCGATGATCTCTTCATGATGACGGAACGCTTCAAGCAGGCCCTGACCAAAGCGCTCGGTCAATATCTGGAAAAAGACGTTCGGGTCAGCATCCGGGCGGTGGACGATGCCGATCTTGCCACGCCGGCCCGCCAGGAGCAGGACCTGCGCGATGCCTCGCAGGCCAGGGCCGAAGCTGCGATCGAGGATGATCCCCTGGTGCAGCGCCTGCGCAGTCGTTTCGATGCCCGGGTGCTCAAGGATTCTGTCAGACCGCTTGATACAAGAAACCACTAAAAGGCTAGAAAAATGATGAAAGGCAACATTGCTCAGATGATGCAGCAGGCGCAAAAGATGCAGGAAAACCTCAAGGAGGCTCAGCAGGAACTTGCTGAACTGGAGGTAAAAGGACAAGCGGGCGGTGGTCTTGTGGAAGTCACCATGAGTGGCCGGCACGAGGTGCGTCAGGTCCGGATTGACGAGAGCATTTCCGATGACCGCGAGATGGTTGAAGACCTCGTTGCCGCGGCTGTCAATGATGCCGTCAACCGGGTTCAGGAAGCCAGCCAGGAAAAAATGTCCAGTCTGGCCGGCGGCCTGCCGATACCGCCCGGCTTTACCTTGCCTTGATCAATTGGTCGGCTGAGCATGGCCGCTGATCCTTTCGACGAGTTGCTTGAGACGCTGCGCTGCCTGCCCGGTGTGGGTGCCCGTTCAGCCCAGCGCATGGCTTTGCACTTGCTCGAGCGTGAGCGTGATGGCGGCCGGCGACTGGCGCGCGCGCTGGAAACTGCGATGCGCGATATTCAGCGCTGCAGGCAGTGCCGGAATTTCACAGCCGCGGAGATCTGCCGAGTCTGCTCCGATGACCGGCGCAGCCCCAAAACGCTGTGCATCGTGGAGAGTCCGGCAGATGTGCTGGCCATCGAGGCCGCCACCGGCTACCAGGGCCGCTACTTCGTGTTGCTCGGTCGGCTGTCACCCCTGGACGGTATTGGCCCGAAAGATCTCGGGCTCGATGAACTGGGGCGGCAGTTAGCGGATGGTGCGGTCGAGGAGATTGTGATCGCGACCAACACCACTGTCGAGGGCGAAGCTACGGCGCACTACCTGTGCGAAATGGCAGCGCGCCACTCGATCAGGGTCTCTCGGCTGGCCCAGGGTGTGCCGCTGGGGGGTGAACTGGAACATACCGATCAATCCACGCTGGCCCATGCTTTCTCTTCGCGCCAGCCCATGGCGTAAGCGTCCTGGTGTTAGCGACCGCTAAACGCCGGTTTGCGTTTTTCAAGAAAGGCGCTGGTGCCTTCCCGCATGTCCTCGCTGGCGCAGCATAGTGCGAACCGAGCCGTCTCGAGCGCCAACCCGGACTCAAGATTGGTTTCCGCGCCCTGTAGGGTGGCTTGCAGAATGCCCCGCACTGATTCCGGAGCGGCCTCGACCAGAGGTCCGGCCAGGGCTTGAATGGCCGATTCAAGTTGATCGGGTTCGACAACCCGGTTGACCAGACCAAGTTCATGGGCGCGCTCGGCGGTGATGGGATCACCGGTCAAAGCCATTTCCAGAGTCAGGGTGCTTCCGACAAGACGGACAAGGCGCTGCGTGCCGCCGAAGCCCGGCATGATGCCAAGTTTGACTTCGGGCAAACCAAGACGCGCATTGCGGCTGGCGATGCGCAGATGACACGCGAGTGCCAGTTCCATCCCGCCGCCGAGTGCGAAGCCATTGATCGCCGCTATAACGGGCTTGTCCAGGCTTTGGATCATGCTCATCAGGTCTTGACCGAACTGCGAAAACCGACGGGCTTCCAAAGCCGTTTGGTCTCGAATTTCACTGATGTCTGCGCCGGCGACAAATGCCTTGTCGCCGTAGCCTGTCAGCACGATGACCCTGACTTTGTCGTTACCGCTGGCATCAATAACCGCCCCGTAGAGTTCCTGCAGAGTCTGGCGATTGAGCGCGTTGAGTTTGCTGGGGCGTTTGATCGTGATGGTGTGGATGCCGCCGCGCGTGACGACGGAAAGATTCTCGAAGCTCATATTGGGAAGAACGCTTATTGGACAATCAGGCGCGAGATTGTAAACCACGGATCAGCAGCCAGAATCCGGCCGACAGCGCAATGATGCCTCCGGTGATCAAGGCCAGAGCACAACTGACCGGCCACAGGGATTCGCCTAACATCATCAACTGGTCGAGCTGCGCCATGAGCAAACTGCTGTTGGCCGCCAGGTCACGAACCCCGGCGACAATCCCGGCCAGGGCGGCCGGGATCAGCAGGAAGAGACCCAATAGCGAAATGAGTATTTGCATGGCGGCAAATAAGACTCGTTAGTCGCGCAGTTCGCGGTCGATGCGGTACTCGCTGGAGGTGATCCAGCTCTCCATGCGCTGGAGCCGATCATCCAGCCCGCGAAACCGGCGGTTGAGTTGGCCGACCGAGTCGCGCGGCGAGCGGCGGACCTCCTGCCAGAACTCTTCGTCATCCGCGTCTCGATAGAGGTCACGGGGGCGTTTGGGCAGGAGCAGCCAAAGAACCAGGTATCCGACCACCATGACAAAGGTAAAAGGAATTGCCAGGAGGACGACGATAAGTCGCAGTCCAACCCGATTGACGCCGGTCCAGTCCGCGAGGCCTGAGCAGACGCCGGCGATAATCGCCCGGTCCTTGTCGCGATACAGTCGATTGCGGCTTGATTTTTCGCGGCTGTAATTCATGTACGGTTCCTCCAGTTTGGACTGTCGTCATCCAGAATTCGCTCCAGAGAACGGATACGGTCTTCCATCTTTCGGGCGTTGTCGTTGAGCTCCTCAAGCAGGGCTTCATCCTTGCTGTTGAGGCGACGGTCTGCCGAATTGCGGGTGGAGTAGTGCATCACCAGCCAGATCGGCAGCACGATCACCAAAAAGATGACCAGTAACGGGAATAAGACGTCGGAAACCATAGCGCTTTAGCTCTTTTGCTTGCGAGATTTCAGTTCCGCCAGCTCGGCCTCAATCCGCTCATCGGTTTCAATTTTGCGAAATTCCGATTCCAGCGTTTTGCCATCGCGACCCATGTCCAGAGACTCGGCTTCCGACTCGATCTGCTCGATGCGCTGCTCGGCTGAATCGAAGCGGTGCAGCATTTCGTCAATTTTTTCATTGTGCAGATGCTTGCGGGTTTTGAGCTGATGGCTGGCTGAACGATGACGCATGACCAAAGCACGCTGACGATTACGGGCGTCGGTCAGCTTGGCTTGCAGCTTTGAGATATCGCTGTCGTACTTGGTTAGCTGATCCTGATAGTGGGTCAACTCTTCTTTGAGAAACCCGATGCGATCGCTTAGCGTGGTCTTTTCGACCAGGGCAGCGCGTGCCAGATCCTCACGGTTTTTATCCAGCGCGATCTCTGCCTTGCGCTCCCAGTCGATCTGCTGTTCTTCGAGACGCTTCAGCAGGCGCGAGCGTTCCTTTTTTTCGGCGATGCATTTGGCGGTGGCGGAACGAACCTCCACCAGCGTGTCCTCCATTTCCTGGATCATGAGCCGGATCATTTTTTCCGGATCTTCGGCTTTTTCAAGGACGGAGTTAAGGTTGGCGTTGATGATGTCGCCCATACGAGAAAAAATACCCATTGCGATGCTCCTTGGTAGTGGTTGCGCTTACACGGAGACTATATTCATATATCGTGCCAATTTAATTAGCTATTAAAAACAATAAGTTGCATTTATACAGCATCTTTCAAGTGGTAAAATCAACCACATATAGGCGAAAAAAACCGTAAAAGATTGGCAGGAACCCCCGTCTTTTTAAGCAGTCTGAGCTGCCGCGCAGTTTCAACTTCCTCGCTACGAGATCCTTAAGTGATCCGCGACCGCGGGCTGACCCGGGCGGGTCGAGTGGTTTAGAATGCGCGGTCGGGTAAACAACACCCTTTCTCCTTTGCACTCATCTGGAGGCATCATGCAAAAGGTATTCATGTCGCTGTTTGCGGCTTTTGTTCTTGTTGGTTCTGCTTTCGCGCAGGATCTCGAATCCGAGCCGGGCAAGCTCGGTTACTCAATCGGCTATGAATTCGGCGCCGAACTGCGCAGCTATGACATCGATCTTGAGTTGGAATCAATCTTCCAGGCCATCCGGGATTCATATCAAGGTACGGAACCTCAGGTCGAAATTGCCGAAATGCGCCAGCTGATGACCGAACTGCAAGAGCAGATTCGCCAGGAGCGGATGGCCGCATTCGAGCAGTTGGCCGAAGACAATCAGGTCCGCGCTTCCGAGTTTCTCGACGAGAATCGGAGCAAAAACGGCATTGTCGCGCTACCCAGTGGCGTTCAGTACCGGGTCATTGAGGAAGGTGAGGGCGATCGCCCTGGGCTTGAAGACGTGGTTACCGTTCATTACCGTGGCTCCAAGATTGATGGCCGCGAATTCGACAGCTCCTTCCGTCGCGGCGTCCCCGCTGTTTTCCAGGTCAACTCCGTCATTGAAGGTTGGCAGGAAGTGCTGCCTCTCATGCGCGAAGGCGCAATGTGGCAGGTCTTTCTGCCGCCCGAGCTTGCCTTTGGCGTGCGTGGAGATCCGCCCATCATTGGCCCCAATGAAGCCCTTCAGTTCGACGTTCGGCTGGTCCAGATCGGAGCACCTGAAGGCTTTGAGGAAGGCGCACCCGTACCCGGCGGCCAGTAAGCGTCAATGGGTGATCCCGCTGCGCCCATACCGGAGATCGAGTCGCCGTGTATTGGCACCTGCACGCTCGGTCCCCAAGGGCTTTGCATCGGCTGTTTCCGATCTGCCAGTGAAATTGGTGACTGGCTGAACTACAGCGCTGAGCGGCGTCGCAGAATCATGCAGTCTTTGCCAAAGCGCGCGGACGCGCTTTTTGACGATGAATAACTGGGACGACAGGCTGTCCGGCCTGTCGTCCGTTCTTTTCCCGCCGAGCACAGCGCTCGAATATTTGCCGGTTTCCGGCTATCGGTCTGAACAACCGGATTGGCAGCCGCGTCTTTCCGCCGTCCTGCTGCCTTTGGTACTCGTGCCGCAGCCGGTTCTGGTGCTGACGGTCCGAAGCCACGGTATGAGCCGCCACGCCGGCCAGGTGGCGCTGCCCGGCGGGTGTCGCGAGGACGCTGAGCCCTTCCCGGTTCAAACGGCTTTGCGGGAAGCACACGAAGAAACAGGCATCAACCCTGAGTGCGTGGAAGTTCTTGGCTTGATGCAGCAGTTCGACACCATCAGCGAGTACCGCATCGTTCCTGTGGTCGGTGTGATCAGGCAGGAGCAGGTTTTCCGGCCCTGCCCTGACGAGGTCAGCAAGATTTTTACTGTCCCCTTGGAAAGAGTTTTCGACGCTGAGTCCTACTGTCGGCACCAGGTCAGGCATCACAGCAAGGAATACGAGGTCTGGTCGATGCGCTCTGATTGCTGGCCTGTCTGGGGTGCAACGGCCGCCATTCTGGCCGATCTTGCAAACTTGGCCGCGCCTAACCGTTAATCATCTTCGCGCAGCCCAAAGAGAAGCTCGACGGTGCTTTGATGCTCGGGTTTTAGCATGACATGGACATGGTCTCCTGCCTCCAGCACCGTATCCGGGTTGACGGGCAGGGCTTCCTTGCCGCGAACCAGGAGAAGAATATCGGCTCCCGCGGGGAGCGGCAGGATGCCGGCCGGGTTGCCCGTGACCATCGCCGCGGGATCGAGCTGAAACGACATGATCTGAATCGGCAAAGAATTGATTGCCGTGATTTCAAGCACCGGGGCAGGGCGCTCCTGGCCGCCTTGCTCGACCTTGAATTTCCGCACCGCCCAGCGAATGGTGGCGCCGGGAATCAGCGCATTGACCACGACCACAAAAAAGACCAGGTGGAACAACTCCAGCGCGCCCGGAACGCCGGCCAGCACCGGGTAAGTTGCCAGGAGGATAGGCACGGCGCCGCGCAAACCCACCCAGGCAATAAAGCCCGATTCCCGGGCCTTGTAGCCAAAGGGCCAAAGCCCCAGCATGACCATCAGGGGCCTGGCCACCAAAGCAAGCCCCAGTGCCAGCACGAGGCCCTTCAGGGCGGCATCGATCAGCATGTCTGGTACCGCCAGTAGCCCCAGCACCAGAAACATGCTGATCTGTGCCAGCCAGGCCAGCGCATCGTGAACGCGCAAGATGCCGGCACGGTAAGGAAGCCGGCGGTTGCCCAGCATCAGCGCGGCCACGTACACGGCCAGAAAGCCGGAGCCCATGAATAGCGTTGGCAGCCCGAATGCGAGGAGGGCCAGGGCCAGCGTGACAGCCGGGTATAGTCCTGCGGCCGGCACCCGAATCCTGGCCAGCAGCTGGCTGCCCAGCCATCCGATCGCAAGGCCTGCGCCAAGACCTACGGCCAATTGAACGAGGATTTCCACTGCTAGAGTGGATAGATGAAAGGGCCCTGGCTCCATGAGCTGAGCGGTCAGGTTCAGCGTCAGGATGATCGCCAGGGGGTCGTTCAGGCCCGATTCCAGTTCGAGAGTTGCGCCGACTTTGCGCCGTAATTGCACCCCGGAACCCCTCAGTGAAGAGAACACGGCTGCCGCGTCGGTCGAGGACACGATGGCACCGAGCAGCATCGCTTCTGTCCAGCCCAGACCAAGCATTCTGGCGATCAGTGCAACCGCAACGGCGGTGCCTACAACAGCACCCGTTGCCAGAACGGACGCCGGGGCGAGGTAGCGACGGACCTGGCGGAACGGCGTATTCAGCCCGCCGTCAAAAAGAATCAGAACCAGCCCGACCGTGCCAATCCGGAAGGCCAGTTCAAAGTTGACGAAGTGCTCGGGCAGCTGAGCGCCGACGAGCAGCCCGATCGTGAGAAAGACCAGCACGACTGGAATGCCGATGCGCTCTGACGGCCGGCTGAAGAGCACGCTGAAGACCAGCAGGAGACCGACCGCAACCAGCATGACGGCGGTTGTGGCCGGCTCATTTTCAAACATGGGTCAGGCCCCGGCGTCGGGATACCGAATCAGGAATTACCCGTTTTTCGTCGAGTTTGCTCAATCGGTCATCATGGGTCGGTTGCGTTTGCGAACCTCCGAGACCAGGGCATACTCGTTTCCCTGCTTGTCGATCAGGGTGATATCGATTGTTTGGCCGGCTTTGAATGATTGTGCTGGCTGCATCAGCATCAGGTGCAGTCCACCCGGCTTGAGTTCCACGATCTCACCGGGCTCAATGACGAGCTCGTCGAGCTTGCGCATGCGCATGACGCCGTCGTCCATCATCATGGTGTGGATTTCCACATGACCAAACTCCGGGCTTTCGCCGTCCACCAGCGCGATCGCTTCTGTCCCCGTGTTTTCGAGCGTCAGGAAGCCAGCCATCATGCGTCCGGGCGGCGCTTCCGGTGACCAGGGGTCAGCAATGACCAGGGCATTACCGGCCAGTGCGAGTGAAGGGGCAAGCCAAAGCAGCATCAGTGTTCTTGCGATTGTCAGCAGCATCTGTGTTCTTTATCTCTGTTATGAAGACCACATTATCTCCCAGGTCAAGCGAGCGGGCGCGAGGACATTGCCCATCGTGTAAGCTTGTCAGCGATCCTGTTCCTCCGATGAATTCCAGTCATGCTGCAAACCTTTTCTCACGACCATGATGTGGTTGAGATTCGTCTCGATCGCCCGCCAGTGAATGCCCTGAATCCTGCCCTTGTCAAGGCGCTGGACTCAGCGATTGAAGAACAAACCCGACTCGGCGCCCGTGCGCTGGTGCTCTCTGGGCGCACGGGCCTGTTTTCTGCAGGTCTCGATGTTCCTGAACTGCTGACCCTGGACGAGGCCGGTATGCGAGCGTTCTGGCGCGACCTGTTCGGGTTGCTGGAGCGAATTGCGGCCAGCCCCGTGCCCATTGTGACAGCGCTGACCGGGCACAGTCCGGCCGGTGGCACTGTCATTGCCTTGTATGCCGACTACCGGGTACAGGCGGCCGGCGATTTCAAACTCGGTCTCAACGAAGTCCAGGTCGGGCTGGTCGTGCCGCCGGTGATCCATCAAGCGCTGGTGCGTCTGATTGGCCCATACCGCGCTGAGCGCCACCTGGTGGCAGGCGAGATGATACCGGCGACCCAGGCGCTGGCGGTTGGCCTGGTCGACCAGATCGTGGCGCCTGACCGAGTGGTCGAAACGGCGGTCGCCTGGTGCCAACGACATCTGGCGTTGCCAAAGCACGCCATGTCGGCCACACGAGCACTGTGCAGAGCTGATCTGATCGAGTCTTTCCAGGGCGCTGGTGCGCTGGATGTGGATGGTTTCGTGCGCGGCTGGTTTTCCGATGAGACGCAAGCGACCATGCGCGCACTGGTTGAGCGTTTGAAAAAATCGGCTTGATTGACCTGCTCTCGGCACTCCGTGCTGCAGATTGAGTGCAGGTGGAAGCGTGACTGATCCTCAGCGCCCGAGCCCGCCTGAACCGACGCCAGTGTCTCTGAGCGCCACGCTGGGTCTTCAGGGCGGCATTGTCTTGCTGGCCCTGGTGCTGGATATGGTGTTCGGGCTCAGGATGCTGGACGATCTGACGTTCTCGCTGTCCGCGCTGAATTGGGGCCTTGCCGCCACCCTCCCGTTGCTCGTCGCTGTCTGGCTGCTGGGCACAATGAACTGGCGCTGGGTCGCCGAACTGCAGCAGTTTATGGTCGAAATCATCGTACCGCTGTTCCGCAATGCGCCGGTCGGCATCCTGTTTGTCGTTTCACTGCTGGCCGGCGTGGGTGAGGAGATGCTGTTTCGCGGCGTCATCCAGGGCGGCCTGGACGGAGTCATCGGCAACGGGCTGGCATTGGTCGTGGCTTCGGTGGTGTTCGGCGCAATGCATGCCTTGAGCCGCGCCTATTTCATGGTCGCAACCGCCATGGGGTTTTACCTTGGCTGGCTTTACCTGGCGACGGGCAACCTGCTCATCCCGATCGTGGTTCATTTTGTGTATGACTGGGTGGTGCTGCGTTACTACCTTAAGAAATGACAAGGCTGGTCGAGCCGCGCCAAGCTGTAGCTAAGCGCGCTTGCGTCGGCTGATGCCAAGCATCGGTGCCAGGTAGTCGCCGGTCCAGGATCCTTTGGACCTGGCAATTTGTTCGGGTGTGCCACTGGCAATGATCTGGCCGCCGCCGTCACCGCCCTCTGGCCCCAGGTCGATGATCCAGTCGGCGGTTTTGATCACATCGAGATTGTGTTCGATCACAACGACCGTGTTGCCGTGGTCACGCAGGCGGTGCAGGACTTCCAGCAGGTGCTTGATGTCGTGGAAGTGGAGTCCCGTGGTGGGCTCGTCGAGGATGTACAGGGTGTTGCCGGTGTCGCGTTTTGACAGCTCCCGGGCAAGCTTGATGCGCTGGGCTTCGCCACCTGACAGCGTTGTCGCGCTCTGGCCCAGCTGGATGTAACTCAAACCCACGTCCATTAGCGTCTTCAGTTTGCGCGCGACCACCGGCACCGGCTCGAAGAATTCCAGCGCGTCCTCGACGGTCATCTGGAGGACCTCGTGGATATTCTTGCCCTTGTAGTTGACCGTCAGCGTTTCGCGGTTGTAGCGCTTCCCGCCGCAAGCATCGCAAGGTACAAAGATGTCGGGCAAAAAATGCATTTCAACCCGGATCAGCCCGTCGCCCTGGCAGGCCTCGCAGCGTCCGCCCTTGACGTTGAACGAGAAGCGGCCGGGCTTGTAGCCGCGCAGGCGCGCTTCCTGGGTCCCGGCAAACAGCTCGCGGATCGGCGTGAACAGCCCGGTGTAGGTGGCCGGATTAGACCGGGGCGTGCGCCCGATCGGGCTCTGGTCGATATCGACCACCTTGTCAAAGAGCTCCAGCCCGGCAAAGTCTTTCATCGGTGCCGGGTTTTCGGAGGCACCGTTCAATTCCCGGGCGAGCAGGCGGTAGAGGGTGTCGTTGATCAGGGTCGACTTGCCGGAACCGGATACGCCCGTGACGCAGACAAACAGGCCCGCAGGAATGGCCAGATCAACCTCCTTGAGGTTGTTGCCCGAGGCGCCGGTGATGGAAAACTGGCGCTTGCTGTCTTTCTTGTGGCGTTTCTTTGGAATCTCGATTTCGCGGCGACCGGACAGGTATTCGCCGGTCAAAGAGCCTTCGGCTTTCAGCAGTCCGGCCGGCTTGCCGCTGTAAACAATCTGGCCCCCATGGACGCCGGGGCCCGGGCCGATGTCGACGACGTGGTCCGCGCTGCGAATGGCGTCTTCGTCGTGTTCGACGACGATCACCGTATTGCCCAGGTCGCGCAGCCGGGTCAGGGTGGCCAACAGGCGGTCGTTATCGCGCTGGTGCAGGCCAATCGAGGGCTCGTCGAGCACGTACATCACCCCGACCAGGCCGGCGCCGATCTGGCTGGCCAGGCGAATCCGCTGAGCCTCGCCGCCGGACAAGGTGTCGGCCTGTCGATCGAGCGTCAGGTAGTCCAGCCCGACATTGACCAGAAACTGAAGCCGTTCGCGCACCTCTTTGAGAATCTTGGCGGCGATCTCGCCGCGCCATCCAGGCAGCGCGAGCGCCTCGAAAAAATCCAGTGACCGCTGGATGGACCAGCTGGCAATATCGGGGAGGTTATGACCGCCGATGAAAACATGCCGGGCCTCGCGGTTGAGACGCTGGCCGTGGCAGGCAGGACACGACTGGCTGGAGATGTAGCGCGACAGTTCTTCGCGCACGATGCGGGATTCGGTTTCGCGGTAGCGTTTTTCCAGATTCGGAATGATGCCGACAAAAGGATGCTTGCGCGTCTGGCTGCCGCGTTCGGACAGATAGCGGAAGGCGATGGCTTCGTCGCCGCTGCCGTAGAGCAGGATGTGCTGGAGTTTCTTCGGCAGCTTGCGAAACGGTGCCTCGACATCAAAATCGTAGTGCTTGGCCAGCGACTGGATCAGCTGAAAGTAATACGCATTGCGCCGGTCCCAGCCGCGGATGGCGCCGCCGGCCAGCGGCAGATCGCGGTTGGCGACCACCCGGTCCGGGTCGAAGAACTGGGTCACACCCAGTCCGTCACAGCTGGGGCAGGCGCCGTTGGGGTTGTTGAACGAGAACATACGCGGTTCCAGCTCGGTCAGGCTGTAGTCACAGACCGGGCAGGCAAAGCGCGACGAGAAAAGGATTTCAGCCAGGTCCGAGTCGGCGTCCATCGGGGCGACGACGGCGGTTCCGTCGGCCAACCTGAGGGCGGTCTCGAAACTCTCGGCCAGCCGCTGGCTCATGGTTTCGGCGGCTTCGGAATCGGGTTTGCGAACCTTGAAGCGATCCACGACCGCCTCGATTGAGTGTTTTCGGCGAAGCGCCAGCTTGGGCAGTTCGTCGTCCAGGTCGATGACCTTGCCGTTGACCCGTGCGCGCACGAACCCCTGTGCCCGCAGGTCTTCCAGCAGCTGTACGTGCTCGCCCTTGCGGTTGCGGACTACCGGTGCGAGCAGCATCAACTTGCTGCCCTCCGGCAGGCCGAGCGCGGTGTCGACCATCTGCGAGACGGTCTGTGCGTCCAGCACCTCATCGTGATCCGGGCAGCGCGGCGTGCCAACCCTGGCAAACAGCAGGCGCAGGTAGTCGTGGATTTCCGTAACGGTGCCGACGGTCGAACGCGGATTATGGCTGGCCGCCTTCTGCTCGATGGAAATGGCGGGTGACAGCCCCTCAATATGGTCCACATCGGGCTTTTCCATCATCGACAGGAACTGCCGCGCGTAGGCCGACAGCGACTCGACGTAGCGCCGCTGGCCCTCGGCATAGATGGTGTCGAATGCCAGCGAGGATTTACCCGACCCTGAAAGCCCTGTAAACACGATCAGCTTGTCGCGCGGCAGTTCAAGATCGATATTGGCGAGGTTATGGGTTCGCGCGCCGCGAACGGAAATCGATTTCATGCCGTCAAGCCTGTTGAGAGCGATCAATCCACCATTATGGCGCCCGCGGTGAATGCGGCGCAAAAAGACCGTGGCTTTTCAATGGGACAAGTCAAGACAATCACGCGCCGAGTCGGGTCAATCCCACATGTTTAAAACATGTTAGCATGTGGTAAACATGCATTTGGAACACTCGATGAGCCACATGATTCAGATTCGAAATGTCCCCACTGCCGTCCATAAGGCATTGAAGATGCGGGCCGCGATCGAGGGAAAAAGCATGAGCGAACTCCTGCTGGAGCACATGTCGGCCTGGTTGGCGTTGCCTTCCGAGACGGAACTACGCCAACGCCTGCAGGAATCTGAACCTTTCGACATGAGCGAGTCTTCCGCCGCCCTGATTCGCCGGGAGCGGGATGCCGCGTGAGCCGAATTCTGGTCGTCGATGCCTCGGTCGCGACCGACCTGCTCGCTCGTTTTCGTCCCGACCCGATCAGCGAGTTGTTTTGGGCGGCTGACACTCGCTTGGCAGCGCCGGAGATTCTTGATGTTGAAGTTCTCCATGCACTGCGGCGGCTGGATCGGGACGGACGCATTCCCGCTTCGAGAGCAAACCTTGCTTCTGAGCTTCAAGCGCTACCGATCCGCAGATACCGCCACGACAGTTTGATTACCCGCATCTGGGCGCTACGCGGGCATTTGACGGCCTATGACGCTTCCTATGTTGTTCTGGC
>CAZIMY010000067.1:0-14230 GCA_964540315.1 uncultured Wenzhouxiangella sp.
AGCATCTCGTGCCGGGAGTGAGTCAAAACCAGACCGTTATTCATCACGCGAGTATATGAGGATGGCTTGGGCAGGCCAAGCATAGTTGACAAGCGCGGCAGCAAGATTGGAGTATCGCGACGATCGTCATTGACCTGCAGCTTCCTATCCGGTAATATTTCCGCTCTTTGCTAAAGCACTTTTCTGGAGCACGCATCATGTACGCGGTATTTAGCACCGGCGGCAAGCAGTACCGGGCAGCGGAGGGCGACGTCGTCCGCGTCGAAAAGCTGGACGCCGACAAAGGCGCGACGGTTGAAATCGACCAGGTTTTGATGGTTGGTGAAGGGGAAGCGGTTCGCATTGGCACGCCTACCGTGGAAGGTGGCAAAGTCACCGCCGAGGTCGTGGATCACGGGCGTGGCGACAAGATCCGGATCATCAAGTTTCGGCGCCGCAAGCACCATATGAAGCAGATGGGCCATCGCCAGTATTACACTGAACTCAAGATCACCGGAATTGAGGGTTAAAGACAATGGCACATAAGAAAGCAGGCGGCTCTACTCGTAACGGTCGCGACTCCAATCCCAAGTATCTCGGCGTCAAGCGTTACGGCGGTGAGCGCGTACTGGCTGGCAACATTCTTGTCCGTCAGCGCGGAACGCGCTTTCATGCCGGCGATAACGTCATGGTCGGACGCGACCACACTCTGTTTGCTGTCGCCGACGGCAAGGTCGTTTTCGAGCAGAAGGGCAAGCCCTTGCGCAAGTTCGTCTCGGTGCAGGCTGCCGACTAAACGCCGTGACAGCATTGATGAAAGAGGCCCCGCGCTGCGGGGCTTTTTTGTATCTGACGGGTGGGATATCGTGCTGACGGCCGGGACGCGCGACCGGCGCGGGATCACCCGCTTTGGTTCGACGCGTGGTGAGGCCCGCAGCGGGTGATCCCGTGCCGGTCGCTCTGCGTGCCAGAATCGATTGCGGTTGTCCATTTAAGAACATCGGATCTTGACAGGCCATGAAATTCGTCGACGAAGCCAGCATTGAAGTTCGCGCCGGAAAGGGCGGGCCCGGCAGCGTCAGCTTCCGGCGAGAGAAGTTCATCCCCAAAGGCGGCCCCGATGGTGGTGACGGGGGTGATGGTGGCAGCGTCTGGCTCGAGGCCGACTCCGGCCTCAATACCCTGGCTGATTTTCGTCATGCTCGGTTATTCAAGGCGCGCAGTGGTCAGCCCGGAGCGGGACGGCAGCGCACGGGGAAGTCGGCTGAGGACATCTCGATTCGGGTGCCGCTGGGCACCATTGTGACCGCTGCCGAGACCGGCGAAGTCATCGGTGAGCTTACCGAACCCGGCCAGCGCATGCTGGTCGCTCGTGGTGGTGAGGGTGGCCGGGGCAACATCAATTTCAAGTCATCGGTGAACCGGACACCACGCCAGTCGACGCCGGGCACGGCGGGTGAGGAAAGAGCGCTGCATCTGGAGTTGAAAGTGCTGGCCGACGTCGGTCTGCTTGGCTTTCCGAACGCCGGGAAGTCCACCCTGATCAGCGTGGTTTCGGCGGCTCGTCCCAAAGTCGCTGATTACCCGTTTACGACGCTCTACCCCAATTTGGGAGTGGTCAGCCTTGAGCCCGGGCGCAGTTTCGTGATCGCCGACATTCCCGGTTTGATCGAAGGCGCTGCCGACGGTCATGGTCTGGGTATTCAGTTTCTCAAGCACCTGCAGCGCACGCGACTGCTGCTGCATCTTGTTGATATTGCCCCAATTGACGGCTCTCAACCCGTCGAGCAGGTTCGGGCTTTGGAAAGGGAGTTGGCGCGGTTCGACGAAACCCTGGCAAAGCGCGAGCGCTGGCTGGTGCTGACCAAGACAGACCAGGTCGATGATAATGACATGGCGCAACGGGCCGAGCAGGTCATCAACCAGCTTGAGTGGCAAGATCCGTGGTTCGCAATTTCTTCGGTGGCCAAACGCGGGCTTGATCCGTTGATCGGCCGCATCATGGAGCATCTGGAGCGAGTCGGAAGATCAGGTGACTCGCTCGACGACGAGGAGCTAGATGGCGATGTCTAAAGGTGAACAATCGGATTTCGGTGCGCTGGGTCTGCCGGACACTCTGACCGCAACGCTAAACGAACTCGGTTACGAGGCGCCTTCACCCATTCAGGCCGAGACCATTCCGGCGCTGCTGGCCGGACGCGATCTCGTCGGCCAGGCTCAGACGGGCACGGGTAAAACGGCGGCGTTCGCTTTGCCTATTCTCGCTCGGCGAGCGCCGGATTCGGCCAAGCCCGCGGCCCTGGTGCTGGCGCCGACCCGCGAGCTGGCCATTCAGGTGGCCGAAGCCTTCCACCGCTACGCCAGCGGGCTGCGGGGATTCCATGTGCTGCCAATCTATGGCGGACAGGCTTTCGGGCCACAGCTTGCCGGGCTGCGGCGTGGCGCCGATGTCGTTGTCGGCACGCCGGGTCGAGTGATCGACCATCTTGAGAAAGGCACGCTGGACCTCAGTGCCTTATCGACGCTGGTTCTGGATGAAGCCGATGAAATGCTGCGGATGGGCTTTATCGATGACGTCGAAAAAGTGTTGGCCAGATTGCCGGCAAGCTGCCAGATCGTGCTGTTTTCCGCCACCATGCCAAGCCAGATTCGACGGATCGCAGAGCGTTATCTGAAGTCTCCTGCTCAGGTCACCATTCGTTCGAGTACCGCAACCGCAGACAGCATTCGGCAGCGCTACTGGCTGGTGGACGGCATGCACAAACTCGATGCCCTCACGCGCATTCTGGAGGTTGAAGAGTTTGACGGCATGATCGTCTTTGCCCGCACTCGGGTTGCAACCGAAGAGCTGGCGAGTCGGCTGGATGCACGCGGCTTTGCCGCCGAAGCCTTGAATGGTGATGTGCCCCAGCCGGTGCGCGAGAAGATTGTCGAAAAGCTGCGCCGCGGCGAGATCGATATCCTGGTGGCGACCGACGTGGCCGCCCGCGGGCTCGACGTCGAGCGCATTTCGCACGTTGTTAACTACGACATCCCCTATGACACCGAGGCCTACGTCCACCGTATTGGTCGGACGGGCCGAGCCGGCCGGACCGGAGAGGCGATTTTGTTTGTTGCTCGACGCGAGCGCGGCATGCTGCGTGCGATTGAGCGTGCAACGCGTCAGCCCATCGAGGCAATGGGTTTGCCCTCGGTCGATGATGTCAATGAACAGCGCGTGGCCCGGTTCAAGGCTGCGGTGCGGGGCGCGCTCGAGACCGAGGAGCTAGCGCTCTATCGGGAGGTGGCACAGGCCTGCCAGGATGAAACCGGTGCGGACATGGTTGATATCGCCGCCGCGCTGGCACGGCTGTTGAGAGGCGGGGATGACCTCTTCTTGAGCGAGCGGGCCGAGGCCTTCAACGCGCCGGAGTCGCGGCCACGGCCGGCTCGTCAACAGACCCACCGGCCCGGACGGGGTGAGCAGGCACGCGACGACAGCGATAAGGCGACCTATCGGATTGAAGTTGGACGGGTCCACGGCGTAAAGCCGGGCAACATCGTCGGTGCAATCGCCAACGAGGGTGGACTGGATTCTGCAGCGATCGGCAGGGTGGCTATTCTCGACCAGTTCAGCCTGGTTGATCTGCCACGCTCGCTTGATGCCAAGGTACTGAGGCATCTGGGCAGCGTCCGCGTGGCGGGCCAGGCTTTGAACATACGAGAGGACGCAGGCCCGGGCGCCCCGGCTGCGAAAGGAAAACCAAAGGAGCGCACTGGCTTCAAGCCCCCTCGAAAAGGCGACCGCAGAGGCCCCAACCCAGGCAAGCCTGCGGCGGGAAAATCGAGATCGGGACCGGCTCCGGCTGCGAGAAAAGACCGGGAACAACCGATTCGAGAACGTCCGAGCGTGTCGCGTGCCCAGCGCAAGGCAGGTCACGGAACACGCCGCACGTTCAAAAAGTAGCCGCATCCTGAAAGCTGGTTTGCGGGCTTGATGCAACCACGCCCTGGTGCGTGCGAGAATGTCGATATGCTGAAAAACAATCGCATTCCGATTGCCGTCAAAAGCGGTCAAAAGGTGGTCAAGCCTCAGGGCCACACGGCCATTGTCGATGGCGTCAAGGCCCGGCCGAACGCTGAGCCTGCGCCGTTTGGCCGCAAGCCAGCCTGGTTGCGTGCCCGGCTGCCGGTCGCGGGCAGCAAATACGAGGCTGTCCGGCGGAACGTGAATGACCATCGCCTGGCCACAGTTTGCCAGGAATCCAAATGTCCCAACATCGGCGAGTGCTGGTCGAATGGCGTGGCGACCATTATGTTGATGGGCGATGTCTGCACCCGGGCCTGCCGGTTCTGTTCGGTCGACACCGGCAATCCGCGCGGCTGGCTGGATCCTGACGAGCCGGCCAATGCTGCGCAATCCGTGCGTTTGATGGATTTGAAGTACGTTGTGCTCACCTCGGTCGATCGCGATGATTTGGCCGATGGCGGCGCTGGTCATTACGCGGCCTGTGTGCGTCATATCAAGCAAGCCAACCCGGCAACCGCCGTTGAAGCGCTCACCCCCGATTTTCAGGGACGATTCGACTGCATAGAAACGGTCGTCGATTCAGGCTTGGAGGTCTTTGCCCAGAATGTCGAGACGGTCAGGCGACTGACCCACCCGGTGCGGGATCCGCGAGCGGGTTACCAGCAGACGCTGGATGTTCTTGCTTTCGCCAAGCGCCATCGGCCTGATGTGTTGACCAAGACGAGCTTGATGGTCGGCCTGGGCGAAACCTTTGATGAACTGCTCGAGACCATGGACGAATTGCGGCTGATCGGGGTGGACATCGTCACCTTCGGACAATACTTGCGGCCGACCGTTAATCACCTGCCGGTGGATCGTTATGTGACCCCCGATGAGTTTGCCGAACTGCGCCGCCTGGGTCTGGGGAAGGGCTTTCTGGAAGTGGTCTCGGGCCCCCTCGTGCGTTCGAGTTATCGTGCTGATCGGGTGTTCGAGAAGAATAATTGCGGTCTCGACGAGAGCGCCGCCTGACGAATGGGAACATGGGAGCGCGCTTAAACGATAGCGAGATCGAGCACTTTATGGCCCGAGTCAAGTCGGTACTCGGCATGCAGGCCAGTCGGCAGGAGCTGCTGACCTACCTCGAGTTGGCTGATCGGGTGGCGATGCCAGGTCCACAGCGTATCCATCGCATCACCCGCTTGCTGGAAAGGCTCATGCAGGAAGACGTTGCCCATGGCAGGCCCGTACGCTCTGCGCTCGTAGTCAGTCGGGTCGGGCACGGTCTGCCAGCCGAAGGATTCTTTGACCGGGCTCGGCGCCTGCAGATTCTTGTCAACGAAGATCAGCGGTCTTTCCATTGCCGCCAGATCGAAGCGGTCTTTTCAGGTGCGAAACAAGCGCAAGCGTCTGAAACGAGCCATACCAAAAGTGATAGGCTTTAGCGGTCATTTTTGATGACGACAGGGGCTAAATTGATGGGCGGAGGTTCAGAGGGACAAGTGGAGATGCGAGACCGATGAAACTTGAAGCCTTCATCGACAATCTGGTGACTGCCTATGCGTCTTTCGCCGACAGCAATTCGGACGCTCCTTCGGCTTGTTTCTGTCTGGCGTTGGATCACTGGGATCGAATCCGCGGGCAGCGCGGCTACGGTGGGCTGCTCGCTCTGCTCAATCAGTTTGAGGCACTGGTTGAAGAGCATCTGGATGTTGAGGTTAGTGTCGCTCGCCTTAACGAGCGTTGCATCATCGGGCTTTTGCCGCACAGCTCTAGCAAGACCTCATCCAAGCAGATGGCGAAACTGTTCAAGGAGTTGTCGGGCTCAACTTTTGAACTCGATGGTGAGTCGCTGGTGGTCGGCGTCACCCTCGCCTGGACAGAATTTGACCACCGGTTTATGAGCGGCGAAAGACTGTTGCTTGGCCTGGTAAGAAGTGCCGAACGGATATCTGCGGCGGGCGGCAATCAGATTTCTGAGCTTCATCCCGATGTCTCGGCCGAAGAGGCCAGCGGCAGCGATCGCCAGATGCTGGGACTGCTGATGGAGTTGCTGCGCACGGATGCGCTGAAAGTGCTTTATCAGCCCATACTCGCAACCCAAAGTGAGCCTTCCAAAAGCTTTCAGGCGCTGCCTCGGCTGGTTTCAGCGGACGGCTCGCTGATTCCCGCAGCGGCCTTCGTTCCGGCTGCGAGAGATGCCGGTGTGCTCAAGGTGCTGGATCGCTGGATGATCAGTTACTGTGCCGGCCTGCTGGCTAATGAGTACCAGTTCTTACCTATTCGCCTGTTTCTGAGTCAGGGTGACAGTTTGATTCAGGACGGTGATCGGCGTGAATGGCTGGAAGGTCTGACAGAGCGAAATCCCTCGGTATCCGGAAAAATGGCGCTCGACTTCAGCATTGATGATGTTCTTGGAAACATCAACGGTTCTCGTGAGCTGTTTTCCCTGCTGGATAAACTAGGAATTGAAATCTGCGTGTCCCAGGTCGATGAGCATAGCCGATGGGATTTGCTGGTCAAGGATTTGCCCGCGGACTTCGTCAAGATGTCTCCGAGCTTCATCCGTCGCCTCGGTGAGGGGGACGGACTCGAGAAGGAATTTCTGGACGCGAGCACACCAGCGCGGGAGCGCGGTGTCAAAGTTATCATGCCGATGGTTGAAGATGCCAACATGGCAGCCAATTTGTGGCACGTGGGTGCTGACTACATGCAAGGGTTCATGATTCAGGAAGCTCAGGAACGGATTGATCTCTCCGACTGACGCGGTCTTAAATCACCGGTTGATTGACAACTTCATTGATCTACAACTGCAAGCGTGCAAGCATGACGCCGGTGTCTTCGTCGCTGGGTCCCAAGGAAAAACCCATGCCGGTCATCAATTTCAACATCGGTTGGTTTTCCTTGAGGATGAAGCCGTAGATGTCATCAAGGCATTGGCTGCGGCCCCATGCGATCAGCTGTTGCATGAGAAAAACTCCGAGACCAAATCGGCGAATCTCCTTGCTGACGATGATCGCAAACTCGGCTTCTCTCCGGCCGTCATCAATGGCTGCGCGCGCGACAGCAGCGATTCTTGCTTCAGAAGGTGGCTTAGCCTCGGTCAGAACAAGGGCGAATTCGGTATCAGGGTTGATGCGGCAGAGTCGGTCCGCATAGTCGGCAGTCAATTCCGTCAGCGGATGCAGAAAGCGCATCCGGATCTCTTGTGGCGTCAGAGTCAGGAAACTCTGTTGCAGTTTCCCGGCGTCCGAGGGCTGAATAGGCCGCATAAGCAATTTTTCGCCGTTTTCCAGCTCAATCGCGCGGCACCAGGGTCTGCCAAGCGGGATGCTCTTGAACCTTGACCCTATCATCCACTCAGGGCGCCACCGCAACTCGACCCTTGGCCGGCCGTGCAGCCGTAGCAATGTTCTCCAATGCCGATCTCGCTCGGAACGTGGACGATGTTGAGCATGTCGCGCAAGTGTTGGCGGCGTTTGCTGCCGCCCAGCGGGAGCCCTAACATCTGATTGAAGTCGCAGTCGTAGAGATAACCCATGTAGTCCACGCTGATCAGATCACGACACATGACTGCTCCAAGATTAGCAGGTTGATAGGCGTTCTTTAGCAACTGCATATAGTCGTCAAACTGCCCCTTGGAGACCAGCATTGAACCAAAGCGTTTGATAGGCATGTTGGTGATGGTGAAGAGTCGGTTGAAGGCCAGGCCGAATTCGTCAAATAAAAGCTGCTTGTAGTCACCTTCCAGCTGACCCTGGTCCGGAGGAAGAACCGGTCCGAGGGGGTTGTAAACCAGATTGAGTACAAGCCCGGAGCCGTCTTTCCCGTACCCGAGTTGGTTGAGGGTCTGCAAGGCCGAAATCGACGCCTCAAACACGCCGTTGCCGCGCTGGCTATCCACGTTTTCTTTGGAGTAACAGGGCAGAGAGGCAATCACCTCGACTTGATGCTGGGCCAGAAAGTCACCAACCCACTCGTAGCCAGGCTCTTCCATAATGGTCGGGTTGAGCCGATCCATGACCTGCATTTGCCGTGATCTTGCTTGTCCAACCAACCAGCGGAAATCCGGATTCATTTCCGGCGAGCCGCCAGTGAGATCCAGCTTCTGGACCTCAAACCGTTCGGCTACTTTTAGCGCCTGGGCCATGGTGTCGCGATCCATGAGCTCTGTTCGCTTAGGTCCGGCAGCAACGTGACAGTGCACGCAGCTCAGGTTGCACAGGTAGCCCAGGTTGAGCTGAAGGGTTTCAATATGCCGCCTTCGTATGGCGGGAAAGTCGGTATTCTTCAGCAGTGGCCACGTTTCTTTCATCAATTCGCTCAGTCTGGCTTGATCAGATGTTTCGATAACCAATCTAGCAGACGAAGCTGTTCTGGATGTGTGTGGGGCAGGTTTTCCAACTCTGACACAACTGCAGGTACATCTTCCAAAAGATCCAGATCGGAAAAAGTTGCCAGCTGTTGCCAGTCCAATCGATCCGCCGAGCCTGCGAGAAAGCTCCGCAAGGCGTTGTTTTTTCCATAGATTGGCTCATTCCAGACGGCTGCTGGCAGGAGGGAGTTTGCCCCGACCAGCCAGAAACCGCCGTCGGTGGCGGGGCCAATCACACCGCGTTTTGACAAACCGGCCAGCCAGTTATGGGCTGTCCGAAGGGAAGCAGCGTTTACCTGGGGCAAGTCTGCGCCCAAAAGCAATCCCCGCCCATGACGCCGAATCAGCTCATCCTGGATACTCTTCATCCGGACGCCCAGCCCGCCTTTTGGCTGGGTCAGCACGGGCAGGTCGCTCCAATTGTCCTGCTCCAGCGCGGCAGGTTCGGCGACCGCCCAATAAACCGGGCCAACAGCAGCCGACCGCGCTACCGCCGCGACGGTTCGCGCGCAGCGCAGGTGACAGGCCTCGGCCAGATCGGTTCCGACTGCTGCGGCCAGTCTGGACTTGACCGGGGAAAAGCCAGGGGTCTTGACGAAAATCGCGATCGCGGTCATTGATGAGCGTTGCTTTTCGCGCGTGCTTTGGCCGATCGAACAAGCTGCCAGGCATTGATCTGGTGACGCCAACTGGTTTTGAGCCACCCCTGATCTTGGTATCGCCGTGCGCTGGTCATCATTCGCGCAGGGACCCGGCGTAAAGGTAAGCCTTCAGCGCGGGCTCGAACCACGAAATCCAGGTCCTCACCGCGCCGCAGATCGGTCCTGAAGCCCCCCAGTTTCTGAAACCATAGTCTGGGTAGGCACAAGCCCTGGTCGCCGTAGGGAAGTTTCAATATTCGCGATCGAAGGTTTGCACCCCATCCGTTGAGGACCGTTAGCCCCGGACCGTCCTCCAGAAAGCCCAGATCCAGATAGGCCAGACACTCTTCATCGCTTTCCGAGAGCTTTTCAATGTTCTCGATCGCCTCCTCGCTCGGCATACAGTCAGCGTGGATAAACCACAACCAGCGGGCGCGGCTGGCGTTGGCTGCGAGATTGAGCTGTGCGCCTCGACCCGGGGGACCTTGTTGCCAGGTGAGGCAATCAGGCAGATCGGGCGGACGGCTCTCCACGGCGGAGATACAAATCATCCAGTGCCTGGGTAGTACCGCGACCAGCGCTTTCCAGGCGCGCTCACCCGGGCCGGCGGGAATGATCACTTCGAGCTCGGGTTGATCACCTGGCATGCCGGCTTAAAAGAGTCCCATCCGCTGCTGTTGGAATTCTGATTCGCTAGTTGTCCGTGGCGCGCCGCCGGAAGAAGATCGCCCCGGCAATGAGCACCGCGGCAATCGCAAGGCCCATCCACATTTCGGGTTTGATCAAGTGAGCGCCCACGTTGGCAAAACTCATGTAGAGATCTTCGCTGAACTGGATATTGTCGAAGCCGCTGTCCATGTCGATGTTGGCATTGCCGGGAAGGACACCGGTACCGAGACGTTTGAGCATGATCAGGCCGAGATTGAGTTCCGGTAGCTTGAAGCCGGAGATCAGGCTGTAGCTGTGCTGCGCGATGCTGAAACCAGCCGGGATGGCCACGGCAATCAGGATTGGCAGTCTGGGAGCCCATGAGGAACAGAACAGCAGCCAGGCGTAGATCGGCATAAGCCACAGGGCCTGAACCACAAGACCCGCAGCCATAACCGTCCATAAGCGGGGAAGGCTGGCCGGCCACCACAGGTTTGTGAAGGGGTTGATGCCGGCCACCAGGGCGTAGCCGCTGGCAATTAGCAGTAAAGCAAGATGGGTCAGGATGATGGCGCCCAGGAAAAGGGCCGGCACCATCAGGGCAGCGGTTGCCAGTTTGGATGAAATGGTCAAGGTGTCGGAAATCGGCAGGGATTTCCAGAACAAAATGGACCGGTCCTTGCGATCGTCATACAGACTGCCCGCGAGGAAGAACAGGATGACCAGGATCATGACCTGCAAGAACAGATTGGAGCTTGCAAACAGAAAGCCGGATACCACCAGTCGTTTCTGGTCTGTGGGCATGTCTGCAAACATCCGCACCGCGTCGAGGGTAAAGGCCATGTCCGAATCGAAGCGGGCTCCCAGGATCAGCATGACCACGGTAAACAGGATGATCAGCCCGCCAATGCACAGCGGGGCCCATTTGAAGGCGAAGGGGCTTTCCCAGACCTCCCGTCGCATCAGCATCCACAGGCTGTTCAGGGTGCGTGTGTTCATTCTTTCTCTCCCATCAAAGCGACGAACAGGTCAGCAACGCTGGGCCGGTGAATCTCGCCCAGGGCTTCCAGTTTCTCCCGATCAGGCTCATTAAACAGCAAGATATGGCGGCCAAACAGGACCCGCTCATGCAAAGGCCCCAGTGCTTTTGCGGCTTCAAGCTGATCGGGTCGAACCATGACTTCGGTGTAGCGTTCATGAATCGACTCCATGGACTCGTTCACGATCAGTTTTCCATCTTTAATGAAGATGAGATCGGTCAGGATGTGCTCAACCTCTTCGACCTGGTGAGTCGTAATGACGATTGTTCGTTCTTCATCGAAATACTCATTGAGCAGATTGGAGTAAAAACGTTTGCGGAACAGGATGTCCAGGCCCAGCGTTGGTTCGTCGAGCACTAGTAAACGAGCTTTGATGGACATGACCAACGCCAGGTGCAGTTGCACAATCATGCCTTTCGACAAGGCCCGAATCTTCGAGTCGGGGCGAATCTGGGTGGCCTTGAGATAGTGCAGGCATCTTTCGCGGCTGAAGTTCGGGTGGAGCTGCTCGGTCAGGTCGACAATCTGGCGCACCCTTGCCCAACGAGGCAGCACGGCAACGTCGGCAATAAAGCACACATCCTGCATCAGGTGATCGCGCTCGCGGGCCGGGTCCAGTCCCAGTACCGAAAGTTCGCCTTGATAGCTCGACAGTCCGAGAATCGCCTTCAAGGCCGTTGTCTTGCCGGCACCGTTGGGTCCGATCAGGCCAACGATTCGACCGGCCGGAATGTCCAGGTCAACGCCGTCCAGCGCATGGACGGGGCCAAAACTGCGCCGCAGGTCTTTTGCCTTGATGATGCTGCTCATGAGGGTTCCTCGTCTGTCGGGGTTGTCGCACGGACCAGTTCTTCAATGCTCAGGCCGAGCTGACGAATTTTCTCGGCCTGTCGCGGCCACTCTTCGGATAAATATCGGTCACGCTCACTGGCCAGCAGTCGCGCCCGAGCGCCATCGCGAACGAACATGCCCACGCCGCGTTTTTTTTCCACCAGTTCATCATCGACCAGCGACTGATAAGCCTTGGAGACCGTCAGCGGATTGACCTGGAAATCAACCGCCACCTGTCGCACGGATGGGAGGGGTTGGCCTTCGTTCAGCGCGCCGTCAAGAATGGCAGCTACGGTGCGTTCGCGTAGCTGCCAGTAGATCGGCTGGTTGTCATCCCAATGGGTGCTCATCAACCCGCCGGCTTACGGCCTGGGAACCAGGGGATCCAGACGGTCGGCACATGTTGACTTGCCGAGTGATGCTCGCTGAGCGGCTTGACTTGGCGTGAAGGGGTTTCATGCTGCTGCTTGACGGTCACCATAGCCGGAGAGGGTTGAGGCTCAGCGGCGTTGTCTGCAACCAGCGGTCGGCTGTCCTCGGTGCTGAATGCGAGAATCAAGCAAACCGCCGCTGCCAGCGCAGCCAGGCCGTGGGGCACGTGAAACGATCGATTTCTGACAACAGGCAGCATGTTGGTTTCCTTTGCATGACGTGTTGGTGTGTTAGTCTAGTAGTACACCATGACAGAGTCAAGCTTTTTTTTGATTTCTTCAGCACGGCAGGTCTGGGCAGAGTGATCTGTTACCATGCGCGATCAATTATTTGGTCGGAAATTAAAGGAGTTCTCAAGCCCATGCCCAAGCTTAATTTGAAAGTCATCGCCCTCACCGTTGCGGTCGCCCTACCAGTGGCAGCCACCGCCATGGAAACCCCGGAAGAGCGCCTGAGCTATACGATTGGTATGGATATCGGTCAGTCGCTGGCAGAGCAGGGCATGGAACTGGACATTGACCTTCTGGTTGAAGCGCTGCGGGCCGCATACGCAGGGGACGAGACTCTGCTTTCCCAGGAAGAGGCCCTTGCAGAGCGCGAAGCATTCATGCAGCGTCGCCAGCAAGAGATGGAGCAACAGCGCAACGTCGAGGCCGAGCAAAACCTTGAGCAAGGTCAGGCATTTCTCGCTCAAAACAGCGAAAACCCAGACGTTCAGGAAACGCCATCGGGTCTCCAGTATCGGGTCGTCCAAGAAGGTACGGGGGCCAGCCCGGCTGCCACTGATACGGTAACCGTTCACTACGTCGGAACATTGATCGACGGGACGGAGTTCGACAGTTCGCGCGCTCGCGGTGAGCCGGCCACGTTTGCGTTGAATCAGGTGATACCGGGCTGGACAGAAGGCGTTCAGTTGATGAGCGAAGGTGCGACCTACGAATTCTTCATTCCATCTGATCTGGCGTATGGAGAACAAGGGCGTCCGGGACCCATCGGCCCTAATTCGACCCTGATTTTCGAAGTTGAATTGATCGAAATTCAAGCTAACTGATCAAGACAAGACATCATGGGTTCTTTGCAGGATGCCCTGCTCAATGCAGGGCTGGCCGATGAGAAGCCCGGTCGGTCCCGGCGACCTGGCGGGGCCCCGACAAAAGGTAAGCCTTCAAAAAAAAATCGGAACGTCAAGCGGCCTAAAACGCCTCAAGGGCAATCAGCGCGTTCGGCAGAGTCAGACCTAGCGCGTGCCTACAAGGCTCGCGAGAAGGCCGAAGCGGCTGAGAAGGAAAGAGTCAAAAAAGAACGGGTTGCCGCGCAGGAGGCCCGCCGCAAGCGCAACATTCAGCTAGATCAGATCATTCAGGGCAAGACCCTCAATCGCAAGGACGCAGACTGTCCGCGCTACTTCGAACATCTTGGACGAATCCGTCGGGTGCTATGCATGCCCGAACAGCGACAGGCTCTCAACGATGGCGAGTTGGGCCTGGTCTCGCTGCGCGGCTCCTACCTGCTGGTGAGTTTGGAAACCATGACCGCGTTTGCAGCCGTGGCACCTGATCTGGTGCCTGACTTGGCGCCGAAGGAACCTGAGGATGATGGTTCGGATTATCCTCCGGTGCCCGATGATCTGGTTTGGTAGGGACTGGGTACCGCAGGGCTTTGCCCCTCGTTTGCAAGTCGGTTGGGAGGCGCCGCTTCGGTTTACCAAAGGGCGAGGCCGTTAGCGTGGCATCCCCGACCCTGCCGGCCCCGAAGCGACATTTCCAGAAAGCAAACGGTCGATTCTCAGTTTCATGCCGTCAGATTCGGCCGCAGATACTTCTCCGCAGTCGCAATATCGATACCCTTGCGCCGGGCGTAGTCTTCGACCTGATCCTGCCCTAATTTGCCGACGACAAAGTACTTGGCATCCGGGTGTCCCAGGTAATAGCCGCTGACCGCAGCGGTGGGCAGCATCGCAAAGTTCTCGGTCAGCTGCATGCCCAGTCGGCCCGGCGCATCCAATAAGTCGAAAATCTTGGCTTTCTCGCTATGGTCCGGACAGGCGGGGTAGCCTGGCGCCGGTCGAATACCGCGGTAGTGTTCGTCGACCAATTCCCTGGTGCTGAGAGCCTCGTCGGTTTCATAGCCCCAGAATTCACGGCGGACTTTTTCGTGCAGCGCCTCGGCCAGTGCTTCGGCAAGACGGTCTGCCAGCGCCTTGAGCATGATGTCTGCGTAGTCGTCGTGCTCGGGCAATCGCTGGGCCGCCTCTTCGATGCCCAGGCCAGCAGTCACGGCAAAGAGGCCAGCCCAG
>CAZIMY010000068.1:0-13956 GCA_964540315.1 uncultured Wenzhouxiangella sp.
TCGAGAACTTGTAGCCGCGCCGGTACTCGAACTTGTCGACGGCCTTCATCAGGCCAATGTTGCCTTCCTGGATCAGGTCGAGGAACTGGAGACCGCGGTTGGTGTATTTCTTGGCAATCGAAATGACCAGGCGAAGGTTGGCTTCAACCATTTCTTTCTTGGCCCGGCGCGCCATGGCCTCGCCAATCGACATTGAACGGTTGAGTTCGCGTAGTTCAGAAATGCTGACCCGCTGCGCCTTTGCGAATTTCGCCAGGCGAGTCTGCAGCACGCCAATTTGGTCTTCATGGTCGCGCAGTGCCTTGCCCCACTTGGTCTTGCGCTTGACCAGGCCGGCCAGCCATTCCGGATCAGACTCGTTGTCCTGAAAGCTCTGGATGAAATCCTTGCGCGGCATCCCCGCCTGGTCGACGCAGATTTCCATGATCTTGCGCTCAACGCCGCGGACGATGGCGACGTGGAAGCGCATCCGGTCGATCAGGTGATCGAACATGCGGGGCGGCAGCTTCAGCCGCATGAACTGCTCTGAAATCTGCTCCTTGGTTTCGTTGGTCTTTTTGCCGTTGGGGCCGTAGCGGTCATACAACTTCAGGAAATGGTCCTGCAGTCGTGCCAGTTCATCGAAATACTGCTCGACCTGCGCCGGATCGGGGCCGGTATTGACCGTTGGCGCCGGCTTGTCTTCGTCTTCCTCGGCAACATCGTCGTCGGCGTACTCGGCCTCTTCGGCCACGGCGGCTTCCATCGTGTCCTCCGAGATAAGATCCATCTCGGCGAGCAGTGTCGGGTCGATAAAGCCGCTGACCAGTTCGTTCAAACGGAGATTGCCGTCTTTCCAGGCATCAACTTCTTCGAGAAGGGTCGTGACTGTGCCCGGGAAGCGCGCCAGGGACATGTTGACCTGGTTGAGCCCGTCTTCGATGCGCTTGGCGATCGAGATTTCACCCTCGCGGGTCAGCAAATCGACCGATCCCATTTCGCGCATGTACATGCGCACCGGGTCGGTGGTGCGTCCGAGTTCCGACTCGACGGCGGCCAGGGCCGCTTCGGCTTCTTGCTGTGCCGTCTCGTCATCGGTATCGGAGCTTGCCGCATCATTCAGGATCAGGGAGTCGGCGTCTTCGGGCGCTTCTTCGAAGACCTTGATCCCCATGTCGTTGATCATGTTGATGATGTCTTCGATCTGATCGGCCTCGACAATGTCGTCGGGCAGGTGGTCGTTGACCTGTGCATAGGTCAGCCACTGGCCTTGCTCTCGGCCTTTTTCGATCAGTTGTTTTAGCTGCGACGGTCGCGGTGCATTTTCCATATTGAGTCTTTCGGTCAATCCTGATGGGTTTCGGCGCGCTGATTTAGAAGATCGCGCAGTTCGGTCATTCTCGTGCTATCCAGCCCGCCTTCGATCAACTGGGCCTCCTGCAGCTCCCGCACCCGCGCCTGAATCTGTTGATGCCTGATTCGGGACATGGTCTGCGCCAGCGCTTGCGGCATTTCTTCTTCTTCGCTACACACTTGGCGAATCGCCAGTTGGGCCAGCCACGGGGCCTCGGGACGCTCTCGCCACAGCTCAAGAAGCTTAGCCGTGGAAAAGTGGGGCTTTTCGAGGCAAATGTCAACCAGTTCTCGCAAGAAATTCAATCCCTTGATATTAGCCGGGATGTCCAGCAAGAAGACCTTGTCATCGTGCGCGAGGCCTGGACGCTGGACTAACAGCGCCACAGCATACTGAATTGGCGTCAGCGGCCGGTCTTTATTGGCTGCTCCTGAATTGCTCCTGAATTTGGCCGGAGCCAGGCTTTGGGCCGGGCTTTGATGCCCACTCAGTCGGTCAAGCTCGCCACGCAAAAGGTCCGAAAACGGGCCGGCGGGCATTTTCTCCAGGTACGGCTGGGCCAGTGCGACCAGACGGGCACGTCCGTCAAGGGTGTTCATGTCGACCTGACCCGAGAGCTCATCAAAGAAGACCTGTGAGAGTGGGCGCGCCTGATCGAGCAGCTGACTGAACTGTTCGGCGCCGTGGGTCCGCACGAGGCTGTCCGGGTCTTCTCCGTCGGGCAGAAAGAAAAACCGGATTTCGCGATTAGCCTGAAGAAGAGGCAGTGCGGTCTCCAGTCCTCTCCATGCCGCCTTGCGGCCGGCGGCATCGCCGTCAAAGCAGAACACGACCACAGGCGTTGCCTTGAACAGCAATTCAAGATGGTCACGTGTGACCGATGTGCCCAGGGTGGCGACCGCATCCTCAAAACCGAACTGATGCAGAGCGGCGGCATCCATGTAACCCTCGACGACGAGAATCCGCTCTGGCAGCCCTTGTCGTCTCACCTGGTAGAGGCGATACAACTCACGGCCTTTATGAAAAACGGGCGTTTCCGGCGAGTTCATGTACTTCGGGCCACGCTCGCTCAAGCTCCGGCCACCGAAAGCAATGACCCGGCCTCTGCGGTCGTGGATCGGAAACATCACCCGGCCGCGGAACTTGTCTACCGGGCGATTCTCGCCTCTAGTAATCAGGCCCGCCTTGTCGAGTTCCTCGGTCGTAAAGCCCTCGCTGCCGAGCGTGTCCATGAGAGCCTGCCACTCATCCGGCGCATAACCGATGCCGAATTCTTCGACCGTTGTCTTGTCGAAGCCGCGCGATTTCAGATAGCGTCTCGCCGTCTCGCTTTGCCCAAGCTGATGACGGAACCAGCGCTGGGCCGAGACCAGTGCGGCGTAGGTTCGCTCATGGCGTTCGATGGAGACGTGCCCGGCCTCTCGAGGAACCTCCAGACCGGCGATCTGGGCGAGTTCCTCGATGGCCGTCGGAAACTCCAACCCGTCGTGCGCCATCAGAAAACCAATCGCCGTGCCGTGGGCTCCACACCCAAAGCAGTGATAGAACTGTTTGGACGAACTGACCGTAAAAGAAGGGGTTTTTTCGTCGTGGAAGGGGCACAGGCCCTTGTGTTCACCACGGCCGACCGGCTTCAAGGCCACGCGCGAGTTCACGACGTCAACGATGTCGACGCGCTCAAGCAGGGATTCGATGAAATCTTCAGGGATGCGACCGGGCAACGGTCAGCTCCCGAGGCCAGCAGCAGTTAGTCGGCCAGACGTGCGCGGACCAGGCCCGAAACCTCGCGCATGTCGGCTCGACCCTGCAACTGCGGTTTGAGCTGAGCCATGACCTGCCCCATTGCCTGCATGCCGGAGACCTCGGTTTCAGCGACGGCCCGTTCAATCAGCGCACTGATTTCCGCGCTCGACAGGGGCTCGGGCAGGTAGGGTTGAAGAAACGCTATTTCCGCCTCTTCTGTTTCGGCCAAGTCAGGCCGGCTGCCGGCTCGATACTGCTCGGCTGACTCGCGTCTTTGCTTGATCATCTTTTCGATGACCGCAAGTACCAGCGCATCGTCAGCCTCAACTCGTTCGTCGACCTCGCGCTGTTTGACCGCTGCACTCGCCATGCGGAGCGTGCCCAGGCGCGCCTTGTCGCCGGCACGCATGGCTTGCTTGATATCGTCGAGCAGTTGGTTTTTCAGCGCCATGGGCGAGGAGAAGCCGCAGTCTTGCTAGTACAATCGGCGACGATTGACGCGCTCGCGCGAGATTTTTCTCAGATGGCGCTTGACGGCTGCAGCCTTCTTGCGCTTACGTTCCTGGGTGGGCTTTTCGAAGAATTCGCGGCGACGGGCTTCGGTAACGACACCGGCTTTTTCGCAGGAGCGCTTGAAGCGGCGAAGTGCATACTCGAAAGGCTCGTTCTCTTTTACCTTAACGCTGGGCATTCAGAATCAGTCCAAATTTCAAAGTGGAAAGTTCCCCATTATAAACCGCAAGCACGCCACCATGCAAAGGATTCTGGGCATCGAAACGTCCTGTGACGAGACCGGTGTCGCGATCTATTGTCACGGCTCCGGCATTGTTGCCGATCGAGTCTATACCCAGCTTGAGCACTCGGCCTTCGGTGGCGTGGTGCCCGAGCTGGCTTCGCGCGACCACGTCCGTAAACTGCCGGCAATGATCCGTCACGTTCTGGAGGATGCCGAAATGTCGGCCGCCGACCTTGACGGCGTCGCCTACACGGCTGGCCCGGGACTGGCCGGTGCCCTGCTGGTGGGTGCTGCAACCGCCGTGGGCTTTGCCGCTGCTTGTGCCTGTCCGGCCATTGCGGTGCACCACATGGAAGGCCACTTGTTGTCTCCCTTGTTGGATGCAGACGCCAGCCTGGACTTCCCCTTTCTGGCCCTGCTTGTGTCGGGCGGACACACCATGCTTGTTGAGGTGCGATCAATCGGCGACTATCGCTTGCTGGGCGAGACCCTCGACGACGCTGCCGGTGAAGCATTCGACAAGACAGCGCGCTTGCTTGGGCTGGGGTTTCCCGGTGGCCCAAAAGTTGCGCGGCTAGCAGAGCACGGAGACGACGACCGATTCGAATTTCCGCGGCCGATGGTCAACCGGCCCGGCCTGGATTTTAGTTTTTCAGGTTTGAAGACGCACACCCGCCAGCTGATTGCGAAGGTGGATGAAAAAGACTACGCCGATGTGGCCGCAGGCTTTGAGCGGGCCGTTGTCGAAACGCTGGTCATCAAATGTAAAAGAGCCTTGAAGCAAACGCGTTTGCAGAGATTGGTCATTGCCGGTGGGGTGAGCGCAAACAGCCGCTTGCGGGCCTCGCTCGACGCGGCATTGCCGGGGCAGGTTTACTATCCGCCGTTGTCTTTGTGCACCGATAACGGTGCGATGATCGCCCACGCCGGCTGGTTTCGCCGCCTCGAGGGGTCACGCAATGGCCAGATCAGCGTCCGACCGCGCTGGCCGCTTGCCGAATTGCAGGCCCCGACTTAACCCCTTGAAAAAATCAGAGTGAAGAATCACACCATGGATATCGTCTTTATCTCCGATCTGGACATCGACACCGTGATCGGCATTTTTGACTGGGAGCGCGAGATTCGCCAAACCGTGCGCCTGAACATTGAAATGAACACCGACGTGCGACGCGCGGCACGAACCGACCGCATCGAGGATGCACTGGACTACAAATCTGTGGCCAAGCGACTGATCGGGTTTGTCGAAAAGTCAGAATTTGGCCTCGTCGAAACCCTGGCGGAGCGGTGCGCCGAGATTATTCTGGAAGAGTTTCCGGTCGACTGGCTAAGGTTAAGGCTCGACAAGCCGGGTGCGGTCAGGGGCTCGCGCTCGGTCGGCATTTTGATCGAACGTGGCAAAAAACCGGCGGTGTAAGTCGTGCAGCAAGGGCAGAAAATCGTCGATGTTTATCTGGGCCTGGGCAGCAATGTTGAGCCCGAGCGCCACATTGCCGCTGGTTTCGATGCGCTTCGCGACGCTTTTTTTGAAGTCGCCTGCTCTCCGGTTTACTCATCTCCGGCCGTTGGCTTCTCGGGTGCGGATTTTCTCAACGCCGCGGCGCGTATCCGGACCGACTGGAGCGTTGGCAGACTAAAGACCTGGTTGACCGATCTCGAAAATCAGTACGGGCGGGATCGCAGCCAGCCGAAATTTTCTGATCGCTCTTTGGATATCGATATCCTCATTTACGGAGATACGGTTGGCTTGGTCGATGGCTTAATGTTGCCCAGAGACGAGATTCTTGAGCAGGCCCACGTTTTGAGGCCACTGGCGGATATCGCCCCGGACCTCATCCATCCCGCGACGGGCCTGACCATCTGCACGCACTGGAAGGACTTTTCCGGGGATAAGACCCTGACGCAGCTGCTTGCGTCCGACGGTTCGGGATCAATGGATTAGACTGCGGCCAGGCCCGCACACCCAATCGAAGAGGTATCAAAATGGAGGCAAGCCAGCACCCGAATCCTGACCAATCGCTGCTGCTTGTCGTTGACGTCCAGGGCAAGCTGGCTCGACTCATGGACGAGACCGAAGCCATGATCCGTCAGCAGCAGATTTTGATTGAGGGCTGCCGGATGCTGGGTCTGCCGCTTGTCTGGGTCGAACAGCTTCCCGATAAGCTGGGCCCCACCGTGCCCGAGCTGACTGAAAAGCTTTCTGGTCTGAAGCCGTTGGCCAAATCGAGCTTTGGCTGCTGCGGCGATGAAGAGGTCATGTCCGCGATCCGGGGCACTGGACGCCGACAGATTCTGTTGAGCGGGATCGAAGCCCACGTCTGCGTGTGGCAAACCGCGGCCGCGCTGATTCGCGAGGGTTACGCCGTCCACCTGGTCTGTGACGCGGTTTCGTCGCGGTCACCATTCAACCGGGAAATCGCCTTTCGGCGCATGGCCCAGGCCGGCGTCAGCCTGAGCACTGTGGAAATGGTTTTGTTCGAGTTGATGCAGGGCGCCGAACACCCGCGCTTTCGGGATGTCGCCCGGCTGCTCAAACCATCATCCTGACCCGCAGATTCTCGGCTTGAAAACGATTCCTGCCTAGACAAACAGATCGGGCAGCAATTTCGCTCCCGGCTTGACTGCGTAACGGTCAAAGCTTGTCACGCCTGCCTTGACCAAGGCCTCTTCATCGATAAAGAACTGGCCGGTCACCTGGTCTGACGGCTGGCTGAGAATCCAGTGTGCGGCATCGGCCATGATCTCCGGGCTGCGGCAGTTTTCCGGGTTTACCGCTCCACCCAGCATGGCCAGAGCGGCGGTGGCGATCACCGTTTTCGGCCATAAGGCATTGACTGCGATCTCCAGCGGCCTGAATTCCTCTGACATCCCCAGTACGCATTGACTCATGCCGTATTTGGCCATGGTGTAGGCCACGTGCGGAGCGAACCACTTCGGATCCATATTCAAAGGCGGAGAAAGGTTCAGAATGTGCGGGTTGTCCGCTTGCTTTAGATAGGGCAAGGCGGCTTGCGAACAGACGAAGGTGCCGCGCACGTTGACCTGAAACATCAGATCAAAGCGTTTCATGGGCACATCGGGGGTGGGTGCCAGGAAAATGGCAGAGGCATTGTTCACCAGGATATCGATGCCGTTGAAATGATCTGCGGCTTCGGACATGGCTTTGGCCACCGCATCTTCGTCGCGGATGTCGAGCTTGATGGCCAGTGCGTTGCCGCCCGCCTCGGTGATCTCGTCGGCTGCTGAATGAATCGTGCCCGGCAGTTTGGGGTGCTTGCGGTCGGTCTTGGCGGCGATGACCACGTTGGCGCCGTCGGCCGCCGCACGTAACCCGATCGCCTTCCCGATGCCCCGGGAGCCTCCCGTGATGAAAATGGTTTTTCCTGACAGCGGCTTGGACATGTGATTGATCCTATGGAAACGAAAACCTGCGACTATGCTAGCCATCTCTGGATCAGGCGTGTGGCTTTAAAAGTCCAAGCTAACTGACAGTCGGTGGAACAAGGCCTCTTCAACAGTTTTTTTCAGCTCATCGAATCCCATTCGGGTTGGATCATCGCTGCGACCTTCGTGATCGCCATGGTCGAGTCCTTTGCAATCGTCGGGATTGTCGTTCCGGGCATTGTCTTGCTCTTTCTGGTCGGCGCCGCCGTTGGTTTGGACCCGCAGCTTTTTGCCTGGTGCTGGCTGGCGGCGAGTTCTGGAGCGATTGTGGGAGACGGGTCGAGTTATTGGCTGGGCCGGCGCTTTAGCCGGCAGGTGCCGGCGATGTGGCCGCTGCGTCGGAACCCGGAACTCCTGGCAAGTGGCCGGCAGATCTTTGCCCGCCACGGCGGTAAAAGCATCCTGATTGGCCGCTTTATTGGTCCGGTGCGACCGGTTATCCCTTTACTGGCCGGCATGATGGGGTTTCGAGCCAAAGACTTCCTGTCGTATTCGATACCTGCCGGCATCGTCTGGGCGCCTGTGGCTTTGGTGCCGGGCATGCTTTTTGGCGCATCCCTGAGTCTGGCCGCGGAATTTGCCGGACGACTGGTCGCCCTTTTGCTGATCATCGTACTGGGCGCTTGGTTCGTCGTTTGGGTCACTCGTGTGACTTACGACTTTACCGCCAAGCGCAGCGGCTGGTGGCTGAGAAAGGCGGTCCGCTGGGCCAACCGACACCCGGTCATGGGCCGGGTTGTCGGAAATCTGCTGGAACCCGGTCGCGGCTCGGTTTTGTCGGTGGCGCTGCTTGGCCTGGTTCTAGGCTGTTGCATCGTCGCTTTCACCAGCTTGCTGATCATTGCACCCCTGACCCAGCCGACCTGGGACCTGGACCAGCAACTCGGCAGTCTTGCGGCCAGCCTTCGCAGCCATTTTGCCGATCCTTTGTTCGTTGCAGTATCGCTGGCCGGAGAAATGGAGGTACTGGCGCTGCTGGGCGGGTTTGTTGCGTTGGTCTTGCTGGCGGTTGGACGTACTCATGCTGCTTTTCACTGGGCGATTGCGGTTGCCGGTGGGTGGCTATTGGCTGAAATGAGTGCGGCTGCGATGGGCCTGATTCTGCCGGGTTCAGAGGGGCAGCCGGGACTGGCCGAAGTTCCGCACCGCGCCTTTGTCCTGGCCACCGTGACGTTCGGTTTTTTCGCCGTCCTGCTGGCCAAGGATTTGACTGCGCGGCGCCGAAAATGGCCGTATCTGGCCACCGCTGTCCTGCTGGCGCTGATCGGTTTCGCGCATTTCTACCTGGGCCGTGCCTCGCTCATCGGATTGCTTGCTGCATTTGCCCTGGGGTTGGGCTGGGTCGCGCTGGTCGGCATCGGCTATCGGAGTCGTGCCTTGCCGCGAAGGTGGCCCGTCTACCTGGCGGTCGTTTTCTACTCGGCGTTTGTGGCCATCGCGACGGTCGAGATCGAACAGCAATATGCGCCCCTGATGTCAGCCTCTCAGCTTCAGTTGCCAGAGCGACAACTCTCGGTTTCCGGATGGCGGCAGGGCGATTGGCGGCTGCTGCCGGAGCAGCGTTCGCGATTTGGTCGGCCTGAGCGAAAACGGTTTGACCTGCAAATCGCCGGCGATTTGCAGGTCATTGCCCGGCGCCTGCAGGTTGCCGGTTGGCGCCGGGCGAGAATCGCATCGCTGGGTGAGGCTCTGCGCGAAATGCTGTCGAGATCGTCCAACACCGGCCAGCCCGTGCATTTGCCGCGAGATTTCGCCGGCCTGCCGGAGCGGATGATTCTGACCCGCGACGAGCCTGACGGGACGCGCCTGATTCTCAGGCTCTGGGACTCGGGTGCGCGGCTGGGCGAACTGCCCCTCTGGCTGGGACAGGTTCGGGTGCTGAATTACGAGCGTGGCGCGGCCGGTTTTGAGCGGTGGCAAGAGCAAAAAGCGCCAACCGACCAGACCATAGAGCGCTTGCTGGCGGATGTATTGGCGGCGGGGGTCAACAAACCCGTCGGGGGCCCGATGCTGATCAGTCTGGAGAATCCGCCTCAACCATAGCTTGTTCAACCAGCGGCAGAAGCGCATCCAGACGCTCCTCCGGGTCGCCTAACTCCAGCAGCTGTTGGGCTTGGCCGAGGTCCAGCGGCAGAATTGAAGCCAGCGCAAAACTCAAACTGCTGGCGTCGTCGGGCTCGACATCCAACTGGTCTGCCACCTCTGCGTGGCGCAACAGCTCTCTGATTAGCGTTTGCAATGCGGCATGATGGGGAGCAACCGGACGCGCAGGTTCCGGCGCCAGCCAGTCGATTTTAGCGACCAGCAGCCCGTCGTCGCGTGCGCTGGTCGCGCTGATAGCAAACCGTCTCTGCCCCCGAGTCTGTAGGCCCAGCAAGCCGTCCTCCAGGGTCGTGAAATCCGTGATCAGCGCTTCGGTACCAACTCGGGCATGCCACGCACCGGATTGCTCATCGCCCGGAAATTGTGCAACGACGCCAAATCCGTGCCCGGCGCGCATGGACTCTCGGACCATGTCAATGTAGCGCCGCTCGAAGATTCTTAGCGGCAGCTTGCCGTTTGGAAACAAGACGGTTTGCAGCGGAAACAGTGGCAGGTCTTCGCTCATTTTTCGCCCCTGACAAAGCGATGGGGGGCGTTGGCAAAGCCTTTGTTACTCATGAAGACCACATGATCGCCGGGGCGGACCGCATCACGCAGATCTTTCAGAAGATTGGATATCTGGCTGCGGGGCCGTCCCTGACCGTTGAGCTTGGACAGGATTTCGCCCGGGTCCCAGTCCATGGCCTCGGAGGTCTTGATCCAGACGTGGTCAGCGGCCATCAACGCCGGCGAAAGCTCGTTGACATGGTGGCCGCCGCGCATCGTGTTGCTGGCAGGCTCAAGGGCCACAAGGATGCGCGCGCCGCCGACGCTGCGGCGCAAGCCTTCAAGGGTCAGACGGATCGCCGTAGGGTGGTGGGCAAAGTCATCGTAAACCCGCGCCCCGTTGACCTCACCGAGGAACTCCAGGCGACGCTTGACCCCTTTGAATTCAGCCAGTGCCGCAGCCGCCTCAGCAGCATCCACACCCACTTCGGCGGCCGCCGCAATGGCTGCCAGCGCGTTCATCGCATTGTGCCGGCCGGTTAAGTTCCATTCCATTTCTGCCACGGTTTGTCCGCTGCGCTTGAACAGCAAGCTGCGACCGGCTGGTTCGGATAACTCAACCTGCCATTCGCAGTCCGAGTCCAGCGAGAATGGTCTCAGCTCGCTCCAGCAGCCTTTTTCCAAGACGCCCTTGAGCGCGGCGTCGTCTCCGTTAACAACGATCGCTGCGTTGCTGGCAATCATGCGCACGAAGTGGTGGAACTGCTGCTGAATGGCAGCCAGATCGGCGTAGATATCTGCGTGGTCAAACTCGAGATTATTGAGCACGGCCACGCTGGGACGGTAGTGAACAAATTTCGCCCGCTTGTCGAAAAACGCGGTGTCATATTCGTCGGCCTCAACGACAAACAAATCTTTCGAGGATCTTGCCGAAACGCCAAAGTTGTTGGGCAGGCCGCCGATGAGAAAGCCAGGATTGAGGCCGCTTGACTCTAGAATCCAGGCCAGCATGCTCGCGGTCGTGGTTTTGCCATGCGTGCCAGCCACCGCAAGCACGCGGCGGCCCGCCAGGTAGTTGGCGCCCAGCCATCCCGGGCCAGAAGCGTAGGGCAGTCGATGGTCCAGTACGTGCTCAATGCAGGGATTGCCGCGGCTCAGGGCATTGCCGATCAGAACAAGATCAGGCGCGGGATCAAGGGCGGCAGGGTCATAGCCCTCGGTGACCTGGATGCCCAATGCCTCAAGCTGGGTGCTCATGGGCGGGTAGACGTTTTCGTCCGAGCCGCTGACCTCATGTCCGTCTGCACGGGCCAAAGCGGCCAGCCCGCCCATGAAGGTGCCGCATATCCCTAGGATGTGTATTCTCACAGAGGTCCCGCTACGCTGCTGATGATGCCAAAAGAGATCAAAAACATTATCATGGCCACCGCCAATCCGGCGGCAAAACTGATGTCCAGAGCATGCCGCCAGATGTGTGCATCAACCGCGAACGACCACAGGAAAATCACCAGGCTGAGCAGCACCACAAGCGGCAACGGCTCGGCCCCGGTCGGGATATTAAGGGGCAGGCTCAGCAAGGAAAGCAAAGCGCTTGTGCCGTAAAGTGCGCTGAGCGTTTGCTCCCACCGGCTTGTCTTTCCCTTCGTGCTTAGCAGAATCCAGGTCAGCGCCATGGGCAGCCCGGTCGCCAGCAGCAAAATCATGGTCGGTGAGCCCGAGGGGCTTCCCATGTTCAGGCTGACTGCGGCAGAAACCATGTAAATGGCAACAGTGGCCAGCAGCACGCTGGTTCCCGCTGGGATATCCTGAGGGCCGTAACGCAGCACGACAATGCCCAGCAGGCGTTGAATCAGGGCAGTCATTGATACTCAACTTCACTTGGCGGGGAACATTGACAACCAACATACCGCAGGACTCGTCGACGTCCACCGATTCTGGCGCTGACCGACGTCTTGATGTGCGGGGTCACGCCTGTCCCGTTCCGGCCGTGGAGGCGCGTCGCTGCCTGGACGCTATGGGGCCGGGCCAAGTTCTGGAGGTCCTGGCGACCGATCCGCTAGCCGAGATGGATCTGCAAATCCTGTGCGACAGGCTTGGCCATGAACTGCTGAGCACGCAGGTAAACGATGACGAACAGGTGCTGAAGATTCGGGTCAGCGAATCGCGTCGAGCAGACGATCGGTGACCTCGCCAATTTCGCCCATGCCGTCGACTTCTATCAAAAGCCCGCGCTCGCCGTAATATCCGGTCACCGGCGCGGTTTGCTGCCGATAAACGGACAGGCGATTGCGCACCACTGCTTCGGTGTCATCCGAGCGCCCCTCTTCGGCGGCCCGCTTGGCCAGCCGCCGGACAATCTGCTCTTCGTCAACGGTCAAGGCCACGGCCTTATCGACGGCCTGGCCGATGCGCGCCAGGACGCCGTCCAGCGCTTCAGCCTGAGCCAGGTTACGTGGATAGCCGTCGAGGATGTATCCGTTGGCGATATCCGGCTGACCGAGCCGTTCTTCGATCAGGCCCAACATCAATTCATCGGAGACCAGTTCGCCGGCATCCATGGCGGCCTTGGCCTGCAGTCCCAGCGGCGTTCCCGCCTTGACCGCCGCGCGCAGCAGGTCTCCGGTGGAAATATGAGGTACTTTGAGGTGGTCTTTCAGGCGAGCTGCCTGGGTTCCCTTGCCCGATCCGGGCGGTCCGAGAAGAACGATACGCATAGTGGGCGGTGCCTGACCTTTGCTAATGATCTACAGCCGGCAAAAGTACCCGCGCCGCTTGAGGGTGTCAAATCGGCGTCGTCCCAGCGTTAGACTGAGGCGAGTTATTTGACGAACGAACCCGCCCATTGAGGGAGCAAATCGCATGAGTCAAAAAAACATCCTGTATGCCCAGTCTGGCGGAGTGACACCGGTGATCAACGCCTCGGCTGCCGGCGTCATTGAGGCTGCACGGGCTCGTCCCGAATCGGCAGGCCGAGTGCTCGCTGGTCGGAACGGCATTCTCGGTGTGCTGCAGGAAGACCTGATCGATACCGCACAGCTCAGCGAAGACGACCTGGCTCGGCTGGCCGGCACGCCCGGCGGCATTTTTGGCTCCTGCCGCTACAAACTCAAAGGTCTGGACGAAAACCGTCGCGAGTACGAACGCCTGATCGAGGTGTTCCGGGCTCACGATATTGGCGTCTTTCTCTACAACGGCGGCAATGATTCTGCCGATACCGCGCTGAAAGTCTCGCAAATGGCCGAGGAAATGGGTGTGCCTGTGCGGTGCATTGCCATTCCGAAAACCATCGATAACGATCTGGAGGGCACCGACAACTCGCCCGGCTTCGGCTCGGTGGCCAAGTATGTGGCCGTGTCGACCATGGAGGCCAGCCTGGACGTCCGGTCCATGGCATCAACCTCCACAAAGGTCTTTATTCTGGAAGTCATGGGTCGACATGCCGGCTGGATTGCCGCCGCTGCAGGGCTGGCCCAGCGCGCCCCGGACGATCCGCCGCACGTCATTCTGTTGCCCGAGGTGGCGTTCGACGAGGACCGATTTATCGAAGCGGTGCGGCAGGCTGTCGATCGTCACGGCTATTGCACGATTGTGGTGTCTGAAGGCGTGCGCACCACCGACGGCAGGTTTTTAAGCGAGTCCGGCCGCCAGGATGCGTTTGGCCATGCTCAGCTCGGCGGTGTCGCGCCGATCATCGCGGAACGGGTCAAACAGCGTTTGGGCTACAAGTACCACTGGGCGGTCAGCGATTATCTGCAGCGCTCGGCGCGTCATATCGCCTCGAAAACCGATCTGGAGCATGCCCTGGAGGTCGGCCGGGCGGCGGTGGAGCTTGCTCTGGATGGCCACAGCGGCGTGCTGGCCGGCATTGAGCGGGTATCCGACGATCCCTACCAGTGGCGGGTGCGGCCCGTGCCGCTGGAAGAAGTGGCCAATCGCGAGAAAAAGATTCCGGCCGAGTTCATCGCTGATGGTGGTTTTGGCATCACCGAGGCCTGCAGAGCCTATCTGGAACCGCTGATTCGTGGCGAGGCATACCCCGCCTACCGCCAGGACGGCCTGCCCGATTTCCTGCGCAAGGCCCTTTGTTGCGAACCACGGAAGCTGGCCGATTTTG
>CAZIMY010000069.1:0-13745 GCA_964540315.1 uncultured Wenzhouxiangella sp.
GCCGCCGACGTCTTCTCAGCCTTCGCTCAGCTCCACGGCTATGATCTGCTGTATCGTCGTCATCTCCTCGATCAGCCGGACCGCGTCGCGGTTAAACACTTGATTGAGGCGAGCCCGGTAGAGGGCCAGATTGACAAATACGGGATCATTGACGATTCCCTCGACCGAACGCCGGTTGCTATCGGGGTCGACCCAATCGAGAACAACGCCGTAGGTGGGTGACTGTTGCGGCGCGATGCCGCGGAAATCGTAGTGTTCGATCAGGTATCGATCCGAGTGATCAAAGGCCATCGCGACCAGATCATCCGCCTGCTTTTTCACCAGATCCGTCGATGACGAGAGGCGCTGCAGCCGCTGGCGTAAACCACTGTTCGTGATCACGTCGAGCCGCCCGGTATTGAGGAGCTCTTCATAGGTAAAGTTCGTTGGAACAAAGTTGGGAACAAGGTAAAGGCCTAAAAAGACGTGCCTGTCCAACTCTTGGAGTGGCATCGATCCTTCATTCCCGTCAATACGTTCCACGAGGGTGCGCAGGGAGCGACTTCCGTCTCTGTTGTTTTCCAGCAGCCTCGTCAGTTGCTCCTGAGTCTCGGCAAGATCGGCACTGAGCGCTGCCAGAACGTTCTTTTCTCTGGCGCGGTCGTTTCGCTCCTCGTTCCAGTTTGCGGCCTGTAGCCCGAGAAACACCCCAACCACTACGACAAGAAGGTCGAGTGCGACGCCGCTCCAGTCCTGTTTCTTGAAGTGAGTTTTGATACGACGGAAAAGCATGAATCGTACCTGCTAGTTCAGAACGGAGTCCGAACGGCCCGAGAAGTCATCGACATCGATGCCGTCGAAGCGCAAGCCACCAGCGCCCAGATTCGCCAGGTCCACGACCTCGGTGGCCATGACCTCGCCCCCGGCCAGGCTAAGCGCGCACAGGATCGCCGTGTAGGTGGCGGTTCGGCGCGGGGGAGGTTGGGGCGGCGGGGATGGCACAACGGTCATGGGTTGAACGCTTGTTCCAGCCTTGCTGAAGCTTTTCGACATCATGCTTGCCTTCTCAACGTCCCTACTCTTTTTGGCTTGCCGAGTTCTGCGACCCGATCAGGACGCTATCTTGATGACAGCTCGAGCGTGCAAAACCACCTAGCGGGAAGAGTACATGGGCGGAATCCCAGAGGCTTCACATAAAGACCGCGTTCAACCTTCGTCAAAGCGCACCATGCGCTTGATTTCATCGGTCTTGAAGCCCAGCAGCATCGGGCGAATGGCGCCGGGGATGACGGTGACATCAAAGAGCTCTTCGACCACGCCCTCGATGCGCATGTGATGCAGCAGATCGCCGGTTTGCAGATCCACCACGACGATGCCGCAGCGCGCCTCGGCATTGCGGTTTTGCAGTTCTTCATCCAGCTTCAAACCACTGAACGACTGGTTGCGGGCCTTGGACAGGCCGACCAGCGCATAGCGGCCATGGAAAGCCAGCCCGCGTGCATAGCCAGGCAGAAAACACAGCGGTTCGAAGCGGCCGGATGCCAAGTCAACGTGGCCGAGCTCGCCGGTCCCGGAATTCAGCAGCCATAGCCTGCCCTTGTACCAGCGAGGAGAATGCGGCATCGACAGGCCTTCGCAGATGACTTCATTGCTGCGAACGTCCATCACCAGGCCACCATGCTGGCGATGATCGCGCCAGCCTTCGGCCACGTCGCTGGCGCTGATCATGGTGACCCAGCCCGGCTCGCCCCCGTGCATGGCCAGCCCGTTGAGATGGCAACGGTCTTCCGGCGCCAGGCGGCTGATGAACGGCGGTTTCCAGCAGACCTCGAAATTGGCCTTGACCGAGGGTTTGGCCAGGCAGCTGAACAAGGTGTTGACGAAGACCGGCTGCCCGTCAGCATCGATGCCGATGTCATGGGCATCGACATCCCCGGTGGTCCAGCCCAGATGTGGAATGAACAGGCGGTCGTAACCCTGATACGACTCGTTGGCCTCAAGCACATTATTAAACCGCCAGAGCTGGTACAGGCTGGCCAGGTACAGCCGATCGGCCCGGGCTGCCAGCCCCATGCAGCGCGCGTAGGTGCGCTCGGCCACGCTGATACCGGAATCGCCCATTCCCAGCATGAAGACCTTGCCGGCCTGATAAGTGGTAAACGCAATGCTGGCGTTGAAACCGGCCAGCCAGCTTTCGAAGTGCCGGGAAAACTGGATAGAGAACGCTGGCGCTTCTTTCTGGGATGTTGTCGAAGAGTTCATGCGGTGCAGTATTCAGGATGCTTGGTGCCGGATCAACTCCAAGTTTTCAGCAACATCACCTTGTTGGGCAGTATGGCGCTTGATTGTCAGATCTTGCGTCGGGTTGCAGTGGCCGCCGGATTCGGGCTGATCCTGACGCCGAATAAGGGCTGCAGCCAGCGGAAGCGCAGCACGACAAAGTGATGAAGAAGCGCGCAGCCGACGACCGTGCCGCCCAGAACCAGCGTGGCCTCGAGCGGGCCGGGAAGCGCCAGCGGGATGAGCAGCGCAGCCAGTGGCACGATCAGGCTCTGGTGCAGGATGTACCAGGGATAGACGGCCCGGTTTGCATAGGGCATCCAGCGCCGGGGTCGGTTCAGCCACGCAGCGGCATAGCCGAGCAAGGCCAGCATTGCGTTCCAGGCATACAGTGCATGGGCACCATCAGAGATGGCCCGCCAGTTCAGCTCCGGCAGCGTGGCGATATCTTCTGCAGGCAGGACTTGGCCGGCCACGCGCAGGGCCATGTAGAGACTCAGCCCGGTCAGGGCAAGCAGCAGCGTCAGGCAGCGGTGCTTGCGCAAGGCATCCCACACGGCGCGTCGTCGCGAAAGCCAGAACCCGAAAAGGAAAACGGGCAGGTACTTCGCGTGCTGGGCCCAGTCGTCGGTCAGTGCCTTGGTATCGCCAAAGCGCGGCTCCAGGAAATACAGGACCACGAACCACCAGCCCGCCGGCAGCAGCAAAAGCGCTGCCAGCGCCAGGCGACCGGGCCGACAGCCTTGAGTGGATCTCGGGCCAAACCGCAAGAGGACGAGACCGGTTGCCAGAATCATTGTGTAGGCCCACAGATAGGCCAGATACCACAGGTGGTTCCAGGTCACGCCGAACTCAGCACCCGCAAAACCACCGTCGGGCCAGGGCTGCAGCTGCCAATAGCGCAGCAGGAAGCTGCCGAAGCCAGCCCCGAATGCGCCGTTGGCGCGGGCTTCCACCCAGGCCTGAATGGGCACGATGACGAGCATGCCGAAGATCAGCGGTACCAGCAGCAGACTCGAGCGGCGAATCGCCAGCCTTGCTGGCCGGCTGGCACCGCTGCCGAGACCCAGCGCAATCCCCGAGATCAGAAAGATCAATGGCATTCGCCATCGGTTCAGTCCCACCATGGGCCATTGCAGCCAGTCCGAAGCGGCCGGGCTCTTGATGTGGAAGCCCCAGTCAGCGACATAGACCATGCCGACGTGATACAGGATCAGTAGTCCGAAGGCCCCGACACGGAGTGCGTCGATGTCGTGGCGTCGTTCGCCTGGGCTTGGTTCGATCATATTGTGGATATCGCTGGATTTGGAGCGATCTTCGTGGGACGGACGCGCCCGTACAAGCGCTTTGGGACCAGCTGCGGCCGGGCAGGGATAAGTGGCGGCAACCCCGGGATAAACGTCCGGTACCATCGTGCGATGGCGATTGATACTCCGGCGCTGTGGCCTTGGTATAAGCCCCGCCGCCGCGGCTTTGAGTGGGGCTTCTGGATTGTGCTGTATCTGGTCAACGGCGTGGCCAACAGCGTGGTGCGCGTGCTCGAAATCGAGGCCGCGGATGCTACGGCCAGCTGGGAACCGGTGGTATGGGAGTGTTCAAGCGCGCTGTCGTTTCTGCTGCTGGTCTGGCCCGTGGTGGTGTTTACGCGACGGTGGACCTGGAACTGGCAGCGCCCCTTTCGCTGGCTGGCCGGCCACGCGCTGGCCAGCATGGTCTTCTCCCTGGCCCACGTGATGATGATGGTCGCGATGCGCGAGTTGGCCTATGGGTTAGCTGGCGGCAACTACAACTTCGGACACTGGCCGAGTGAGTTGTTCTACGAGTATCTCAAGGACGGCCGCACTTATGTCGGTATCGTGCTGTTCATCGAGGGATATCGATGGATTGTGCGGCGCTTGAACGGTGAGGCGCGCTGGCTGGATGCGCCGCCGGACGGGCAGTGCGAAGGGTCGAGTGTCGATGAACCAGCCTATCCCGATCGTTTCCTGGTCAAGATGCTGGGCCGGGAATTTCTGGTCCCGGCCGCGCAGATCGAGTACGCCCAGGCTGCGGGCAATTACGTCAATCTGGTCGTTGGCGGGCGCGAGTACCCGTTGCGCAGCACGATGAAGGGCCTGCTGGAGCGACTGGACCCCGAGTGCTTTCGCCGCGTGCACCGCAGTTACCTGGTTCGCATCGATCAGATTGCCGAAATTGAGCCGCTGGAGGGTGGTGAGGCGCGGCTCAAGCTGAGCAGCGGTGTCCTGGTGCCCTGCTCACGGCGCTATCGTTCTGACCTAAGCTGAATCTAGTCGGCCGACGCTGTCGGTTAATGAATGAGACTTGCGCCGCCTTCAGCCGACTTCCGTTCGTCGTTGAACGAACCAGCACTGATGAATTCGCTGGTTGCGCTCGAAATCCTTCGGGATGGACCAGCGGGTGCGGTCGTTGACGACATACCGCTCGGCCAGCGACGGATCCAGACGGAAGCGTCGGAGGTTGGTCGAAAAAATCAGCGTGCCCCCGGGCTTGAGCAGGTGCATGGTCTCGGTGATCAGCGCCGCGTGGTCTCGCTGGATGTCCAGGGTGTCGTCCATGCGCTTCGAGTTGGAAAAACTCGGCGGGTCAAGAAAGATCAGGTCGTATCGCTGGTTACAGTCTCTAATCCACTGAAGGCAGTCGGCACGAACCAGCTTGTGAATCGGGCTGTTGAGCTGGTTGAGGTTCAGGTTGCTGCGCGTCCAGTCCAGATAGGTGGCCGACAAGTCTACGCTGGTGGTGCTTGCTGCACCGCCCAGACCGGCATGAACGGTAGCGGCACCCGTATAGCAGAACAGGTTGAGGAATTCCTTGCCGCGGGCGTTTTCGCCGATCCACTGCCGGACCGGGCGATGATCCAGAAACAGTCCGGTATCGAGGTAGTCGGTCAGGTTGACCAGCAGTCGGCATGGGCCTTCTCGAACTTCCAGACATTCTTCCTGTTCGGCTTGACGGCGATACTGCTTTTCGCCGCGCTGGCGCTCGCGCACTTTGAAGATCAAATGCTGAGGATTGATCTCCAGCGCTTTTGGCAGGGCGCTCAGCGCGGCCCGCAGTCTGCTCTGGGCCCGAGTCGGGTCAATGGTGTCCGGCGGCGCGTATTCCTGCACGTGCAGCCAGCGCCCTTGGGTGGATTGATAGACGTCGACGGCCAGCGCATATTCGGGAATATCAGCATCGTAGAGCCGGTAGCAGCTGATGTTTTCACGCCGCAGCCAGCGGGCCAGATGACGCTGGTTTTTCGAGATCCGGTTGACCAGGTCGGGCGCACTTTGGCTGCCGTCCGGGTCGCGCTGGAGCCCAATTTCAAATCTTTCGAGGCGACATTCGAGAGGGCCGTTGAAGAACTGCCAGCTTTGCTCAGGCTTCAGGCCCAGTCGGCCGTCAGCGCCATTGAGAACCATGGCGCACCAGCCGGGAAAATGGCGCTTCAGGGTTTCTCCGAGGCGAAAATACAGCGGTACCAGTTCGTGCCGTTCGGCCAGGCGTTCGCCGTATGGCGGATTGGTCGCCACCAGACCGGCCGCGGCTCTGGCGGGCGGCCTCGCTTCAGAAATCTCCCGTTCTTCCACCTCTATGCGGTCGGACAGGCCGGTTTCGCGGAGATGAAGCAGGCTGGCGGAGACTGACGCCGCTTCCTGATCAAAACCCTTGATTTCAGGCATTTGACGCATCCCGAGTTCCTGGCGTTCCAGGGCCTCCTCAACCAGCGTTTTCCACGAGGAGTCGTCATGGCCCCGCCAGCCGAAAAACCCGAACCGCGTGCGCAGCAGCCCTGGAGCCACGTCGGCCGCCATCCAGGCCGCTTCGATGAGCAAAGTCCCCGACCCGCACATCGGATCGACGAATCCGCCGCCCCTGGATGCGATTTGTCGCCAACCAGCGCGCACCAGCATGGCTGCGGCGAGATTTTCCTTCAAGGGCGCGATCCTGGCTTGTTGACGATAGCCTCGTCGGTGCAGGCTGTCGCCGGACAAATCAATGGACACCGTTGTTGCCTGCCCCACCATGTGGACATTGATGCGCAGGTCGGGAGCCTGCGTATCCACGGAGGGCCGGCTGCCACTGCGTTCGCGAATCTGGTCAACGACTGCATCTTTGATCCGCTGCTCGGCAAAGCGGCTGTGGTTGACTGCGGCCCGCACGCCGGTAAAGGCTACGGCCATCGTGTTTTCAGCACCGAGATGGGCAGACCAGTCGATCTTGCTGATACCGTCATACAGGCCCTGGTCGTCTCCAGCGTCAAACTGGTCGACAGGCAGAAGGATTCGATTGGCCAACCGCGACCATAGGCAGGCCCGGTAGGCACCGGTCAGCGCAGCCGAGAATTCCACGCCACCGCGCCTGACCCGCACGCCTTCCAAACCAAGGGCGCTCAGCTCTTCAGCAAGCAGTTGTTCCAGACCGCGAGGGGCGGTCGCGAACAGCAGGTTCACGAGAGCTGATGGGCGGGACGGTACCCGGGGATCGCCACCGGTTTTCAGGCAGCCTCTGCGGTTCGATCGGCTGGAACCGTTCCGGCTTTACCCAGGATCAAATCCGAAGCCTTCTCCGCAATCATCACGGTGGGCGCATTGGTGTTGCCGCCAACCAGCGTTGGCATGATGGAGGCATCAATCACGCGCAGTCCTTCCACACCGTGTACGCGCAGCTGAGGGTCAACAACCGCATGCTTGTCTTGGCCCATTCGGCAGGTGCCGACTGGATGGTATATCGACTCTGCCTTGGCGCGAATGAAGTCCACGATCCCTGCTCGACTGCTGACTTCGTTGCCCGGAAAAATTTCGTGTCCGCGGAATGGCTTGAAGGCCGGTTGAGTGAGAATTTCGCGCGACAGTCGAACGCATTCCAGCATCATTTCAAGGTCTTCAGGATCGCTCAGGTAGTTGGGATGTATTGCCGGCGCCTGGCTGGGATCGCTTGAGTGCAGACCAATACGGCCGCGACTGGCGGGCCTCAATGGACAGGCATGAAGCGTGTAGCCATCACCGGGCAGGCGGTTTCTGCCATGGTCATCAAGTAGCGCCGGGACAAAGTGCATTTGAATGTCCGGGCGGTCGGTGCTGCCGCGTCCGCTGACAAGAAAGCCGCCCGCTTCAGCAATATTGGAAGTGCCCTCACCCTCGTGGTACAGAAAATACTTCAGGCCGACCCGTATTTCACTGAGCTGATCATAGGTAATCGGCTGGGAGCACCGAGTCAGAGTGCAGATATCCAGATGATCCTGGAGGTTGGACCCCACACCCGGTAGCTCATGCCGGACTTTGATGCCGGCGCGCTCCAGTTCAGCAGCAGGCCCGACGCCAGACAGCATCAGAAGTTGTGGCGAATTGATTGCACCGCCGGCCAGCAAAACCTCGCTGCTGGCGTGGGCCAGATGGCTGATGCCGTGACGCTGATAGCGAACGCCGGTCGCGCGGTTACCCTGAAACTCGAGCTTGAGCGTGAGCGCGCCGGTACGCACGGTGAGGTTGGGACGCGAGCGTGCCGGGCGCAGGTAGCCAACAGCAGTCGAACAACGTCGGCCGCCTTTTTGGGTGACCTGATAAAGACCGAACCCGCGTTGGCCAGGGCCATTGAAATCCCGGTTGACGGCAAATCCGGCCTGTTCTGCGGACTGGATGAAGATTTCGCTCAAGGGATTGAAGTAAGACAGGTCTTCGACGCTCAAAGGCCCGCCGACCCCGTGCAGGTCCGAGGCGCCGCGTGACTGGTTCTGCGAGCGCATGAAATAGGGGAGGACATCGTCCCAGCCCCAGCCCGGGTTGCCGGCACGCTCCCAGTCATCGTAATCAGTTCGATGGCCCCTGATGAAGCACATCGCGTTGATGGAGCTGGAGCCGCCAAGCACCCGCCCCCGTGGCCAGTAAAGTCGACGGTTGTTGAGCTGCGGCTCGGGCTCGGTCTGGTAATTCCAGTTCAATGACGTGAAGTTGACCAGCTTGGCCAAACCCGCCGGCATATGGATGAAGGGATTCCAGTCGCGCGGGCCGGCTTCCAGCAACAAAACCCGGCATTTTGGATCGGCGCTGAGGCGGTGAGCCAGGACGCAGCCGGCCGAGCCTGCGCCGATGATGATGTAGTCGTAAGTCTTGGCCATAAATACCGGATTTGTAAACTGCAGCAATAGTTTATCTCACGACAAAGCATAGTCCTGAGAGTTAGAGCGCTCAGTCTAGTCGCCGCTCGTGGACCTCAGCGCCCAGCCGGTCTGAGCGGTTTGATTCGGATAGGCCGCCCAACGGGGCATTGAACGCTCGGGCCAAGGCCAGAAGCTTGAATTTCTCACCCATTTCACCGGGCATGATGAGGCGCTTGAGTTCACCGGCCAGCCGCATACGCTGATGCTCGTCTTGCGTCTGTTCAATCCATCGATGTGCACCAAGGCCCAGCATGAAATCCGCCTGGGTGGTAAATCCCGCCACCTCCAGACCGCACGCCAAAGCGCCATGGGCCACTGCGCTGAAATCAACAAAGGCCGATACGTCGTTCAATCCGGGCCAGACAAAGGGGTCAAAGTGAGCCCGATGGCGGTAGTGGCAGACCAGCGTTCCGCGCGAACGTTCCGGCAGGTAGTACTCACGGCTGGGGTAGCCGTAGTCGAACAACAGCACAACGCCTTCGGCCAATGAGTCCGAGATGGTTCTGAGCCAGCCGGGCAGATCAAGACAGATTTCGCTGATGTAGTCGGGCGGCAAGCTTGCGCCGAGTGACGCTTCCAGCCGCTCAAGCGCTGTTTTCAGACGCTTTCCGGGCGGCGCGTCAGCCCAGATAAGGCGTGATGGTCCGATGTCGACGCATCTTTCAGCCAAACCTTCGTCGGTGGTTCTGAATAGGCAGACCGGCAGTGCGTCGACCACTTCATTGGCAAGGATCACGCCCCGAAACGCTTGTTCGGGCGGTTCATCGAGCCATTCGATGCGGCTGCTGAGTTCGCTGGGCAATGCCGCCAGGGTTTCGTACTGCACTTGGCGCAGTGCAGCGCTGGGTTCAAGAATCAGATACCGGCTCGGCGGAGTCTTGAGGTGCTTGAGGAGGTCTCTTGCCAGCGCTCCAGACCCGGCGCCGGGCTCCATAATGGTATAGCTGCCATCCAAAAGATCAGCAATTTCGTCGATTTGAGCGGCGACGGCGGTGGCGAACAGTCCGCCTTGTTCCGGTGAAGTGACAAAATCACCGGCATCGCCAAATTTATGCAGCCCATTGACGTAGTAGCCCAGCCCCGGCTCGTACAGGGCCATGGCCATGTAGCGATCAAAGGTCATCGGACCGGAGCTGCGAATTTCCTCGGCGATCCGCTCGCCCAGACGCTGACTCAGGTCGCGGAGTTCGGCAGGGGGTTCAGGAAGCTGCAGGCCATCAGGGGTGGGATTCACGGTCTTTGGAATGCTTGGGCAGAGGTAAAGGCCTAGATTGTAGCGACCCGGGCCATCCTGACGTGCTGATCCGGAGTTGACGCGTAGACTGTTTCAATACGCGATTAAACAGGGACTGTTCCTCGTGCCAGAATTTTCCAGTCAACCGCCCTGCGCCATCATTACCGGCGGCGCTCGCCGCATCGGCGCAGAAATCGCCCGGCATTTCCATCGTCGGGGCTTGCGTGTCTGTCTGCACTACAGAGGCTCGCAATCGGATGCGCAAGCCTTGGCTGATGAGCTCAACGCCCAGCGCGCTGGCTCAGCCGTGACCGTGCAGGCGGACTTGGCTGACCCGCAAGCGCCGCATATCATTCACGACGCCGCTTTGACAAACTTTGGCCGTATTGATGTGCTCATCAACAACGCCTCGGCTTTCTATCCCACCCCCGTCAAGCAGGCCACCCAAGACCACTGGGACAACCTGTTTGCGAGCAACACCCGGGGGCCGTTTTTCCTCAGTCGCACCTGTGCCCCGGAACTGGCCCGCCGGCCCGGCGCTATTGTCAATCTGGTTGATATCCACGGTCTGGTTCCGCTTAAGGACAACAACATCTATTCCATGGCCAAGGCGGCGCTGGTGATGCAGACCAAGGCACTGGCCAAGGATCTGGCGCCGATGATTCGGGTCAATGCCGTGGCGCCGGGGTCCATTCTCTGGCCGGAGGGGGAGGCCGAAGCCGGTGACGAGGCGCAAAAGGCAATTTTGGAAAAGGTGCCGCTTCAGCGCCAGGGTCAACCTTCGGATATTGCGGGCGCGGTTGAGTTTCTGGCATTGGATGCGCCCTACGTCACCGGCCAGATTCTGGCGGTCGACGGCGGGCGCCTACTGAACATGTAAAACGACGATCAGCGCTTAACCACGTTGCTCCAGAGAGACGTAATCGCGTGCCCTGTAGCCGGTGTAAATCTGTCGAGGACGTCCGATTCGATGGGGCGTCGCTGATTGCTCCAACCACTGGGCGACCCAGCCTACTGTCCGTCCGATGGCGAACATGGGTGTGAACATGGTGGTCGGAATCCCCAGCGCCTTGTAGATGATGCCGGAGTAGAAGTCCACGTTGGGATAGAGCTTGCGCTCGACAAAGTAGTCATCTTCCAGCGCGATTTTCTCAAGTTCCATTGCCAGATCGAGCAGCGGATCGGTCTGGCCGAGGTCGTCCAGCACATCGTGACAGGCTTTGCGGATGATGCGGGCGCGCGGATCGAAGTTCTTGTAGACCCGGTGGCCAAAACCCATCAGCCGGAATGGATCGTCCTTGTCCTTGGCTTTTTCTATGTATTCGCCTACCCGGCTGACATCACCGATTTCGTTGAGCATCCGAAGCACGGCTTCGTTGGCACCGCCGTGCGCGGGTCCCCAGAGAGCAGCGATGCCGGCGGCAACGCAGGCGTAGGGGTTGGCGCCGGTAGAACCCACCAGTCTTACCGTGGATGTCGATGCATTCTGTTCGTGGTCGGCGTGCAGGATAAATAGCAAATCCAGTGCTTTGGCCGCGACCGGGTTGATCTCGTAGGCCTCGGCCGGCACCGAATACATCATGTGCAGGAAATTTTCCGGATAGTTGAGTGAATTGCGCGGGTAAGCGCTTGGCCATCCCATGTAGTGTCGGTAAGCAGCCGCGGCAACGGTCGGCATCTTGGCGATCATGCGCTTGGCGGCCAGGTCCCGGTGTTCGGGATCATTGACGTCGAGATTTTGCTGGTAGAAGCCCGCCATCGACGCAATCACGCCTGACAATATGGCCATCGGGTGGGCGTCGTAATGGAAACCATGAATGAAGGTATTGACCTGCTCATGGACCATCGTGTGATAAGTGATGTTGCGTTCGAAATCCTCAAATTCGGTCTTCGAAGGCAACTCACCGTACAGCAGCAGGTAGGAGACTTCCAGAAAGCTTGAGTGTTCTGCCAGCTGCTCTATCGGGTATCCACGGTAGCGCAGAATGCCCGCGCCACCGTCGATGAAAGTGATGTCGCTTTTGCAGTTTGCGGTCGTGCCGTATCCCGGGTCATAGGTGAAATAACCCATCTCCGGATTGAGGCGGGTAATGTCGACGGTCGGGTCACCTTCGCTACCGGAAATGATGGGGAGATCCAGGGTTTTTCCGGAAGAATCATCAGTTAGGGTCAATTTGCGGTCGGTCACCTGGGTCTCCTTAAAAAGCGTGTTGAAGTACTGCGATTCTGATGCCGGGCGGAGGCCCGATTTGGATCGCTGGCATTGAAGTATCTCACAGGCGCATGACGCACTGCATCAAACCCTGCCGCCGGTTGTGAAGGTCCCCGCTCGGGGAAGGTGACCCTGCCTTTTCGGTTCGAAACAGCGGAGTTAAACGTCGACCAACTGTTCCGCCGCGCCGATCCAGCGTTCGATGAGCGCATCGGCCTGGGTGGAATCGATGTCCTTGGCGAGACTTTCAATGCGGTCAAGCAGGGGCTCGTCGCGGGCCAAATCTGCAATCCTGAATCGCAGCATGCCGGTCTGGCGGGTGCCCAGGACTTCGCCCGGCCCGCGCAGTTCCAGATCTTTTTCGGCGATCACAAAGCCGTCAGTCGTCTCGCGCATGACCTCGAGTCGGGCGCGCGCGGTTTCGCCCAGCGGGGGCTTATAGAGGAGGACGCAGGCGGCCTGGTCGCTGCCGCGTCCCACCCGGCCTCTGAGCTGATGCAGCTGGCTCAAGCCGAGGCGTTCGGCGTTTTCAATAATCATCAGGCTTGCGTTGGAGACGTCGACACCTACCTCGATGACCGTGGTTGCGACAAGGAGATCAATGTCGCCGGCGCTGAATCGAGCCATTACGGCCTGCTTGTCGGCCGGCTTCATGCGCCCGTGAATCAGGCCAACCTGAAATTCAGTCAGCTGTTTGGCGAGTTCGGAAGAGCGTGTTTCGGCAGCTTCGGCTTCGAGCACTTCCGATTCTTCGATCAATGGGCAGACCCAGTAGGCCTGGCGACCTTCCTTCAAGGCGCGCACCAGCCGTTCGATGACCTCGCCCCGGCGCTGCTGGCTGGCTGCGACGGTGGTGACGGGCTTGCGCCCGGGCGGTAATTCGTCGATCACCGATACGTCCAGCCCCGCGTAGGCTGTCATCGCGAGCGTGCGCGGAATGGGTGTTGCGGTCATGACCAGTTGATGGGGTTGCTGATTGCCCTTGCGACCTTTCTCGGCCAGAGCCAGACGCTGATGGACACCAAACCGGTGCTGTTCGTCCACGATGATCAGACCAAGATCGCGGAACTCGACGCCCTTCTGGAACAGAGCATGCGTGCCTACAGCCACAGACGCATCGCCGACCAGGCGCTCAAGCGCTTCGGCCCGAGCGCGGCCCTTCACTTTTCCGGCCAACCAGACGATCTCGATGCCCAAAGGGCGCAAGTACTCGCTTAATGTTCGGTAGTGCTGCTCTGCCAGAATCTCGGTCGGTGCGACGATGGCCGCTTGCTGCTTGGCGGCTGTGGCGATGACCATGGCCGTGGCCGCGACCAGTGTCTTGCCTGATCCAACATCGCCTTGTAAAAGCCTGCGCATGGGTCGTTGGCGGGCGAGGTCTGCGCGAATCTCGTCAATGACGCGAATCTGGGCCCGGGTAGGCGTAAAGGGCAATATCGAGATCAGCTGTCCGACACGGTCCGTCGGATCTTCCAGTAACGGTGCCTGCTGCTGAGAACGGGCCCGGTTGACCCGGGCAAGGGCCAGGTGGTGAGCCAGCAACTCTTCAATTGCCAGACGTTGAACCGCCGGGTGGTGGCCCTCCGTCAGGGCCGTTAGGTCTTCGTTTGGACCGGGCGCGTGGATGACCTTGAGCGCGTTGCGCAGAGAAATCGTTGCCTGATCCGAAGGCAAAAGCTCGAACAGTGGCAGCTTGCCGTCAAGCATCCGCTGGAGGGCCTGGGCGATCAGCTTGGATAATCGCGCCTGGCCCATCCCCTGGGTTGTCGGATAGACGGGGGTGAGCGCCTCTGGCAGCGGAAGAGAAGATTCTTCGGGCAGCGACTGACACTGCGGATGGGCCATCTCCATGCCACCCGGTCCCAGCCTGACATCGCCAA
>CAZIMY010000070.1:0-13648 GCA_964540315.1 uncultured Wenzhouxiangella sp.
CGCATGCCGCCGACCAGAACGGTCATTTCCGGCGCGGACAGACCCAGCAGCTGGGCACGGTCGACCAGCATTTCCTCATCAGCAACGGTGAAGCTGGTGCGCCGGTAGTTGCGGAAACCGTCGGCTTCGGGCTTCATCGGGTCAAAGGACTCGGCATCCGTCTGCTCTTCGGTCGCATCAGTGCGGCCCGGGTAGAACGGCACGGTGATGTCGTGACCGCCAGCCTGCGCGGCCTTTTCGACGGCTGCGTTGCCGGCAAGTACGATCAGGTCTGCCAGAGAGACTTTCTTGTTGCCGGTCTGGGCATCGTTGAAGTCCTTCTGGACACCTTCCAGGGCACTCAGCACCTTGGCGAGGCGCTCGGGCTCGTTGGCGTCCCAATCTTTCTGGGGGGCCAAGCGGATACGGGCACCGTTGGCACCACCGCGCTTGTCGGAGTTGCGGAAGGTGGCAGCCGATGACCAGGCGACAAAGACCAGATCAGAGACCGACAGACCGGTATCGAGGATCTTGCCCTTGAGCGCGGAGACGTCGCCGTTGCTGATCAGTTCATGATCGACCGCCGGCACTGGATCCTGCCAGATCAAATCTTCTTGCGGCACCTCTTCACCGAGATAGCGCGCTTTCGGGCCCATGTCGCGGTGGGTCAGCTTGAACCAGGCGCGGGCGTAGGCGTCGGCGAATTCTTCCGGATTGTTGAGGAAGTGCTCGGAGACCTTGCGGTACTCGGGATCTTCGCGCATCGCCATGTCAGCGGTGGTCATCATGATGCCGACCTTCTTCGACGCATCTTCGGCGTCCGGCGCATGGTCTTCTTCGGCAAGGTCCTTGGGCACCCATTGGTAGGCGCCGGCCGGGCTCTTGGTCAGTTCCCAGTCGTACTTGAACAGGACCTTGAAGTAGTCCATGTTCCATTGGGTCGGATTCGGCGTCCATGCACCTTCGATACCGCTGGTGATCGTGTCGCTGCCTTTGCCGGAGCCGTAGCTGCTTTCCCAGCCTAGGCCCATCTTCTCGATCGCTGCAGCTTCCGGCTCGGGGCCGACGTGTGCGGCATCACCGGCGCCATGGCACTTGCCGAAGGTATGGCCACCAGCGGTAAGGGCGACGGTTTCATAGTCGTTCATGGCCATGCGGGCGAAGGTTTCGCGGATATCCCTGGCCGAGGCCTTGGGATCCGGATTGCCGTCCGGGCCTTCGGGGTTGACGTAAATCAGACCCATCTGAACCGCGGCCAGCGGGTTGGCCAGATCACGCTCGCCGCTGTAGCGATTGTTGCCCAACCATTCCTGTTCAGCACCCCAGTAGACGTCTTCTTCCGGCGACCAGATGTCGGCGCGACCGCCGCCGAAGCCGAAAGTCTTGAAGCCCATGTTTTCCATGGCCACGTTGCCGGCCAGGATGAACAGGTCAGCCCATGAAATCTGGTTGCCGTACTTCTGCTTGACCGGCCACAGCAGGCGGCGGGCCTTGTCGAGGTTGGCGTTGTCCGGCCAGCTGTTGGTTGGGGCAAAACGCTGCTCACCGGAAGACGCGCCTCCGCGACCATCGGCGGTGCGATAAGTGCCGGCGGCGTGCCAGGCCATGCGCACCATGAACGGGCCATAGTTGCCGTAGTCTGCCGGCCACCATTCCTTGGAGTCGGTCATGATGTCGGCCAGATCTTTCTTGAGCGCCTTCAGGTCGAGCTTCTTGAACTCTTCGGCATAGTCGAAGTCTTCTCCCAGCGGGTTGGCTGCCGGGGTGTGCTGATGCAGAATCCGAAGATTGAGCTGGTCGGGCCACCAATCACTGGGACCACCACCGCCGCCGCCCAAACGCGTGCGGCTGCCGTGCATAACGGGACATTTTGCTACCTGATCCATAAACCCTCCTAAAGGCTAATGTGTTGCGAAAAACGGGGCGGGAGCGGGTTAGAAATCTGCACCTACCCTAAAATGTTGACCTAGTATATGAGCTGGTCTTTGATAACTGAAATTGATTGTTCTCATGCATACCATAGGCTTTGCACATAGCTCCGCCCCGTCAGGCTGTATCTGGTTATGACCGAGCGCCTCTATATCGACGATGCTTACCGCCGCCAGTGCCCGGCCACGGTTCTGGCCCTGAGCGAGCGCGGTGTGATTCTGGATGCCTCCGTATTCTATCCCGTCGGCGGGGGTCAGCCTGGCGATACCGGCCGGCTTTTCTGGGATGGCGGCAGTGCCGAGGTGGTCGACACCGTGGCCGATCCGGATGACCGCATTGTCCACGTGCTGGCCGGAGACGCAATCGCCCCTGAGCCCGGCATAGAAGTCACTGCCGAAATCGACTTCGACCGCCGCCACCGCCTGATGCGCATGCACACCTGCCTGCACCTGCTCTCGGCTGTGCTGCCCTATCCGGTCACCGGCGGCCAGGTCAGTGACGGTTCCGGCCGCCTGGATTTTGACCTCCCCGACGCCCCCGACAAGGCCGAAGTCGAGGCCGAGCTCAACCGCCTGATCAGCGAAGACCATTCAGTCGGCGAACGCTGGATCACCGACCAAGAACTCGACGCCCAGCCCGAACTGGTCAAGACCTTGTCCGTCCAACCGCCTCGCGGTGCCGGCCGCATCCGCCTGCTCGAAATTCCCGGCGTCGACTTACAACCGTGCGGTGGCACGCACGTCAAGCGAACCGGCGAAATTGGGCCGGTGCGGGTAGGAAAGATCGAGAAGAAGGGGCGGATGAATCGGAGAGTCAAATTGGAGCTTCAGTCCTAGCGCGACTTGAACCGCGGCTCCCGTTTCTCCATCCGCGCTTTCATCGCCTCGCGCTGGTTGCTGCCCAGCAGGACTTTCAGCTGCAGCCAGCGCTCGCGCCGCAGGGCGCGGCGTTCAGACAGGACCCGGGTCCGCTGAAACAGGCGTTTGGCCGCAGCCACCGCATCCGGTGAGTGGGCGCTGATGGTTTCGGCCAGGGCCAGGGCGGCGTTAAGCGGGTCATCGTCGATGCGCGTGATCAGGTGTTTGTCCAGCGCTTCTTGAGCGTTGAACTGGCGGCCGGTCAGGGTCAGCTCCAGCGCCTGGTCGGCCGAGAGCAGTTCTCGCAGGGTGACGCTGGCGCCCATGTCGGGGATCAGGCCCCATTCGATTTCCTTGATCGAGAACTGGCAGTCTGGCGCGCTGATCCGGAAGTCGCAGCCCAATGCCAGCTGAAGGCCACCCCCAAAACAGTAGCCGTGGGTGACGGCAATCACCGGCACGTCCAGATCGCGCCAGGTCAGGCACAGGCGCTGGAACAAATTGGTCTTGCGCCACCACGGCAGAAAGCCAGCAATCAACTTTCCAGGGTGTCGCAGCACGCTGGCAAAGTCCAGCCCGGCGCAGAACGCAGGCCCCTGCCCATGAAGAATTACCGCTCTGATCTCGCGCCGCTTTTTTAGCAGCCTCGCTGTTTCATCCAAGGCCTGCATCATCGCCATGTCCAGACCGTTGTACTTGTCGGGGCGGGCCAAAGTCACCAAGGCAACTTGCTTTCGAAAGTGGATCTCTACTCGGTCGCGCATTCTGATCTGGTTCATCTCGAAGCCATGCTGGGATCCTTTGCCCTGCCAGTGTACTGTGCAAGTAAAGACTTGCCTGGTTGTTTTAATCTGACTATCATAGTCAAGTATGAGCACGGCATCTGTATCCGAACTGAAAGCCCGACTGTCAGCCTACCTTCGAGAAGTCCGCCAAGGTGGGGAAGTTCAGGTTCTGGATCGCGGCAAGCCGGTCGCTCGGCTGGTATCGCTGGACGCTGATCGGGTTGAAGAGAACGACGCCGATCATCAGCGTCGACAGCGACTGATTACGTCCGGGATCCTTCGCCCAGGGTCGGGCATGGATTGTCGCCTGGAGCCTCTGGCGATCTCGGTCGATTTGGGTCATGCCCTGGACGACGATCGGGCAGATCGTCTTTGAAGTACTGGGATGCTTCGGCGCTGGTCCCATTACTGGTCAGCGAGCCGACAAGTCCGCAAGTCCAGCATTGGCTTGAAGACGACCCCATGATTGTGACTTGGGCCTGGTCGGCGGTAGAGATTACCAGCGCCGTTGAGAGACGATTCCGGGAGTCTCGATTGAACCAGGCAGATCGCCGGGATGTGCTGACTCGACTATCTCTGCTGGCCGGGCAGTGGGATGAAATTACCGATACCCTGGCGGTTAGGCGCCAGGCCAATCGCCTGCTCGCCCGTTATCCTTTGAGAGCCGCAGATGCGGGGCAGCTCGCCGCGGCCTTGGTGCTGTTTGAAGATCAACCCGAGGGTCAGGGTTTTGTCTGCCTGGATCAACGGCTTGGTCAGGCCGCAGAGATGGAAGGTTTTCGGCTGCTTGCCATCTGATCAGGCCGGGATCGCATCCAGCGATTCGGGCAGGAACCCGCCGCTCTGATGCGCCCAAAGGCGTGAGTACAAACCATTGGCAGCCAGCAGATCAGCATGCGTGCCCTGTTCGACAATCTGCCCGTCATCGATGACCACCAGTCTGTCCATGGCGGCGATGGTCGACAGACGATGCGCGATGGCAATAACTGTCTTGCCCTCCATCAGGCGGTAAAGGCTATCCTGGATGGCAGCTTCGATCTCCGAATCCAGCGCGCTGGTCGCCTCATCCAGTACCAGGATAGGTGCGTCCTTGAGCATCACCCTAGCGATAGCGATGCGTTGACGCTGGCCGCCAGACAGCTTTACGCCACGCTCGCCGACATGGGTATCCAGTCCCTGTCGTCCCGACGCATCTTCCAGATCTTCGATAAACTCCCAGGCCTCTGCGCGCCGGGCCGCCGCGATGACCTGCTCATCGCTGGCCTCGGGAAGACCATAGCGGATGTTGTCGCGCACGGAGCGATGCAGCAGCGAGGTATCCTGAGTGACCACGCCAATGTTGGCGCGCAGGCTGTTCTGGCTGACATGCCCGATGTTTTGGCCGTCGATTAGGATTCTGCCTTCCTGCGGCTCGAAAAAGCGTAGCAGCAGATTGACGATGGTCGATTTTCCGGCCCCGGAACGCCCGACCAGACCGATTTTCTCACCTGGTCGAATCTGAAGTTTCAGATTGTCAATGACCTTCTTGCCTATGCCATCGTGGCTGGGGTAAGAAAAGGCCACCGACTCAAAGCGAACTTCGCCACGTGGCACCTTCAGGGAACTGGCATCAGGCTGATCACGAATCAGATGGGGCCGTGCCAGCGTATTGATGCCGTCCTGCACAGTGCCAATCTGCTCAAACAGGCGGGCCATTTCCCACATGATCCAGTGCGACATGCCGTTGAGTCGAAGCGTCATGGCGGTTGCCGCCGCCAGCGCGCCCACCCCGACGTCTCCGTTGCTCCATAACCAAAGGGCAACGCCGCCGATGCCAAGAATCAAAGTCATGCTGAGTAAATGAATCAAGGTCTCCATGCCAGAGACCAGCCGCATCTGAGCGTGCACGGTTTTTAAGAAATCGCGCATCGAGCCGCGTGCATAGGCGGCCTCGCGCCCCGCGTGTGAGAACAGCTTGACCGTGCTGATATTGGTATAAGCGTCGGTGATGCGTCCGGTCATCAGGGCGCGGGCATCGGCCTGACGCTCGGACACTCGGGCCAGTCTGGGCACAAAAAACCAAAGGATTGCCGCATACAGGGTCAGCCAGATCAAAAAGGGCAACAACATCAATCGATCGAACCCGCCAACAATGAGCAGCATCGTTACGAAGTAGATCGTGACAAAGACCATGATGTCGGTGAGGGTGAGCACCGTATCGCGCACGGCCAGCGCGGTCTGCATGACTTTCGCCGAAACGCGCCCGGCGAACTCGTCTTGATAAAAGCTCATGGACTGACCGAGCATCAGGCGATGGAAATTCCAGCGCAGACGCATAGGGAAGTTGCCGGCGATTGTCTGGTGCTTGAGCACCGTCTGCAGGCCCACCAGCACCGTGCTGCCGAGGACCACGACGGCCAGCATCAGCAGCTCCCATCGATGTTGCGTCCACAACTGCGCGGGCTCGACCGCTGACAGCCAGTCCACCACCTCGCCCAACATCCAGAACAGTGCCGCTTCGAAGACCGCAACGGCGGCGGTTAGCAGCGTCATGGCCAGAATGAACGGCCGCACACCCTCAGTTCCGGCCCAAAGAAAGGCCAGGAGCCCGTGCGGAGGCTTAAACGGCTCGTGATCCGGGTAAGGATCGACGCGTTTTTCAAAGTAGCGGAACATCTTGGACACTGACCGGCGCACTGGCTCTCTACCGAAGCTCATTGTCTGCCAGCCTGCTGAGGGCAAGGTGAGCATGACTCGACCGTGACGTTTGCAGGATGACGCGGCGATGGCAAGCTGGCATAGTTCGATCATGGAAATTTCGGGTGTCCGGCACAGAAAAAGTCTTGATCGCTGGCGCATGATCGGCGTGGTGATGTGGCGCGGCGGGCTGGTGTTTGCCGCGGCCTATACCTTTTACTGGGGTTCCTGGCAGCTGATCCGGCAGTTGGAATGGCCGCTGCAGATCACGCTCGGATTGGCGCTTGCGCTCGCCGGGCTGGGCCTGGTAATGGTCTCACTTGTTTTCGAGCGGATGCGCGCGGCCAGGACGGAAGGAAATTTGCTGGATGATTAGGCTGCTTCGTATCGTCGGTTTCATGTTGATCGGGGCCGGTGCGCTGCTGGCGGCAAGCTGGTTCATTGAACCGCTGCGTGAAATCTGGCCGCTGCTGCTGGATTTGCCGTTGCCCATCCGCATCGGCCTGATCGTGGCCGGCGTCGGATTATTGGTGGTCTTGGCCACTATCGTCCATGACAAGCGCAGTGCCGATACGCGGTCTTTGGAAGAAAACCTGGGAGGAGATGAATGATTCTTTTGACCACAGAAACCGTCCCCGGCCGCGAGATCGAAAAAGCGCTGGGTCTGGTCCGGGGCAACACCGTGCGGGCCAAACACGTGGGTCGGGACATCGTTGCGACCCTGCGCAACCTGGTCGGTGGCGAAATCAACGAGTACAGCGAAATGATGGTTGAGGCGCGCAACGAGGCGGTCAACCGCATGATTGCCCAAGCCGAAAAGCTGGATGCCGACGCGGTGGTCGGCATCCGCCTTGTGACCTCCCAGGTTTCCACGGGGGCTGCTGAGCTGCTGGCTTATGGCACGGCGGTGAAGTTGATCAAAGAATAACTTGAGCCTTCTGTCGGCGTTTTTTAGTCGATGCGCACAACGCGCACGCGCTCATCGATTGCCAATTGGCCGGCGACAAGAGAGGCCGCGTCTATGGTGACCGTGGGCAGCTCGCCGTCATAGTCTTCGGGTAGCTGTATGACGATGTCTCCACCCACTTCGCTGCCGCCGAGGAGTTCGATGTTGCCGGCGTCCGGATAGCGAGTGCCGCCGAAGCCGAACCAGCTTCGTTCACCTGACTGTTCGGTGATTTCTATAATCAGGTCACCATTGACCCGACTCCCGTTGCGCAGAAGTAAATCACCACTTCGGCTGGACACGCTTCGCTCAACCAGCGCTTGATTCAGATCGATTTGGCCGTTGCGGGTCTTGACGTCACCGTCCACGGAAACGCCGCTTGCAAGGTCAATCGCGCCGTTTCGCGCTGCAAGACTGCCCGACACCTGTACGTTCTGCTCGAGCTCGATGTTCCCGTTTCTTGTTGAAGCGTTACCTTCGATGAAGCTGGATGCGCCGACCCGAATCGCGCCGTTGCGGCTTTCCAGTGAGGCGACTCGCGTGTCAGCGCCTAGCACCACAGAACCGTTGCGACTTTCAACGCGGCCAAACTCGCCGCCCAGGCCGCTTCGGATGCCACCGTTTCGCGTCTCGATCGCTCCGACGCTGACCCGGTCGCCAATGCTGACACTGCCGTTGCGTGCCTGGATATCACCTTCGACCCGCGCATCGTTTCCAATACTGATCGAGTCGTTGCGACTCTCAATATTTCCCTGGTGAACGGACCCTGCTGGGACGTCTTCTGCCCAAGCGGCAGTGGCAGATAAACCCATTAGCAAAAACGCAGCCAACATGGCGTTGTGGACTTTCAGATTGCTGCTTATGAACATGCTGAGATCCCTTGGCGATCAAGTGGAGCGTCCAAGTCTAGATCTCGGCTCGGATGTTGACGACTGCCAAAAGTCAGGGTGTGGAGGTGAAAGTTGTGATGGGTCAGCGTTCAAGCCAGCGCAGCACCGTGGCCACCGTGTCTGGATGGGTCGGCAGATCCATGTGGCCAACGCCGCAGAGCAGCGCCTGGTTTTCCGGCGGCAGCGCCAGGTGTCTTTGCGGATCTGAATGTCGGCCCAGTGCGCTGTCTACCGGCACCAGCCCGTCGCCCAGCAGACGCGAGCGCTTCTCGCTGGGTGCCGACCCGAGGCAGGCCGCCAGGGCACAAAAGCGCAGGTGGGATGGGCTATGCAGAGGTTGGTTTCGAGTCTCCCTTGAAGTGGCGTCGCCGGCTTGCCGGCCTCCGGCGTCGACCAGCTTGCCGAAACGCAGATCGGTGATGCCGGCCGAACGGATCGCGCCCAGCCGGGTGAAGGGCCGCGAAAAAGGTGTCAGGGCCAGGGCGCGATCAACCTGATGGCCAATCCGTTCCAGCGGTGCGCCGTGGTGCGGGCTGCCCAGGGTGATCAGGTGGCGGGTTTGCTCGATCCAGGCCTGCCCGGCTAGTTGTGCATGGTGGCAGGCGCTGCGCGCGACCAGTCCGCCCATGCTGTGGCCAATCAGGACTATTTCATCGACCGGCTCTGGCCAGGCCCCTAGCAGGGCTTCGAGCCGGTTGGCAAATTCGCGCCCGTTGGCCTGGATAGTTCGGCCGGTGTTGTAGGACAGACGCAGCGGAAGGTAGCCGGCGTCGGCATGAACCGCCCGGGTCAGATCGATCTTGTCCGACGCCTCGATGTCGGGTGTCCAGTGGTGCTCGCTCATGCAAAGCCCGTGCAGAAAGACTGCGATCCTGCCGCTGGACTGCGGCAGCAACCCGGACAGCTGATGCGTGGCGGGAGTCAGGGTCTGACCTTGATGACGCAGCGCCATAGGCAGGACCAGCGGATTGGTGGTGGCTTCCAGGTGATCCCCGAGTACCCCGTTGAGCGCGGCCAAGGCGCGATCTCGCTCCGGCGTGGAATCCGGCTGTGGAAGGCGCGGCACGACCTGCCGAAAAGCCAGATCGGTGGTAGTACCGACCACGCCGGTAATCCCGTGAATGGAGCGGTAGACCAGCCCGGTGATTCCGCGAGTGCGGCGGTCTTTTGATGGCAGGCTGGGGCCGGAGACCCGGCTGATGGCGTAGTGCATTTCCTCGACCAGCGAGGTAGTGCCGAGCACGCCGTCGACGGCCAGCTGGCTCAGTCCTTGCAGATCAGCGGGATGAATATGGCTCATTTGTTCGGCGTTTCCAGCAGGCGGCGCAGCTCGTCCGGCAGCTCGAGATCCGGCTCGTTTTCCAGCAATTGTTCAAGCCGGGCCCGGGCCGCCTCTTGCTGACCGGCGGCCAGCAAGAGGCGGACGTCCCGTAGGCCTTGGGCTGCTGTTTCGGGGACGGTTTCGGCGAGTTCGGCTGTGAAGGCGCTTTTGGCCGCTGCCGGGGCGGTGTCTGCTACATCGGCTTGGGGCTGGGCGGGTGCGGGCATCGGGGCCGAGCGCAGGGCGCGAGCCGAGTGCTCGCCAACCGGTGCGGCGGATTGTTCAGCTTGAATCATTTCCGGTGGCGGCGGCATTTGCACGATGACAACACCGATTGCAAGCACCAGAGCGCCGGCGGTTGCCAGTCCGGCAATCCACGGTGCCGGCCTCCGGCGGCGCGATGTTTCCAGCGCCTGCTCGGCGCGCGCGGCGATGATGCGGTCAAGGCCACCGTCCGGTTCAGCTTCGCGCTGTTCCCGGTACAGCGCCTGAAGTTCGTCCTTGTCGACCGATTGATGCTGTCTGCTCACGGTTCGGCGGCCTCTGGGTTGGGTGAGAGCAGGCCGCGCAGGCGCTTGGCGGCGTAGCGCAGCCGGCTCTTGACGGTTTCGCGTCCTACACCGCTGCGGGCAGCGATATCAGCTAAGGACAGGCCAGCTTCCTGCTGCAGAAGGAAGGCTTGGCGTTGGTCAAACGGCAATTGCATCAAAGCCTCTCGAAGGTGGCTGGTCTGCTGGGTACGTTCAGTCTCACTATCTGGTTGCTCATGATCAGGGGCTGCCAGTGGCTGATCTTCCAGCGAGCCGTTGTTGGGTTGTCTGGCCTGAGATCGCCAGTGATCCACAAGGCGATTGTGGGCGATCCGAAATGCGAAACGCTTGAATCCGGCATCTCTCCGAAAGCTTGAGCGTGCATCGATTAAACGAGACCAGACATCCTGGTACAGATCATCGGCGGTTGACCGGTCGCCGACGGCGTGGAACAGATATCGATACAACGGTTTCCGGTAACGTTGATACAGCAACTCAAACGCGCCGGCATCGCCCTTGCCATAGGCGAGCATCAGATCATCATCACAACGCGGGTCGCTCATCGCACAAGACTAACCAATCCCGACCCCGCGCGTTGGCGGGGTCGGGCACGGGTTCAGCGCTGGGCCAGCGAAAGGCTTTCGGCCAGGCGGACCAGCTGCAGGAATTCGCCTCGGTAGCCGTGTGCATCTTCGCCCCGCGATCTGCTGGCCAAACCGTGGATGTCGCTCAGGCTGAACTGCTCCAGATACTCACCGCCGCGCAGGTGCTGGCCGAAGGCGGCGACCGCAGCGGCAAACGCCAGATTATGGTCGGCTTGTTCCGGCATATCCGCATAGTGCACGGGCGTTTCCAGCAGCTGGCTGTTTGAGTCACCGGGTGTCTTGTAGCGCAAGCGCACAAAGGCCAGTTCGTCGCTTAGGGACGGCGCTTCCGGCCGCGTTTCGGCACCGTAGCGCAACGGGTCGATGCGTTCCCCGCTGCTGCCGACGAGTGTGACTTCGTAGAGCGCGGTCACGGTGTGGCCTGCCCCGATATCGCCCGCGTCGACCTTGTCATTATTAAAATCTTCGCGCTCCAACTGGCGATTCTCGTAGCCAATCAGACGGTATTCGGCGACCACCGCAGGATTGAATTCAACCTGAATCTTGACGTCACTGGCGATCGTCATCAGAGTTGAATGCCGTTCCTCGACCAGCACCTTGCGGGCCTCGTTCAATGAGTCGATATAGGCACTGTTGCCGTTACCGGTGGCGGCGAGCTGGTCCATCAGGTGGTCGTTGTAGTTGCCGCTGCCCACACCCAGCGTCGTCAGGCTGATGCCCGACTCGCGCTGGCGCCGAACCAGATCCAGCAGGGCTTCCTGATCGATCATCCCTACATTGAAATCGCCGTCGGTGGCGAGGATGACGCGGTTGATGCCGTCTTCGATAAACCCTTGTTGCGCCTGAGCATAAGCCAGACGGATACCGTCACCGCCGTTGGTCGAGCCACCGGCTTGCAGGCGCTCGAGCGCTGCCAGTATGGTCGCGGTCTGGTCACCGGGGGTAGATTGCAGGACAACCCCTGTCTGGGCTGCGTAGACCACGATGGCGATTCGGTCGTGTTCGTTGAGCTGACGGGCCAGCAGTTTCAGACCATTGATGACCAGCGGGAGACGGTTTGGCCCGTTCATCGAGCCGGACACGTCGATCAAGAACACCAGGTTGGCCGGCGGCATTTCTTCCTGGGGGATTTCGTGGCCGCGAATCCCGATCTGGACGAGGCGTGTGGCCGGGTTCCATGGTGTGATTGCCTGCTCGATGTTGACGCTGAAGGGAGACTCTGTGTCGTCGGGGGCCGGGTAGTCATAGTCGAAATAATTGATCAGTTCTTCAACCCGTACGGCGTCGCTCGGTGGTAGTCGCCCACTTTGGAGCAGGCGCCGGACGTTGGCGTAGCTGCTGGTATCGACGTCAATACTAAAGGTCGAAACCGGCGCGTCGCCAGGTCGACGGACGGGATTGTCTTCAAAATGCTGGTAGCGTTCGCGCTGTTGAGTGGTCGACCAGGATGCTGACTGGTCCGAATGCATCAGGGCATAGCCGGGCCCGGGTGCCCGCGGGATGGCTGGCCTTTGACCGGCGATGTCGGATCTGACAGCCAGCTCCTGGCGCGCGATTTGAGGCAAAGCGACAGGTTCGGCAGCTTGATCGGCCTTGTTGGTCGTTTCCGGATCGGTTTGCGGTGCGCTGCAGCCGATGAGCGCCAGGCTGGTTGCCAGACTAACGGCCAGTACGGTTTGTCGGATGTTCATGGTTCAGGCTCCTTGTTCGTTTCTGGGGGATTCAGTACAAACAACGACGAGCTCGACCAAAAGGGGTTAATGACGGGCAGGTTTTTAGCGGTGAACATGCGCTTATACTGCCGGGCGTCTAGAAATGAACTAGGAATGTCTCTAATGACGCCTGCCCGGATAATGATTCTCATGGCCGTTTTTGCTGCACTCGTTGGCTGCGGCTCTGGTGATGCGCCACAAACGGAAGCTGCGGCCAAACCTGATTCATCGCCCGAAGCCAAGACCCTTTCGATTAACGGTGAGATGTACTACCTCGAGCGGATTGCCTTGGCGCCCGACAGCCGGTCGATCGTCGAAGTGAGAGCGGGCAACGGGGCTGATGCACCGCTGCTGGCCTTGGCAACCGAGGCGTTGGGGACCCGCCAGGTCCCAATCGGTTTTGATCTGAGTATTGATGCTGCAGCGGTCGAAACTGCGCAGGAATTGGTCTTGCGCGCCGGGATCGTGTCCAGCCCCGGGCCTTTGCGGGTCACACAAGCGCTGACCATTGACCAGCGCGAAGGCCAGGTTGAGCTGGGCCAGCTGCGGATTCACCCGGCGGACCAGGTTGCCTTCGGCATAACGTATCTGTGCGCTGACCTTCCGATCGTCTTTGGAGGCCTCGGCGAGGACCACTGGCTGCTCGCTGAAGGCGCTGTCTTTGCTCTGAGGTCGCAGCCCTCCGCGTCCGGTGCGCGCTATGTCGCAGCCGATGGCAGCGAAACCGAGTTCTGGAGCAAGGGAGAAGAGGCTACAGTCACGGTCCGGGGCGAAACCTTGCCGAGTTGCACGCGCATGACCGAGCCTGAGCTGCCTTTCGTCGCGCGAGGTCAGGAGCCGGGCTGGCGGCTGAGCATCGATGCCGAGGCCATTGATCTGCGGGCCTACTATGGCGAGGAGCACCTGAATTTTCCAAGGGTTGAGCCCGCGATCAGCGCGGCCGGGTTGCGCTATGAGACTGAAACCGAGGACCACAGGCTGGTTGTCCTGGTCGATCGACAGGTCTGCGCCGACACCATGGCTGACCTCGTCTACCCCTACCGCGTTCGCTATACCCTGGATGGCGACGTGCAGCTGGGATGTGGCGGCGATCCCCGTGAGGTGCTGATGGGTGGCGAATGGCGAATCGAGCGCATCGGTGATCAAGCGGTCGTCCCCGGAACCCAGCCCACCATCACTTTCTTTTCGGAAGACGGTGAAAATCGATTTGCTGGCCTCGCGTCGTGCAACCGCTACATGGGTGCTTTCCGTGTGACCGGAGAAGGCCTGAAATTGACGCCGGGCGCCAGCACCTTGATGGCCTGCATCGACGAGTCGCAGGCCCTTCAGGAGAGACGCTTGATGATGCTCCTGGCTGAGGTTTATGGCTTCGGTATAAACGAGCAGGGACGATTGCTTCTGCGCACGGGCGGTGGCGA
>CAZIMY010000071.1:0-13402 GCA_964540315.1 uncultured Wenzhouxiangella sp.
CCGACCGGCTGCGGCTTCCAGTTGCGCGGCGAAGCGCGGCTCCCGGCGGACATGGCCCGGACCTGGCTGGTGGTGCCCGATCCCAATAGTGAGTTCGCACGCGAGCTTGCGCTGCGTCTGGAAGGCGACGGCGTAGCATTGACTCAAGCAGCGCAGCCTGGTGCCGCCGTACTGCGTATTCATTCCGAAAGGCTGCAAAGGCGGCCGCTCACCATCTCAGGTCAGGCTCGTGTGCGCGAATTTTTGCTGGTGTTTGAGCTTGAATTCGAGCTGCTGGACAGCGAAGAAAACGTCTTGATCGAGCGCGAAACCCTGAGGCTGACCCGGGAGTACAGTTTCGACGAGCAGGCCATTCTTGCGGCGTCGCGGGAAGAGGAGTTTCTGCGCGAGGATCTGCGACGATCCATGGCCGCCCAGCTTATCCGTCGGCTGGAAGCGGCGCCGGAGCTGTGAAGCTTTTTCCGGACCGATTGGCTGATCGCCTCAAACGCGGCCTTGACCGCGTGTACCTGATCGCGGGCGCCGAGCATCTCCTGGTCGAAGAGGCCTGCGACGCGGTCCGTGCTGCCGCCAGCGCTGCAGGCATTGGCGAGCGGATCGTGCTGGAAGCAGATGCGCGCTTTGACTGGTCGCGGCTCGATGGTGCCACAGAGACCATGTCGCTTTTTGCCACTCGACGGCTGGTCGAGGTCAGGCTGCCGTCGGGTAAACCCGGTCGTGATGGAGGCGCGGCTCTGCGCGCATGGGTCGAACGGGAAAGCGACGATGTCTTGCTGGTCAAGTGTGGTGCCTGGGATTTAAGCCAGGAAAGGAGTGCCTGGGCGCGCGATCTGGAGAAGGCGGGAGTCTACGTCCCGTGCTGGGCGGTCAAGGCGCCACGCCTGCCGGAGTGGATCAACAGACGCCTCGCCTCGCGCGGGCTCCGCGCGGATCGCGCGGCCTGTCAGTTTCTCGCGCAAAGACTGGAAGGCAACCTGCTGGCCGCCGCTCAGGAAATTGAACGCCTGGCACTTCTATACGGGCAAGGGGGTCACCTGGGGGTCGACGAATTGCGCGAGGCGGTCACCGACAGCGCGCGCTTTGACAGCTTCCGACTGGTTGAGTTGGTGTTGTCGGGGCAGGCCGGGGCCGCCGTGCGCTGCGTGCGTGGGCTGCGAGAGACCGACACGCCTATGCCCATGATTCTTTCGGCACTGGCTCGGGAACTGCAGACGCTGGCGGTGTTCCAGCAGCGCTCGGCGAAGATCGGCGAGCCGGCCGCTTTCAAGGAGCTCGGGGTCTGGCCGAGTCGGCAAGGCCCGCTGGCCGCTGCCGCGAGTCGCCTGAAGCCTGCTGCGGTCCAGCATGCGGTGGCGCAACTGTCTGATCTGGATCGCCTCGTGAAGTCTAATGAGGCTTATGGTTTCTGGGTCGCCCTGGAGCGGCTGAGCGTCGGTCTTGCAGATACCGAAGGATCCCGGCATGTCGCGTAGCGGTAAGCGCATTCGCAACCAGGCCGTTGCCATCTTCGGCGGCACGTTTGATCCCGTCCACTATGGTCACCTGCGTGCGGCTGCCGAGATTTCCGAGCGGCTGAAGGTCAGCGATTTCCGCCTGGTGCCAGCGGGGCGGCCGCCCCATCGCAACGGCACATGGGCTGAGGCGTTTCATCGTTTGGCGATGCTGGAACTCGCGGTTGCTCCCTACTCGGATTTGCATGTTGATGCGCGAGAAGTGCTGCGCAGCGGTCCGTCGTTCATGGTCGACACCCTTCAAAGCGTGCGCTCGGACGTTGGCGATGTGCCACTGTTGCTGTGCGTGGGCCAGGATGCCGCCAATCACCTTGACCGCTGGGAACGGTGGGAGCAACTGCTGGATCTTTCGCACCTGGTGGTCATGACCCGGCCCAGCAGTGAACCGGACTATCCAGACAGGCTAGAGCAGGTGCTGAAGAAGCGCAAAGTAAAAAGGGCCCGAGAACTCATGGGCTCTCCAGCCGGACTGGTTTGTCATGTGGAGGTGACCCAACTGGCAATCTCCTCAACGGACATTCGCCACCAGCTGGAGCACGGATGGGACCCGCGTTTTCTTTTGCCGGCGACGGTCTTGGCTTACATCCGCAAGCACAGGCTGTATGGCTAGCAAGCCGGCAACGGGTGAAACGCGCCCGGCAAACGGTTAAACTGCCGACTTATTCAGACACTGGCCCGAAATCTTCATTGAAGCAGCATTCGCAATCAGACTCGCGCGCACTGTGCGAAATCGCCGTCACCTCTCTGGAAGACAGTAAGGGTGACGCCATCCAGGTCATCGATTTGACCGACCGCTCCACCTTCGCCGACTACATGATCGTGGCCAGCGGTAACTCCACCCGCCAGGTCAAGGCCATGGCAGATCGCCTAGTACAGCGCTGCAAGGCCGGTGGTCACGTGCCGCTGGGGGTCGAAGGAGACCGTGAGGCAGAGTGGGTACTGGTCGATCTCGCCGACGTGGTCGTCCACCTGATGCTGCCTCAGACCCGGGCTTTCTACAACCTGGAAAAACTCTGGTCGGCGCCGGTGCCGGCTCAGCCAACCTCCGCTCAGGCCTGATGTTGCAACGGTCGTCGCCATGAAACTCGCGGTGGCGGCGGTTGGGCAACGCATGCCCGCCTGGATCCAATCCGGCTGGGCTGAGTACGAGCGGCGATTTCCGCCGCATCTGTCGCTGCAGCTGATCGAAGTACCGGTTGCAGGACGCGCCGGATCGGGCCGGGCTTCTGAAGTGGAATCAGAGCGCCTGATGGCGCGGGCACCGGAGAGGTCCTGCAGGGTGGCGCTACACGGTTCTGCCAACGCGTGGTCGACGGAAAAACTAGCCGAACAGTTGGCAAACTGGCTTCAGCTGGGGGACCCGATCTGGTTCTTCATCGGCGGCGCTGATGGGCTGGCACCAAGCCTGCTGGATGGCTGCCACAAGAGATGGTCTTTAGGCCCTGCAGTCTATCCCCATATGCTCGTGCGGGTGCTGGTGGCCGAGCAACTTTACAGGGCCCACAGTTTGCTGAGCGGGCACCCTTACCACCGTGCCTGACTCTCCTCTTATTCTTGCTTCGGCCTCGCCGCGGCGGCGGGAACTGCTCGATTTTTGTGGTATTCCCTTCACCGTTCTGGCCGCGGCCGTGGACGAAAGCCCGCATCCCGATGAGCCGTCCGCTGACTATGTGCGACGGGTCGCTCATGACAAGGCCGCTGCCGTCCACGCGCAGCACCCTGGTGCCTTTGTGCTCGGCGCGGACACGGCGGTGATCGTCGATGGACGCATCCTTGGCAAGCCGGCAGACGCGATCAAGGCGCGGGCGATGCTGCGGGATCTATCGGGCCGAATCCACAAGGTTTATTCAGCGGTGGCACTGCTTGGCCCGGACGGCCGTCGAAGGGAGCGCTTGAACGTGACTGAAGTCGAGTTTGCTGTGCTTCCGGAGACCTGGATTGATTCTTACGTCAGCAGCGGCGACTGCATGGACAAGGCCGGCAGTTATGGTATTCAGAACGAAGCGGGCTTGTGGATTCGGCGCTTGTCCGGCAGCTATACCGGTGTGGTGGGGCTGCCGCTGTTCGAGACCAATGACCTGCTGCGTGAAGCCGGGCTCCTGGCGGTCTGATTGCATTGAGAACCGTGATTCATCCCTACGTCCCGATGCTATCCTCTTAAGCTGTTGTTTGTTTTTTAAAATAACGATCCCCAACCCCCCGGCAGTTCAGAGAACCAGTGAGCGACGAAATTCTGATCAACGTCACACCGACCGAAAGCCGGGTCGCGGTGGTGGAAAACGGCCTGCTCCATGAACTCTATCTGGAACGCTGCGGCGACGGCGGCTACGTCGGTAACATCTACATGGGCCGCATTGAAAGGGTTTTGCCTGGTATGCAAGCCGCGTTCGTCAACATTGGCCTGGACCGCACGGGGTTTCTGCACGCGAACGATATTCTCCCGCGCCAGGCCGAGCTGACCGATGAGGGCGAAGTCCCTCTTGCTCCGCCGATTACCGATCTCGTTACCCAGGGTCAGAATGTTCTGGTTCAAGTCATCAAGGACCCACTGGGCAGCAAGGGTGCGAGGCTGACCACGCAGTTAAGTATTCCTTCGCGATACCTCGTGCTGCTACCCGAGGTCAACACCATCGGGGTATCGGTGCGGATCGAGGTTGAAGAAGAACGAGAGCGTCTGCGCGAACTGGTGCGCTCGCTGGTCGGTGAAGACAGCAAAGCCGGATTCATCCTCAGAACCAATGCCGAAGGGGTTGAACAGGATCCGCTGGCCCGGGATCTTGACTACCTGCGTCGCCTCTGGAAACACATTGAAAGTGGGATGAAAAACGCCTCGGCTGGTCAGTGTGTCTACGAGGACCTTTCGCTGCCGTTCCGCTCTCTTCGCGACCTGATGCATGCGGGCGTGGAAAAGGTGCGTATCGACGACGCCGAGACCGTTTTGGAAGCCAAGAACTTTGCAACGGAGTTTTTCCCTGCATGGGCCCAGCGGATCGAGCTCTACGGCGGCGACGGCCCGCTGTTCGATCTCTACGGTGTCGAAGACGAAATTGAACGGGCACTCAGCCGGACGGTTGCGCTGAAATCGGGGGGGCATCTGACCATCGATCAGACCGAAGCAATGACCACGGTTGACGTCAACACCGGGGGTTACGTGGGTTTCCGCAACCTCGAAGACACCATCTACAAAACCAACCTTGAGGCAGCCCAGGCGATTGCTCGTCAACTCAGATTACGGAATCTGGGAGGGATCATCATCATCGACTTTATCGACATGGAAGAAGCAGAGCACCGCCGCCAGGTGCTGCGGACCCTGCAGCGCGCGCTTGAGCATGATCATGCGCGCACTTCCGTGTCGGAGATTTCTGCTCTTGGTCTGGTTGAAATGACCCGCAAGCGAACCACCGAGAGCCTCGAGCACCGTTTATGCCAGCCGTGTCCGGCTTGCGGGGGGCTGGGCCGGGTCAAGAGCGTCGATACTGTGTGCTCGGAAATTTTCAGAGAAATCCTGCGTGCCGTTCGGCAGTTCGAAACCGGCGAACTGCGCGTGATGGCCAGCCCGGCGGTCGTCGAACGTATTCTCGAAGACCAGCACCGGACGATTGCCGAACTCACCGAGCATTTGCACACCACGATTCGCTTTCAGCCCGAAGATCAGTATGGCCAGGAACAGTTTGACGTCGTTCTGCTTTGACTGACCGCACGGCGCTTTCTCCATTGGCCGGGTTTGCTGGTCGGCTTCGAACGCTGGTGCTGACCACGCTGGCCGTTGTGATTATCGTTGTCGCAGTCGTGGTCGGAATCGGTCGGGCCCTCTTGCCACATGCCGATGCGCTGAGACCATGGCTCGAGCAGCAGCTGAGCCAGCGAGTCGGTGAAACCGTCCACATTGCCCGAATTGACGCCCAGTGGCCCCGGCTCACGCCGAACCTGACGCTACGCGGCTTGCGGCTGGGAGACGATGAGACAGAAGGGCTGGAAATAGACGCCGCGCGGCTGGAGCTTCGCCTGCCGAACCTGTTTGACGGCGACTTGAATGTGTTTCGCCTCATCGTCCTGAGCCCCGAGCTGGTTCTGGCGCCCGATGAGCAAGGCCGGTGGGGGATCGAAACGGCAGCCGGGATCATCACCCGCGGCGGGATGGGCGAAACTCGTCTACCGACCGGGGATGTGCTTGTGCGCGATGCCCGGCTGAGCATCCGCCCCCGCCTCGGACCTTCACTGGTTCTGGTCGTGCCTGAAGGTGCGGTCAATCGTGCCGGAGACCAGACCCTGCTTCAGGGGCGTGTGCAATCTGATCATCCGGCCTCGGAAATAAGCGCCATCAAGCTCCTCTTGCACCACCCGGACGGCCGCTGGCAGGCAGCTGAGGGTTGGCTCAAACTCGAGGGCCTGGCGCTGGGGGACTTTATGCCAGGGGCAGCGGTCCCTATCGGACTGGACGAGACCCGGGCTGATCTGGAGGGATGGTTGAACTGGTCCTCGGCAACCGACGAAGTTCGCATTGATCTGGATTTTGAGCTTCGACCGGATCCGCGAAGCGCTTCGCTGGCTGGACAGGCGACCCTGCTGCATGGTCCGGAGTCGCTGGAGTTTCATCTTGGTCAAATAGTTGCAGATGGTGAAAACATTGCCGGTTGGCTAGGGATCGGGCGGTCCGAGCCGAACTGGGCGATCGCCGCGGATGAAATCGACCTGGCTGCCCTTCACTCCGTCCTGGAGCCATGGTCGAGGCATTTTCGGCACTGGCCGTCCTCGTTGGGCGGTCTGATTCATGACCTTGAGCTGGTGTTTGATGCCCGAGGTGTCGTGGGCGCGGCCCAGGGTCGAGTAGAGAATCTGGCGTTTGCATTTCCTGGCTCGGGGCCGCAGTTGGGCGGTCTGGACCTGGCGCTGGGGCGGCTGGGAGACCGATTGAGCGTGGTGCCGTCCGGAGGCACGGCAATCAGCTGGCCGTCCGTGCTGGATGGTCTGGTTGAACTGGATCAGGTCGGCGGCCGCATCCTGGTTGCCAGACGCAGTCTGGAAATTGACGCCTTGAGTATCAGCGGCCCCGTTGCCGAGGCCACCGCTGAAGGTTGGGTTCATTTCGATGCCCCGAAGCCGTTCCTGGATTTACTCATTCAGGTCGACCGGGTCGGGCCGGTTGACCCAAGGCCCTACCTCCCCCATCGATTCATTCGGCCGCCAGCGATGCGCTGGCTGAGCCAGTCCCTGGTCCAGGTTGATCAGGCCGAAGGCTTCGTCAATCTCCACATGCGTGCGGGCACGCGTGCTCGGGACCTCGTGCCTGGCTCTTATCAGGCCGAGCTTGATTTCAGCGGATTGAATCTGGATTACTGGCCCGACTGGCCGGCTGCCAGAGCGCTTCGGGGTGAGGCCAAGTTCATTGGAAAGGCCCTTTCAGGCCAGCTCCGGAGCGGTAGCGTCGGTCAGACCGAACTGGATTCTATTGATTTCGCCATCGATGATCTGACCAACCCGTCGCTGCAATTGAGCTTTAGTACGAACAATGTGACGGCCGAGACCCTGCAACAAACCCTGGCCGATATTCCCTTTGAGGGCTGGCAGGGCGTTCTGGTATCCATGGATTGGTCGGGACCGATTGAGCTGACCTCCACGTTAGGTTTGCCTTTTCGACGGATGCGCGACTGGTCGATCGACGGATCGCTGGTGCTTGACGGCGCCGGTCTGGCTTTGCCCGCGATCGGAGCGCGCCTGGACGACGTGACGGCCGCTATCGATTTCGACCGGTCGGGTATCCAGACGACCACCATCGCTGCTGCACTTGCGGGCGACCCGATAGCCTTGACGATCGATGCCGAATTTCAGCCGCAGCCATGGCTCGAACTCTCTGGCTCGCTCAACCCGGCCGGCCTTTTGCCGCAGTCTGAGGAATATTCAGCGCTGCTTCGGGCCGTGGCAGGCCGTGGCGACTGGCGGTACCGACTGGATACGCTGGAAGATACCGACGGCATTCGAATGCGCCTAAACGGAGACTTGCAGGGCTTGGCGTTGGCGTTGCCGGCACCGTTGACCAAGCCCGAGGTTCAGGCCTCGCCGCTGGATGCCGAACTGGTCATGATCGGCGACCGCCAGGATCTCGATCTCAGGCTGGACCCGAATCTTTCGGCTCGGGCCACGGTATCTAAGGGACATTGGTCGGCTGAACTTGCGCTGGGCGAGCGTTCCCTGCCGCTGCCCCCGCCGCCCGGTCTAACGATTGCCGGTACCGTTGACGCGGTTGATGTCGATGGCTGGGCGGCTCTCCTGAGGTCGTTGCCTCAAAGGGGCGAGAACGGTCTGTCTTTGAACGAGCGGACGGCGGTTGTGATGAATGCGCAGCGCTTTGACGTCGCCGGAATGGCTACCGGCGCCGGCGTGCTCGCAGTGCAGAAAAACGACTTGGCACTGCGGGTGAATATCGAGACGCCCCAAGTCAGCGGGTCGGTGGACATGCCGCTGGAAGCCGATGTCGGTCGGGCGATTGTGGCCGATTTTGGCCGGCTGCATCTTTCGCCGGGCGTTGATGCGGCGCTGGTGCGGGAAGTGCAGCAGCGACAGATCGGCGCCCAGGTAAGCCAGTTCAGTCCGGCCGGGTTGCCAGCGGTCTCCATGGTTATCGAAGACTTACGACGGGGAGAATTCGGTCTGGGCCGCCTGCGGCTGGAGGCTCATCCGGTACCCGATGGTCTGGAAGTCGAGTTGCTGGATATCAACGGCCCCGATTTGCGTTTACAGGGCAGCGGTCGATGGGTTGATGCCGGGAATGGGCCGCAGGCGCGTTTTTCAGGAAGAATCAGCACGCCCAGCTTGACCGAAATGATGAATTCGGCCGGCTATGATCCCGGCATCGAAGCCAGCCGAGCGCAGATTGACATGGACGTGCAGTGGCCCGGCGCGCCCACCGACTTTGCAATGAGCCGTTTGTCTGGCCATCTGGATCTGAGCGTGGAGGATGGCCAGATTCCCGAGGCCCGCCCTGGCGCGGGGCGCCTGCTGGGGTTGGTCAGCTTCAACGCCATTCCGCGCCGCCTGATGCTGGATTTTCGCGATGTTTTCAGTCCGGGGATGAGATTTGACGAGATCAGCGGTCGATTCGATCTGGCCGGGGGTGTGGCCCGGACCGACGGGTTGACCCTTCGGTCGCCGGCGGCCGTCATGACGATTGTTGGGCAGACCGATATGGTCGACAGGCAATACGATCAGATCCTGCGCGTTGAGCCGGGTCTGGGCGCATCGTTGCCCGTGATTGGAGGACTGGCCGGCGGCCCGGTCGGCGCAGCGGCCGGGCTGGTCCTGCAACAATTGCTGGACCGCCCGCTGCGAGAAGTCACCGAAGTCATCTACCGCATCACCGGACCCTGGGCTGCGCCCGAGATTGAACTGCTGGATGCCCGCGTAACCGCCCCGGATTCAAAAGCTGTCGATGATTGAATCTCATCCACGGTGACCGAATATCATCAGGCTGCGGCTCGAATACGGGAAAACCCATGTATCAACACGTAAGTGATCAACTGCTGGCGCCGGCAGGCCTTGGCAATACTGAAATAGACCGAGCCCTTGAGCGCCTGTTGGGCCGCGGGATCGATTTCGGTGAGCTTTACTTCCAGCGTCGCGTCCGCGAAGGCTGGGTGCTTGAAGACGGCAGCGTCAAAAACGGAAGTTGGGATGTGGATCAGGGCGTCGGGGTTCGGGCTGTGGCCGGAACCGGTACCGGCTTCGCCTATGCCGACAGTCTTGCCTTGCCTGCGTTGATTGATGCAGCTGACAGCGCCCGGGCGATCAGCCGCAAAGCCGGAGATGGCCGGGTGGTCTCGCTACGGGTGCAGGACGGCCCGGCGCGCTATGGGCTGGCTGATCCCACTGCCGACGGCGACTCGGCTGGCCGGGTGGAGTTGCTGCGCACCATTGACGCTTTCGTCCGTTCGCTGGACAGCCGGGTGAGCCAAGTCACCGTGTCGCTGTCTGCCAGCCAGGATCAAATCATCGTGGCAGCAACCGACGGCACGCTGGCCGGCGACCAGCGGCCGCTGGTCCGACTGGATATTCGGGTCCTGATGGAAGAAGACGATCGGCGAGAGCAGGGCTTTAGCGGCGTAGGGGGTCGCTACGGCCTCAGTGAACTTGGCGATCCCGAAGTCTGGCAGCATCATGCGCGGGAGGCCGTGCGCCAGGCCGCCGTCAATCTTGGCGCCGAGCCGGCGCCGGCGGGCCACATGACCGTGGTTCTCGGGGCCGGCTGGCCGGGCGTGTTGCTCCACGAAGCGGTCGGGCATGGCCTGGAAGGCGACTTCAACCGCAAGGGCATTTCAGCGTTCAGCGGACGGATCGGAGAGCAAGTCGCGACCGCAGAATGCACCGTGGTTGATGACGGCACCCTGGACCAGCGCCGCGGTTCGCTGAGCATTGACGACGAAGGCACGCCGAGCGGCTGCACAACCCTGATTGAGAAAGGTCGACTGGTCGGTTACATGCAGGACAAGCTCAACGCGCGTCTGATGGGCGTTGATACCACCGGCAATGGCCGTCGCGAATCGTTTGCGCATTTGCCCATGCCGCGGATGACCAACACTTATATGCTTCCCGGACAACATGACCCCGGCGAGATCATTGCCTCGGTTGAAGACGGTATTTATGCAGTCAATTTCAACGGTGGGCAGGTTGACATCACCTCCGGCAAGTTCGTCTTCGCCGCGGCCGAGGCATACCGAATCCGCAACGGAAAGGTCGGGCCCGCGATCAAGGGTGCCACTTTGATCGGCAACGGTCCGGATGTCCTGACCAGGGTCGGCATGGTCGGCAATGACCTCGCGCTTGACGCTGGCGTTGGCGTCTGCGGCAAAGAGGGTCAAAGTGTGCCGGTCGGCGTTGGGCAGCCGACGCTCAGAATCGACGGGCTGACCGTGGGAGGCACATCATGAGCGCTGCCGCGGCAGGACTGGCTCAAACCGGTGTAACCGGGTTGTTAGACGATCCAGAGCGCGAAGCCGAGCTCCTCAGATCACTGGCCCGCCGGGTCCTTGACCGGGCCGCCCAGCGCGGCGCTGACCAGGCCGAGGTCGGAGTCAGTTCAGGGCTGAACCGGGAAGCCGGCGTGCGACTCGGTGAGGTCGAGGTGCTGGAAGAAGCGCGCGACCGAGGTCTGCGGATCACCGTCTACCGAGAGGGCTGCACCGGCACTGCAAGCACCGGTGACCTGCGCCCGGAAATACTCGATCAGACCGTGGACCGTGCGCTGGCCATTGCCCGCCATACCCAGCCCGATCCGGCATCCGGTCTGGCAGACGCAGAACTCATGGCGGACTCTTTCCCGGACCTGGATCTTTGGCATCCGTCCGACGTGCCCATGGAGACCCTGATTCGCCGCGCCCAAGAAATCGAACAAGCCGGACGGGACGCCGATCCAGGAATCTCCAACTCCGAGGGCGCCAGCGTGTCGGCCGAGGCGGCCCTGAGCGTTTATGCGAACAGCCATGGTTTCGAGGGCGTCAATCGGGGGACTCGATACGGTCAGCACTGTATCCTGATTGCCTCCGACGAGGCCGGCATGCAGCGCGATTATGACTGGGACGCGCGCCGACGCTTCGAGCAGTTGGCCGCACCCGAAGTGACCGGTGCAGAAGCGGCGCGGAGAACAGCTGCGCGGCTCGGAGCGCAGCGGATCCCTACGGGTCGATTCCCGGTTTTGTTCGCGCCCGAGGTGGCTCGCGGTTTGATTGGCCACCTGGTGGGCGCGGTTTCCGGAGGCCAGCTCTATCGTCGAGCCAGCTTTCTGCTTGACTCGGTGGGTTCGCAGATCCTGCCTGAGTGGGTGTCATTGATCGAGTCGCCGCAGATGCCCGGTGGTCCTGCCTCGTCGGCTTTCGACGGTGACGGCGTTGCCACGCGCGAATCTGCGCTGGTTAAAGACGGCGCTTTGCAGCGCTACGTGCTGGGCACCTATTCAGCGCGGCGACTGGGGCTGAGCAGCACGGCCAATGCCGGGGGTGTGCGTAATCTTCGCTTTATGGGGGGGCAGCTGGACTATCCGGCGCTGATCGCTGAAATGAAGCGCGGCTTGATCGTGACCGAGGTGATGGGTCAGGGTGTGAACCTGGTCACGGGCGATTATTCGCGCGGCGCGGCCGGCTTCTGGGTTGAAAACGGAGAAATTGCCTGGCCGGTTGAAGAGATCACCGTCGCCGGCCACCTCGGCCAGATGCTCAGCAGCGTGAGGGCTGCCGGCACCGATCAAGACGATCGAAGGGGGCTTCAGGTGCCTTCGCTTCTGATCGATGGTATGACGGTCGCCGGTCAGCAGGCTTGATTGGCGGGCTACAGAGCGTCTGACGCAAAGTCCGCCAGGCGCGATCGCTCGCCCCGCTTGAGCGTGATATGGCCCGCATGCGGCCAGTGCTTGAAGCGGTCGACTGCAAAGGTCAGACCCGATGTGGTCTCGGTCAGATAGGGCGTGTCGATCTGCTCGACGTTGCCAAGGCAGACGATTTTGGTGCCCGGTCCGGCCCGAGTGACAAGCGTCTTCATCTGCTTGGGCGTGATGTTTTGTGCTTCGTCGATAATGAGATAGCGGTTCAGGAAGGTCCGGCCGCGCATGAAATTCAGAGAGCGAATCTTGATGCGTGATGCCAGCAGATCGTTGGTGGCCGCGCGCCCCCACTCGCCACCATGACCATCGCCCTCGGTCAGTACCTCAAGATTGTCGGTCAGAGCGCCCATCCACGGGGTCATTTTCTCTTCCTCTGTGCCTGGCAGGTAGCCAATCTCATCGCCGACCGAAACGGTGGCTCGGGTCATGATGATTTCCCGATAGCTCTTGTCATCGAGCGTTTGAGCCAGCCCGGCCGCGAGAGCCAGCAGCGTTTTTCCGGTGCCGGCCGTGCCGAGCAGCGTGACGAAGTCGATCTGGGGATCCATCAGCAGATTCAGCGCGAAGTTCTGTTCGGGATTGCGTGCCTGGATGCCCCACACGTCGTGCTGATTGCGGCGGTAGTCCCGTGCCAGCTCAAGTACGACCTGACTGTCCTCGACACGGCGAACGATGGCTTCGATGCCGTTGGCGCCGGGCAGGCGCAGACATTGGTTGGGGTGCCAGTCTTCGTCCTCACCGCTTTGAATACGGTAGAAGGTCTGCCCCTCTTCGGTCCACGAGTCTTCGGGCTGATGTTTTTCCCAGAAATCGCTATCGAGTTCGACCGCGCCGGTGTAGAGCAGGCTGAGATCGTCCAGCGCGCGGTCATTGTGATAGTCCTCGGCCAGCAAGCCGTGGATGGTCGCCTTGATTCGCAGATTGATGTCCTTGGAGACCAGAACGACCTGCTTTTCAGGATGACGCCGCGTCAGGCCGAGTGCTGCTAACAGGATCTTGTTGTCGGCGATCGATTGATCACCCACCAGCTCATCGGCGACACCAAGCAGGTCGGTCTGAAAGAACAGTCGTCCGGTGCCGACCTGAAGATTCAGACCCTCCGGCTCTCTAAGTTCAAGACCTTGTTCAAGGCTGGCTCCATCGCTCATGAGGTTGCCAATAAAGCGACTGGCCTGGCGGACGTTGCGAGAGACCTCAGACAGGCCCTTCTTGGCCCGGTCCAGTTCTTCAAGCACGATCATCGGCAGAAAGACGTCGTGCTCGGCGAACCGGAACAACGCGCTGGGGTCATGCATCAGAACATTGGTGTCAAGCAGGTACAGGCGCCGGCACTCGGTCATCATTCAAGTGGTCCCATTCAATTAGTGGCCGAAATCTCTAAATCGAGCGCGATGCTTAGCCGAGGTCCTGCGCGGCCTGGAGCACGGCGTCGACGTGGCCTGGCACTCTGACCTTGCGCCATTCAGTGACCAGGTCGCCGTCGGTATCGTAGGTGATGTCTACGACCTGACTGGCCATCCCGTTC
>CAZIMY010000072.1:0-13024 GCA_964540315.1 uncultured Wenzhouxiangella sp.
CACTCTTTCCCTACACGACGCTCTTCCGATCTGTATTCTGTTCTGTTCCGCGAGGGAAGGTAGGCCTCGAGCATTTCGTGGAGAACGCGTGGATTGGAGCCCTGCTGGATGCCCACCACGGCTTCGACGATCAGAGAGCTTGCAACCAGTTCCTGCGTTGACCTGATCGCCAGCTTGTCGGCGATGGGCATGGCAATCAGGTTGGCGAACAGCGCGCCGTAGAGGGTTGTCAACAGGGCCAGCGCCATGCCCGGTCCCAATGCTGAAGGATCGTCCAAGGCAACCAGCATCTGGACAAGCCCGACGAGGGTGCCGATCATGCCGAACGCCGGGGCAGAATCACCAATCGCCCGCCAAATGTCCTGGCCTACCTGGTGGCGTTCGGCGGATTGTTCCATCTCCCGGTTGAGGACGTCGCGGATGAAATCCCCGGGATTGCCGTCCGAACAAAGCTGCAGGCCCTTTTGGAAGAACGGATTGTCGACCGGTGCTTCCTCCAGCGCCAACAGACCGCCCTTTCGCACGGTGGTGCAAAGGTCGGTGGCTTGCTTGATCAGGGTTTCAAGCTTTTCCTCGCGTTTGGTGAATGCTTGAGCGGCCACTCTGAATGCGCCTTTGACCTCCTTGAAGGGGAATTTGATCAAGGTGGCGGCAAAGGTGCCGCCGATAACCATCAGCAGCCCTGGTACGTTGATGAATATCCCGATGCCGGAAGTCCCGAGGATGGCGATCAGGATGATCGAAACCCCAAAGACCAGGCCAAAGAGTGTGGCGATATCCATTGGTCGAGGCCCGGACTAGCGGTCAGCCGACCGCGTTGGGCGGCAGATTTTCCAGATCGGCTTTCATTTTCATGTCTTCTTTCAGGACGTGATCCAGAAGCCAATCGCGCAGAAGGGGAACGATCTGATCCCTTCGCTGTTTGAGCTGCTCGGGGTCTTTTTCGGACAGGATTTCATCGGTGATCTGCTCGAGTCGTTCAATCAACGCTTGGTGCGCCATCTTGTGCGGCATGTAAGCTCTGAACTGAATGCGAAGCTGCAGTTTCTCTTCACGGGCGAAATGTTCAGCTGCATATTCGGCGAGCTGGTCCAGCGCCATTTTCAGGTGGTCGGCCTCTTCGGGGTGTCGAAGCGCGTACTCAACCTGATTGACGAGACTGATCAGATAGCGATGATCGAGGTCTATGATCAGGTTGCCGACGCTCATCTGTTTGCGCCATCTAATCGGCATGCCAAATCCTCCCAAACGGCCCGCGGGCCCTGACACCATAACAGGTCGACAGTTTAGCGCGAAGCGCGGATTTGCGCCTGATCCAGATCAATTTGGGGATTGCATGTGCCGGAAATCAGCCCATGCGAGCTGATCTCTCCGGGACGGTGGCGGCCCAGATCAGCGCCAGAATCCATCCGATCCCGAAAAACAGCAGGCCAAGCGTATTCAGGGCAAACAGCAAGCCCAGTCGCGGATGCCCGCGTCTCCAGCCGATCGCCGTTGGGATCAGGATGAATGGCATCATCGCAGCCAGCGCGATCAGTAGCTCATTGAGAGTCAGCATGTCAGCCGCCCTAGTTGTTGCCGAAAATTTGGGCCAGCGCGTGGTCAAGCCGCGAATAGCTGAATTTGAATCCTGCATCTTCGAGCCTGGCGGGCTTCATCTTGGCCCCGGTGAGCAGCAATCGCGACATCTCCCCGAAGACCACTTTTAGCGCGAGCGCAGGTGCTGGAAGCACTGCGGGACGCTTTAGGGCCTGACCCAGATGGCGCGTGAATTCGGCATTGGTCACCGGGTTGGGGGCTGAGGCATTGAAAGGACCCTCCAGGTCTTCCCGCTCCATGAGAAAGCGAATGGCAGCGACCATGTCTGCCCGGTGAATCCATGGCATGTACTGTTTGCCGTCGCCCAGCTTCCCGCCCAGGCCAAGTTTGAAGACGGGCGTTGTCTTGGCCAGCATGCCGCCGCCCGCATCAAGCACCAGGCCAATGCGCACGATTGCCACCCTGACGCCATGTTTTTCGGCTTCCCTCGCCTCGTCTTCCCAGCGTTTGCAGAGTTGATGCGCAAATTCGTCGCGGGGCTCGGTTTGTTCGGTGACGTCTTTGTCTCCCTGGTCGCCGTAGTACCCCACGGCCGAGGCGGAAACAATGGATTTCGGCTTCGTATCAGCCGTGCGACAGAAATCGACGATATCTCGGGTTGCCCTGATACGCGATTCCAGCAGCGCTTTCTTTTTGGACTCAGTCCAGCGTCCCTCTGCAATTGGCTCTCCGGCCAGGTTGACGATAGCCCGGGGTGATTCGTCGAGGAAATCATCGGCACATTCCCTCACCATGGCCTCGATGGGTAACGATTTTTTCGCCTTGTCAGGTGATCGGGAGATCACCAGGGGCGTGTGGCCATCTTTTAAAAGACTGTTGCAGAGAGCCTGCCCGATGAAACCGCTCCCGCCTGTAATTAATACTTTCATGGTCACTCTCTTTCAGAATTGCCTGCAACCCTACCAAAGGCAGTGTCAGAATGATCGAAGCACTGATCTTTTCGGGTTTGGGTGTGTCAGAGTTGACGGCGTATAATCGCATTGGTCATCCGGCATGCGGTTGACCGCATCCGGCATCCGGGACGGCGTCTTGCCGACGAAGGTCGAGCTTCTATCATCTATGCACTCTGGATTCGTCCGCACAGCCGTGATCCTTGGTTTCGTGGTCGCCGCAATCGCCTCGTCGACCTCACTGAAGCCGGAGGCGCTCAGCAGCGTCCGAGTTGATTTTGACACCTTTATAGATGAGATGCGCCTGAGGTTTTCAGCAGACCGGGTGGGTGCCGCGGAGCGTTGGCAGGTGTTGATGGCTGAAGTCGCTGGAGGCTCGCCGGAGGACCAATTAGAGCGAGTCAATAATTTTTTTCACAGGGAACTCCGTTATAAGGTTGATCAGCAGTTATATGGCCAGAAGGATTATTGGGCCAGTCCTCTGGAGACCCTTGGACATGGTTTGGGAGACTGCGAAGACTGGGCGATAGCAACGTACATCACGCTCAGGCATCTCGGCGTCTCGGATGATCAGTTAAGGCTGATTTACGTTCGCGCCCGGATGGGCGGCGCCCGAAGTGACATCACCCAGGCCCATATGGTGCTTGGCTATTACCCGTCCCCGCAGAGCGAACCGGTGATTCTCGACAGTTTAATCAGCACCGTACTGCCGGCTTCGGAGAGGACTGACCTGGCACCGGTCTTCAGCTTCAATTCGCGCGGGTTGTGGGTGGGGCAGGGACCTGCGGCAGCCTCGGGGAGCCCGACGGCACGCTTGTCATTATGGCGTGAGGTGCTGGTCCGCATGCAGGAAGAGGGGATAAAGCTACAATGAATCCGCGCATCATTGAACGTGATTTTCCGGAGAGTTCAGGCTCATGAGTTTGACCAGACAGCTATGGATCGTAATCGGAGTTCTCATTACGCTGACATTCGTAAGCGGGTTTTTGGTCAGCGGGTATAGCGCTCGCAATTACTATGTTGAGCAACTCACCATAAAAAATATCGACAACGCCAGCAGTCTCGCACTGTCGTTATCGCAGACCGAAAAAGATCCGGTCACCGTCGAACTGATGATTTCTGCACAGTTTGATACAGGACATTACCAGCGAATTGTTCTGGAGGGCCCCAATGGAGAGGTGGTCGTATCGCGTGAGCGCGAGGGTCGGATCGTCGAGGCGCCTGAGTGGTTTGCCGGACTGATCAATTTCGATATTCCGCCGGGGATCGCCCAGATTCAGGACGGGTGGCGGCAATTCGGTACCATTTACATCGAAAGCGAAAGCGCGTACGCGCTGGCCGCTCTATGGCGCATTACTTATCAATTGTTCTTCTGGTTTGTGGGTATTGCGGTGATCTGCGGCTTTATTGCAACCGCCGTTTTGCGTCGGATCAGCCGACCTTTACAGGCTGTTGTTGCGCAGGCTGAAGCCATCGGCGAACGTCGATTCATAACCAGTGAGGAGCCGGGTACGCTGGAGTTCAAGCGCGTCGTTCGAGCAATGAATACGCTGACCAATCGTGTTCGGACCATGCTCGAAAACGAGGCCAGGCGCCTTGATGAGATTCGCCACCAAAGCCAGCTTGACCCAGCAACCGGTGTCGCAAACCGTGAACAGTTCTTTAGGCACTTGCATGCCCGTCTTCACCAGGACGATCCATCGATCTGTGATGTCTTCTTGTTGCTGCGAATTACGGGCCTGGAGGCGCTGAACGCAAGGTTGGGCAGGGCAGCCGCTGATGCGTGGATCAAGAGCTGGGTGGATGGCATCCAGGCCGAGCTGGACTTGCGGTCGGATAGCTATTCGAACTGGGTGATGGGTCGGCTGAACGGCAGTGACTTTGCCGTTATCGCCCAGGACAGCGAATTTGTGTCGGACCTCGCCGATGCCATTTGGGAAGTGACTCGGCAGCGCACCGAAAGTCAAAACCTGGAAGATGCCTATCCTGTTGCACTGGCTTGCAGCGGCTATCGCCCGGGCGAAAAGCACGGCCACTTGTTGGCCAGGATGGATGATCTACTGGCCAGCGTTGAGCAGTCTGCCGGCAAGCGCCTGGCCTTGACAGAACACCCTCAGGGCGAGCCACTGTTTCCTGACTCGGATAGCTGGCGGCAAGCGCTGGAACGGGCGCTCGAAACACGCGCCATCTCATTTTTCGCATACCCCGTTGTCACGATCTCCGGTGAGCTTTTCCATGAAGAAGCCATGCTCCGCGTTCGACATGAGGACCGTATCCTGGCCGCCGGCGCCATCATCGGCTGGGCGAGGCGGCTCCAACTCCTGCCCAGGATGGACCTGCAGGTCCTCGAAAGCGTGCTCAACGCGTTGTCGGATGATGTTGATCGCCAACTGGCAGTCAATCTTTCTGTGGATAGCGTCTGTAGTTTCGCCAGCAACCTGGCGATTGTCGAGGCCATTGCCGCGCGCAATGACTCTGTAACCAGGCGCCTGGCGTTGGAAGTCAATGAACAGATTGCAGTTCAGTATCCCGACGAACTGGCTTCGCTGGCTACCGAGGTGAAACGTCACGGTGTACGGGTGGGACTCCAGTCAGCAGGAAAAAATATTGCTGCCGTGGCCGGCCTGGAAACACTAGGACTTGACTATATGAAAGTTGATGCCTCTTTGATCCAGGATCAGGATGACCAAATGGTCAACCTTTTGCGAGGTTTATGCAAGTTGGGCCACTCGCTTGGCCTGATCATGATCGCCGAGGGCGTGTTGTCACACACTGATCAGTCGGCCTTGCAAGATATCGGTTTTGACGGCTTTACCGGACCCGGTGTAAGCGCGGATTGATCAAAGCAAAAGATCGTCGTTGTCATCGCTTACAAGCTGTAGCTGACTGATGTTTTTTCGCAGCGTTTTTCTTTGCAGCAGTTTTTGTTGCGCTGCTTTCGGCAACTCGGTGAACTGAATAACGCCTTTGTCGGTTAGCAGATTGATGATGTCTTCGACGACGCGGGCCAGATCGGAATCCGACGATTGCAGTTGGCGGACCTCGTCCGGGTTTTCCGGCTGTATGGAGTCTAAGAACGCGATGACCTCTGCGTCACCAGCATCAAGCTGTTCTTCAAAGTCGAGCTGAGCGGTTGCGCTGACGGCCACAATCTCGCCCTGATCGTTTCGCTTTACGTACATGCCCACAAGCCCCTCTATTGTTCAGAACGCTGGCTTGCACCCCGCGCCATTAGGATCAGCGCCAGCCGGTCATGGATGCCAAGTTTTGAAAATATGGAGGTCAAGTGTTCTTTGACCGTCCGCACGGTGATGTGCAAGTGCTCGGCAACTTCACGATTGGTCACGCCTGTGGCGACCACCTCGGCAACCTCGCGCTCTCTTTTGCTGAGCTTCTCCAACCATATCGGTGGCGCTTGTGGCTCGGGTAATTTGTCGGAAAGAATGCCGAGCAAGCGGCTGAGCATTGGCGCGGCAATCCACAATGCGCCCTGTGATACCGTGTTTGCGGCCTGGCTCAACTGAACCGGATTGGCCAGAACCTCAATATAGCCTCTGGCACCGGCTTCAAGGGCTTTCTGCATCTCCGAAAGGTTTGTCAATTTGCTCAGGACAATCACCGGACACCGCGCACTGTAATGGTTAACAAGCGCTTCCCAATCCGGTAGGCTGCTCATCACCCAGACCATGTAGTCCTTGACCTCACCGGGTAGTGGAAATGGTTCGCCTCCGTCGAAGGGGATGATGGAAATGTTTTCCAATCCCTGTCGCCAGTTGGGCGCCTTGAACTTCGGTTCGTTGATGATGAGATGTTTCAGGCGCATGGCGTCAGCGTTCCGTAAAAGCGTTCGAACGAGCGCGCAGCAGCGGCTTTAACAGGTACTGCATGACGGTTCGCTTGCCGGTCAGGATATCGACCTGTGCTGTCATGCCGGGAATGATCAGCAAGTCCTCATCATAGCTTCCCGCCTCCGTTTCCAGGCGGGCCAGGTAGTAGGTGTTATCGTTTTCATCGGTGATTGTGTCGGCACTGATGTGATCCACCTTGCCTTTCATGCCGCCGTAAATGGCGAAGTCATAAGCGGTCAAGCGAATCGTCGCTTCTTGCTGAGGTCGAATGAATGCAATATCGCGTGGATGAATGCGCGCCTCGATAACCAGCAGGTCATCAATCGGCACGATGTCGATCACGTCGCGGCCCGGCGTGAGCACGCCGCCAACGGTGTTGACATGCAGACGCTGCACCGTGCCGCGAATTGGTGCTCGAATCTCGGCCTGACGGACCATGTCTTCCAGCCCCTCACCGGCCTGGTTGAGAGCGCCGAGACGGCTGCGGGCTTCAGCGAGCTCGCTTTGCCAGCGGTTGATCATGGTGAGTTCGACTTCGCGCCTGCGATTGCGCGCCTCGCTGACCGCCGCCTGGCTTCTGGCAACAGCGGCCTGCGCGCGGCTCAGTTCGCCCTCAATCGTCGCCAGCTGGCGCTCGAGCCTGAGGATATCAACGTCTGATACGGCGCCGCTGGCCAGCAGGGGTTGGGTAACTTCGAGTTCCCTTCGGGTCAGGCGCAGGGTGTTGGTGTATTGCTCGACTGCGGCGCGGGCCTCTTCGAGTTCCTGCTGGCGCTGTTCTATCTGGTTGGCAAAGACAGCCTGCTGCTCGCGGAGCTCATCCTTGCTGGACTGGTACAGCTCCTTCTCAAGTGCGAGTAACTCGGGTGCTTCCTCGGCCAACTCTGGTGGAAAGACGGGCTCGGTGTCGGCGACCAGTGAGGCCAGCCGGGTTACTTGCCCGGTCAGAGCCAGGAACTGTGCCCGGCTTTCGCCCAGGGATGCCACAAAGCGGACCGGATCGACCCGGATCAGAAGCTCGCCCCGCTCAACGACCTGACCCTCGCGGACCAGTATTTCCTCCACCATCCCGCCGTCGAGCGACTGCAGTGTCTGCAGCTGTTGGGAAGGTATGACCCGGCCCTGGCCGCGGGTCACCTCGTCGATTTCGGCGACCGACGCCCAGACGATGAGCGCAAAGATGCTCAGCAGCACACCGTACAAGAGCGCGCGAGCGCGCAACGGCTTTTGCATGATGTGCGCCCACTCGGTATCTGATAGCCAGTCGGCCCGGCCCGACGTTCTGACCCAGCGGCTGAATAGCCGATCAATCAGGCCGGCCCGCTGGTCCGTGGCCCGTTTCAGCTTGCCGAGCCGCTCGAACTGCTTTTGCTCAAATGTTTTGTTGCTCATCAACGTGCTCCGCTGACCCGGCCCTGGCGCAGGGCTTCCATAACCGTGTCCTTGGGCCCGTCTGCGACGATCCGGCCACGATCGATGATGATCAGGCGGTCGGCCAGCTGCAGGAGAGAGCTTCTGTGCGTGACGAGAATGAGGGTCTTGCCTTTGGCCTCCTGGATCAGGTTTTTCTTGATGTCTTCTTCGCTGGTGTGGTCAAGCGATGCGGTGGGTTCGTCGAGCAGGAGGATGGGGGGCTCATTGATCAATGCACGCGCGATGCCTACGCTCTGGCGCTGGCCACCGGACAGCAGCTGGCCGCGTTCGCCAACCGGCATGTTGATCCCATCCGGATGCAGCCGGATCATGGGCTCAAGTCCACTGAGATCGATGACGCGAAGAAGACGCTCGGCGTCTTCCTGGGGCGAGGTCAGCAGGATGTTGTGCTTCAGGGAGCCTTGAAACAGGCTGACTTCCTGGGGCACGTAGCCGATATTGCGGCGCAGCTGGGTGATGTCGAGCTGCCCCATGTCGATCCCATCAATCAGTACGCTGCCCTGGGTTGGCTGATACAGGCCCATGATGAGCTTTTCGAGCGTGGTCTTGCCCGAGCCGTTCTTGCCGAGAATGGCCACATGCTCGCCGGGTTTGATCTTGAGACTGACGTCGGCCAGGGCTTGTTGCTGGCTGTTGGGGTAGGCGAAGCTCACGTTGCGGAACTCGATCTCGCCGTTAACCACCGGCCGATCGATTTTCTCCTCAGCCTCTTCATACTCGACGGGGCGCTCCATGATGTTTTCGAGCGTCTCCATCGACGTGGCGGCCTGATGGTAGTGCGAGAGCAGCCCGGCGGCCTGGCTGACCGGCGCCATGGCCCGTGAGGACAGCAGATAGGCCGCGATCATTCCGCCCTGGGTCAGCTGCCCGTCGATCAGCAGGTAGACACCCAGGATAATCATGCTCATGCCCACAAAGTGCTGAACAAAAGCAGCGCCGTTGCTGACCGACGCGGAAAGGAGTCGCATCTTGGCCGAGTTGCGGCTCAGGAAGATCGTGCTGTCTTCCCATTTGGACTGAACGTCGCCCTGGACATTGAAACTCTTGACCGTTTCCAGATTGCCCAGACTTTCGATCAAAGTGGCATTGCGCTGCGCGCCCGCCTGCATCGCCACTTCAGTCATCTTGTGCATGTTGTGCTGGGAAATCAGTGCATAAATCAGCACGATCAGCGCGCCAATGGCAATCGGGATAACCAGAATCGGATTGATCCAGCCGATGATGCCGGCAAACAGCAGCACAAAAGGAAAGTCGACGATCGCTATCAGGGTCAGTGAGCCGATAAAGGCACGTACGGACTCAAAGGACTGTACGTTGGATGCAAACGCCCCGCTGGCTTCCGGGCGGTCCTGCATTTTCATCGCCAGAACCCGCTCCATGATGCGCGAAGACAGGCGGATATCAGCGCGGCTGGCGGCCAGGTCGACAAACCAGGCTCGCAGCGACTTCAGGATCAGGTCTGCAATCAGCACCGTCACCAGTCCGGCTGCCAGCATCCACAGGGTCGATGTGGCCGCGTTCGGGACCACACGATCGTAGACATTCAGGACAAACAGCGGCATGGCAACCGCGAAAAGGTTGATCACGACCGCCGCGGCAATGATGTCCCGGTAAAGCGCCCGGTTCTGACTGATAATGCCCCAGAACCAGTGCTTTTTTCTGTCGGTGCCGAAGTCGGCGTGGTGGCGCTCCAGCTTGAAATCTGGCCGGCAGTAAATCACCGTGCCGGTGTATTGCTCTTCGAGTTCGGTCAATGGAACGTCGACGGCCGCGTCGTCGAGCTCCGGATAAATGACCTCGGCAGTCTCGGTGTCTGAGTCCACCCGGGTCAGCACGCACACCCGTTCATCGCGGAGCAGAAGAATGGCGGGGAGAAGTGGTCGGTTGATATCCAGCAGTCCACGTCGCATGACCCGACTGCTGAACTGTGCGCGTCGCGCGGCACGATCAAACACCGAAGGTGTCAATTTGCCACTTGTTAAGGGAAGCCCGGTGACCAGCGTGTCGCGGTGAGCGGCTCGTCCATGGTAGGCGCAAAGCGTCATCAGAGCGGTCAGCAATGGACCGCCGGATTCGTTCAGACGCTCGTCAGTCGTCAACTCCATCCTCCCTTACGACTGTTTGCCCTCCAAGGCATTCTGGATCGGGGACAGACCTCGCTCGCGACCCTGGCCGGGTCACGTCCATGAGTTTTCAATGGTACTCGCTTGAAAACGGTTATGGCGGTTTAGGCTGACTCTGTAACGAGAAAGGCTTCGAGCCCGGTTTGATCACTTAGTTCTCCGAGCAGGGCCGGGGCCTTGTCCATTTCTGGTACGGGTACTCGGACCACCCAGATCGGATTTTCCCCGTCAGATACCTGAATCGTCTCGGCTTGATGATCCAGCGCTTTCAGTTCAATAGCCAATAGCTTTGCATTGCTCTCTACCAAGAAACTCCCAAGCTGAATGTAGGCGCTGTTGGGTTCGACGCTGCTTCCAGAACTTTCCAGAAGGCCGTCGACCAGGGCGCTAATCCGGGGACTAAGTTGTTTGGTCTGGGCTGAGGTCGTACCTGCCGGTTTTTCGAACCTTCTCACATCAGTGACTGGCCCATCGGCAGAGCTTGGGATTTGTTCAGGGCCCGTTTCCTGCTCGGTCACGAACCGGATCTCGACGCGCCGGTTCTGGCTGCGATTGTCTTCGCTGACATTGGGAACACGAGGATCAGTTTCACCCTCACCCTGGGAGGTGATTTCATCTGCGCCAATCCCCGCCGATCGCAGGTAGTCGACGACCGACTCTGCCCGACGCTCGCTCAAGTCCTGGTTGTAAGCGGCTGAGCCCAAATCGCAAGTGTGGCCGACCACTTCAATCTGGCCAACCAGGCGGCCTTCCCGAATCGCGTCGACCAGATCAGAGAGCGTTTCGCGTGCTGCGGGCAGCAAGGTCGCGCTATCAAGGTCGAAAGTGGTGAGGCTGGCCAACGTGACCTGAGTGACCATCGGCGCTGGTGGCACCGGAGCTGGGGTCGGTTCTACCTGGCGGGCCATCATCGCTCGGGAACCCGGCGGCAGCGGGCAGGTGGTGGCCGGATCAATTTCGATCGGCTCGGCGCCCAGATCATCGAGGGACGGGATGTCTTCACGGTTCACGCTAAGGGTTTCAAGCAGCAATCCCATGGCCCCCAGCGTACGGGTTGCAGCCAGCGTCTGATCATAAGCTGCGTTGGTCCAGGCGCGGCTGGCCTCGAAAAACTCGTTTTCAGAGTCTAGAACGTCAAGCAGCGTGCGATCTCCGATGTCGAACTGCTGTCGATAAGCGGTTCGGACCCGATCTGAAGACAGCCGATGCTGGTTGAGGATAGGCACCTGCTGACCCGTTTTCATGAGGTCGTTGAAGGCGATCTGGACATCCTGACGAATGTCGACACAGGCGCGGTCGCGCAGGGACATGGCGGTTCCTTCCAGCGCAGCCGCGCGCCGTACGTTGGAGCTGTTGCGCCCGCCGGTGTAGAGGTCGTAGGTAAATTCAACACCAATGCGGCCATCGGTGTGCTCATCGCGAAAGCCCAGTTCGTCCCGCGTGCGGATTCCGTAGCTGGCGGTCAGGTTGAGCCGCGGCATTCTTTCGGCGCGCTGGGCACGGGAAGCCGACGCGGCGGCATCAATGTTGCGCAGCGCGGCGTGGTAGCGCGGACTGTGTTGATAAGCCTGCATCAGGGCACCGTGGATGGTGTCGGGAACCTGTTCTTCCGGGTTCATTGAAATCTCTTCCAATTCGGCATCTGGAAGTTCACCAATGATGCGCAGGTAGCGCGCGGAAACGTCGTGCAGGTTGGCCTGCTCGTTGAGCATGTTGGCCTCGGCCAGCGCCAGGCGACCGTTGATCTGCTCCAGATCCGCACTGCGCGCAACGCCAGCCGCCGCACTTTCGGCGACCTGGTCGTAAACTTCCCGATGCGTTTGCAAATTGTCTTCGGCCAGTCGGAGCAACTCCCGAAAGCGCAAAACGTCAAGGTAGGCGCGCATGGCCTCCTGAGCGGTTTGCTCAGCGGTATCAAGCAGTTCGAAGTAACGAACAAGCTCTATGTCGCTGAATTCATCGACGTTGGCGCCGGTCCGTCCGCCGTCCCAAAGCAGCTGGGTCAAGCCGATTTCGGCAAGTCCGGTGTTCATGGGGTTGCCGGTGATGTAATTCTCCCGCTGGCGGCCGTAAGAAGCATCAATACCAATCTGCGGTCTATACCCGCCGCGTGCGGCGTCGGTTGCGTAGCCGGCGGACTGAAAATCATGCCAGCGAGCCTGGACGTCCGGATTGGTTTCCAGCGCGGTGCGAACTGCGTCCTCAACGCTGACCTGAGCCAGCGCCACCGAGGCGCTCAAGCCAAACGACACACAACCGATCAGAAAAGCACGGCCAAGCGCTGGAATTTTGTTGCCGAAGTTTGTTGAATGCATGGTTAAGAATGACCCTTTGGGTTCTTATGTGAAGGTACAACGGAGTGAATATGTGACGAAGGTCTCGAAGTCTAGGGCTCAATCGATGCCGAGTCAATAAATATGTGAAGACTGGACCGGAGTCCAATTGGCACGGCTACTGATGGCGGCTACTCTCGTCTATTGCTGGGGCAAAAGCCTCTGAAATTTGAACTCCCGGGAGCATTATAGTGACAGTTGCAGTTGTACAAAACGTTACAGGTGAAGTTTGGGCCCGTGCTGAAGACGGCACGCTTCGGCAGCTACAGAATGGCGATCAGCTGACGGCTGGTGAGGTGATCGTTACGGGGCCGAACGGCAGCCTTGAACTGGTCTTCGATGCCTTTGACGGCGGCGTACTGCAACTTCTGGCCAGCCAGATTCTGGAGCTAAGCGAAAGCATTCAGGACAACGAGCCCGCGCCGGTTCCTGAGGCGCTGGTCACCGAAACCAGCGTGAGTGGGATTCTCAGCCTGCTGCAGGGCGAGGGCGATCTGCTGGCTGAGCTTGATGCAGCAGCAGCGGGTCTGGACGGCGGTGGTGCCGGTGACGACGACGGCCACGGCATTGTCCGGGTGGGCCGGATTGCTGAATCCACCGATCCTTTGGCGTTCGGTAATGACCCGGCGCTGACGCCGTTTGAAGTGCCGTTCCCGGAATTCGAAGGTGGCGCTTTGCAGGTAGAAGAGCCACCGCCACCCGCGGCGCCGACCCCGGAACCAACTGAGGCACCGACCGAAGCACCGACCGAAGCACCAACCGAAGCACCAACCGAGGCGCCGACCGAAGCACCGACC
>CAZIMY010000073.1:0-3180 GCA_964540315.1 uncultured Wenzhouxiangella sp.
CCCGAGGTGGCCGAGCAGATCGAGTCGATGGGTGCTGAGTTCGTCTACCTTGATTTTGAAGAACAGGCCCAGGACGGCGCCGAGACCGGCGGTTACGCCGCACCTTCCAGCCCGGAATTCCGCGAAAAGCAGCTGGAGAAGTTTCGCGAGCTGGCGCCGGATGTCGACATTGTCATTACGACAGCACTGATTCCGAATCGGCCGGCACCGGAGCTGTGGACGGCAGACATGGTCCAGGCGATGAAGCCCGGTTCGGTCATTGTTGATCTGGCCGCCGAGCGCGGCGGTAACTGCACCTTGACCCGGGCCGACGAAAAGATCGTCTCCGACAACGGTGTGACCATCGTTGGCTATACCGATTTCCCCAGCCGCATGGCAACCCAGTCGTCCAATCTCTACGCGACCAATATCCGGCACATGCTCGATGACCTGACGCCGGAAAAAGACGGCAAGCCGGTCATCAATATGGAAGACGACGTGATCCGAGGCGCGCTGGTCACCCATGAAGGCGAGATCACATGGCCGCCGCCCCAGCCGAAGGTCAAGGCGATTGCCGCGGCCAAGCCCAAAAAGAAAGAGCCTGAAGAGACTCGGGAACAGAAATCTGAACGCGAGGCGAAAGAGCTCAAGCGCTCTTTGAACAGAACCGGCCTGATGCTCGGGGTCGGTGGTCTGCTGTGTCTGGCATTGGGTACCGTAGCGCCGCCGAGTTTCATGCAGCACTTCATCGTGTTCGTGCTCGCGGTTTTTGTGGGTTTCCACGTGATCTGGGGGGTTGCCCACTCGCTGCATACACCCTTGATGGCGATCACCAACGCGATTTCTTCGATCATCATCGTCGGTGCGTTGCTGCAGATTGTTTCGGGCAGCATTCTGGTGATGATTCTGGCCGCGGCCTCGGTTCTGATGGCTTCGGTGAATATTTTCGGCGGCTTTCTGGTGACCCGCCGCATGCTCGCCATGTTCCAACGGTCTTGAGGTGTTGATGATGAATGAAGGTCTGATTGGCGCCGCCTACGTGGTGGCTGCCGTACTCTTTATCCTCGCCCTCGGCGGATTGTCCAACCAGGAAAAGGCCAAGCGCGCCATCTGGTACGGCATTATCGGCATGGCGCTGGCGGTGGCCGCGACCATTGCCGCGACCAGCGCCGCTCCCGGTGTGGGTCACTTTGTCCTGATCGGTCTGATGGTGGTCGCCGGGGGCATCGCCGGCTGGATTGTCGCCAACCGTGTGCAGATGACCCAGATGCCGGAGCTCGTCGCTGGCTTTCACAGCCTGGTTGGCCTGGCCGCGGTCCTGATCGGGATCAATGCTCATCTGGAGATGACGGCGGCGCTGGCGGCCAAAGAAGCGGGCACGGTGGCCGAGCTGGCCGGTTTTGCAGCAACCATTGCCAAAAAGACCGCTGTTGAACTCAATATTCTCAAGGTCGAGCTGTTTCTCGGCATCCTGATCGGCGCGATCACCTTTACCGGCTCGATCATCGCCTACGGCAAGCTGTCCGGAAAGTTGAGTTCAGCGGCCACCACATTGCCGGCCCGGCACCTGCTGAACCTGGTCGCAATCATCGCCTGCTTTGCGCTCGCTTACCTGTATCTGGGTGGTGCTGGTCTGTGGACGATGCTGCTTGTGGCCATTATCGCCGGGGCGCTGGGCTGTCACCTGATCCTGGCCATTGGTGGTGCCGACATGCCGGTGGTCGTCTCAATGCTGAACTCCTACTCGGGTTGGGCCGCAGCTGCCATCGGGTTCACCCTGGGCAACGACCTGCTCATCGTCGTCGGCGCACTCGTCGGTTCGTCCGGCGCGATCTTGTCCTACATCATGTGCAAGGGCATGAACCGTTCTTTCATCTCGGTCATTCTCGGCGGCTGGGGCGGTGAGACCACATCCTCGGAAGCGGTCGACGGTGAAATGCTCGAAGCCGATGCCGACGCCGTGGCCTCGGCGGTATCAGACGCCGACAGCGTGGTGATCGTGCCGGGCTACGGCATGGCCGTGGCCCAGGCCCAGGGCGCGGTCTCGGAGCTGACCAAAAAGCTGCGCGGCGAAGGCAAGACCGTCCGGTTTGCGATCCATCCGGTTGCCGGGCGTCTACCGGGCCATATGAATGTTTTGCTGGCCGAGGCCAAGGTGCCTTACGACATCGTGCTGGAAATGGAAGAGATCAACGAAGACTTTCCGAGCACCGACGTTGTCATCGTGATTGGCGCCAACGATATCGTCAACCCGGCCGCACAGGACGATCCCGGAAGCCCGATTGCCGGCATGCCGGTGCTCGAGGTCTGGAAAGCGCGTCACGTTTTTGTCTGCAAGCGGGGCCGGGGTACCGGTTACTCCGGCATCGAGAATCCGCTGTTTTTCAAAGACAACACCCGGATGTTCTATGGCGACGCCAAAGCATCCATGGACGCCTTGCTGAGAGAACTGGCCGGCTGATGGCTTCAGCGCAGCAGGGTGTTCCTGTTGCGCAGGATGTGAAAGGCGACGAACGAGACGAAGCCCCAGGCCATGCGCTCGTGGTTTTTCTTGCTGCCCAGATAGGCAAAGCCCACGGTGCCGGCCAGCGTGCCAACCATGCCCACCTTGCTGGCCAGGTTCAGGTTTCGGGACAGATCACGCTTGCGCTTTTGCACCCGGATTTGCGTTTGGGTGCATAGTGCTTCCAGCCGCTCTTCCAGTGCTTCCATTTCGACCTGGGCCGGGTCGTACCGAACCACCATGGAAGAAGCTGTCGGATTGAGGCGGACCTCAGTGACGCCTGCCATCTGTCCGACTTCGGCGACGATGGATTCGCCGATCCGGCGAACCTTGAGGATGGGCGAGCGGACACGGAGGCGACCGTCGACGGCATTGACTAAAACCATGGCAGCAGTTGTCAGACAGTTTGCAGATGCGAATCATACCCGATTGCATTGCCGTTTTGGGGCTTTCAAATGTACCCACAAAACCCCGGCGTGTGCCGAACAGCCGTGCTAGCTTTATGCCATGAATCCCGCCAAAGTCCGTCGCGATCGGCTGCAAACATTGACCGACCTGCCCAATGTGGGTCCGAAAATTGCGGCCAGCTTAGTCAGCCTCGGCATCGAGGCGCCGGAGGATCTCAGGGGCTGGGATGGCATGGCGCTGTATCAAGCGCTATGCCAATGGCGGGGAGAGCGTCTTGATCCTTGCGTGCT
>CAZIMY010000073.1:3280-6627 GCA_964540315.1 uncultured Wenzhouxiangella sp.
TATTTTTGCGAGGTGTGCTTCGGCAAGCGCCGCAAGGTGGAAAACCATATTCAGACCGTCCACGTCATCGCCATCTGCAATGCGCTCGAAATGGCGATGGGTGCCATGGCCGAAGCGAGCATCCCGAAGCACTTGCGCTGGATACCCAAGGGCATGTCCGTGGATTACACCGCCAAAGCTACCTCCGATATCCGCGCGGTGGCCGAGACCAAACCGGAAGACTGGAAGCCCGGAGACTTACCCGTCACGGTCAAGGCCTACCGCGAAGACGGCGAGGTGGTCGTGCAGGGCACGATCACGCTTTATGTCTCAGAGAAGCCGCAGCGTGGTTAAGTTCCGGCTGCTGAAAACCGGGACTTAGCCGCCAAACTGGATTCGAACGCCCGCGTTGGCGATAAAGCCTTCCAGCGGAGACCATGCATCAACCGTCCAGCGGCCGCTGGGGGCTCTTGTGGGCCGGATGAGCGGGTCTTCGCGCGACTGACGCACGTTGAGCAGGTTTTCCAGATTGAGGAATAAGCGGTAGCGTCCCAGCACGATCTCGCCCAGCAGCCCGACATGAACGTAGGGCTTGCTTTCGGTTCGGTAGGGATTGTCGTCCAGCCTTTGTTTGCCGGTGTAGTAGATTTCCAGACCCACCCGACCCCGGTCGTGGTCTTCCCACATGGCCACCAGGCCGGCCGAATGTCTTGGCGTGAGCGCTACCTCGCGCCGATCTTGCGCTGACAGATCCGGCTCTTTGGTATCAAGAAAAAGATAGCTCGCCATCACTTTCCAGGGTTTCATTTTCCAGCTGGCCAGCGCCTCGATGCCGCGGGTCCGCGTGGTGCCTCGCTGATTGATCAGCCGCACGCTCTCCGGGCCGGTGGCCTGCAGTCTGACCGCATCATCGATATCGGAACCAAAAAACGTCAGCCCGGTCTCGAAGGGTCCTGCGGCATAGCCAAAATCGACCGAAAGCGTCTGAGCGGTCTCGGCGGTCAGGTCAGACAGAGGTTCCAGTCTGGACAGGCCGGCTGCTTCGGTCCCTTCCACGAACGGGGTCGGTGCATAGAATCCGCGGCCCCAGGATGTGCGGATGGTCCATGGGCCCGGCCGATAAATCAGCGAGATCCGCGGGCTGACCTGGTTGCCGTATTCGTTGTGGTTGTCCCAGCGAACGCTGCCGGTCACGGCGACCTTGTCGCTCAAGTCATGATCGAGCTGCGCGAACGCGGCTGGTGCCTTGTAGCGATAGTCAAAAACGGGGAAGGTGTTGGAGTCGTAGGCATCGGCCTGATATGCCAGTCCGGCGACCCACGACGATTGACTCAGATTGCCGGCCAGCGAGGCTTCAAGCAGCATCGTTTCATGGCGGTCCTCCTCGAGCAGGTCGCCAAAAGTATGGTCATGAATCTGGCGCATGCCTGAAGCTCTGAATTGGGCCCGGCCCCAGCTTGAGACCGGTCGGTCAACGACAAGACCTGCATCCATTCGAGCCGTGTCCTGGCGCTGAGGAAACGGCTCGCCGCTGGGCAAGGTTTGGCCGTCCAGCGTGCCGCCGCGGCGGTCCTCGAGCATTGCGCCCAGGGTCAGGAAAGCGGTGGTTCCATCCGGTCCGTCGTAGAACAGGCGCGGCCGCAGCGACTGACGCTCGTAGAACGGCATATCGATCCACTGATCGTCATCGAGGTCCTGCTCGGTCTGGCGGTTGTAGTTCGACATGATCGAGCCTGACCAGTTGTCACCCAGCGGCCCGGCTGCATACACCGATGCGTCCTGCGCGTCGCGCGTCGTTGCGTTGAGAATGACTTCGCCTTCGGCCTGCGCGCCGGGTCGCTTGGAGACCAGGTTGATGACCCCACCGAGCGCCTGGCCGCCGTACAGGGCCGATGACGAACCTTTGATGATTTCGACCTGGCCGAGGTCGCTGGGTGGTACCTGCAACAGTCCCAGCGAAGAGGCTTGACCGCCATACAGCGGCAGACCGTCGGCAAGCAGCTGGGTATAGCGTCCGCGCATGCCGTGGATTCGGACATTGGCAGATCCAAGCGCCGGTGAGGTCACCTGAACCCGGAGACCACCGGTCTCGTTGAGCATCATCGAGATATTGCCCGGACGCATGAGCAACTTCTCGGCGATCTCTTCTTCCGACAGCACCTCGACACGAATGGTCTCATCCTGCACCCGGCGCTGGGAGCGCGTGGCCTGGACGACAATGACGTCCATGTCGTGATCATGATGATCGTGTTCATGGTCATGACCGTGACCTTGATGGTGATCGTGACCGTGATCCTGGTGTTGTTCACCCTCGTCATCCGCGTGCACCGGAAGCGAGAGAGCGAGAAGCGAGCAGAACAGTGCCAAAAGGGATCGCTGAAATTTCATGGATTCGAAGCGCATTGATGGAAGTCGCGTAGGATGAACCCTATAGTCGCTATAAGGTCAAGAACGTTCCATGCAGGCAGTGAATCAATGAACTCCCGGCGCTACACGGTTGGGCAGCTGGCGGTCGAAGCCGGGACCAAGGCGGTGACCGTCCGCTATTACGAGCAGCAGGGTTTGATAGCAAGCCCGGAACGATCTCCGGCGGGGTATCGAATTTACGGCCGAGCGGATCTGGAGCGGCTGCTATTTATCCGCAGGTGTCGACATTTCGGTTTCACCCTCGAAGATATCCGCGCTTTGCTGGTGCTCGCCGATGAGGAAGATGCGCCCTGTGCCCGGGTTGACCATCAGGTGGCCCGCCACCTTGGCGAAGTGCGGGAACGAATTAGCGAACTGCGCGCACTGGAAACCGAATTGGAGCGCCTGAGTCGCAGTTGTAAGGGTGGCGGTGTGATCGGCAACTGCCGGATTATAGAGTCCCTTTCGAGCCGTCTTGATACCGGTTCCGATAACGCCGGAGAAGCATAAGCGGAGAAACATAATATGAGCCGTTGGGATAGCGTAGCCATCCCAACGGCTCAAGTCCGGGACTAAAGCCCCAGCTTCTTCAGGCTGCGAACAGCCGCATCTTCCAGGTCGGCAATCTTCGTTTGGGCGGAGCGGCGAAGCTCGGCCACGATCGCCTGCTGATCCTCGGTTTTTGACTGGGCGAAGTCGACTACGGCTTCACGCAGTTCCTCGACGGCCGACATCAGCCTCGCCATGCTGTCGGACGTTGAAGCCCTGGTGGCAGACTGCTTCTTGGTGCGTTTCTTCTTGCCGCGCTTTTTCTTAGACGCCTTTTTCTTGGACGCCTTTTTCTTAGACACCTTTTTCTTGGAGGTCTTCTTTTTGCCTGCTTTTTTGCGAGTGGCCTTCTTGGCGCCTGGCGTTGTCGCTACCTTCTTGCTGCGCTTTTTCTTTGATGCCTTCTTCTTTGA
>CAZIMY010000073.1:6727-12967 GCA_964540315.1 uncultured Wenzhouxiangella sp.
TTCTTTGAAGCCTTTTTCTTTGAGGCTTTTTTCTTACTGGCTTTTTTCTTGGACGCCTTTTTCTTGGAAGTTTTCTTCTTGGAGGTCTTTTTCTTCGAAGCCTTCTTTTTGGATGTCTTCTTGTTCTTGGAGCCTGGCGGGCGACCCGGTTTCCGCGGAGCCGTCTCCGCAACCGTCGCCGAGGCTTCTTCGGGTGCTTGTTGTTCCGGAGTTTCCATGTCAGTGCTTTGCATATTTAATTCTACCTGCCGTTCAAAAAGTTGATGAACCTGGCAGCCATTAACGAATGTCGAAGATGCCAGTTGCTCGCGATTGTAGCGCAATGAGACCAAAACGTGAACTTGGCGGTCCAATTACGACTTAGACATCAGTCTATACACCCCTTTTTGAAGTTACTGTTCATCGGCTTAATTTAAGCAGCTAAGGTGTTCGCCAGCCTTGACATCCCAAACCGGGTCTTCAGCATAAATATTTATGGTTTTGTTGCAAAATTTCAGCAGGCTGTTTGTACATAATCGACGATTGATCCGCCTCTGTCATGATAGATAGATAGAGAAAGCTTGCAGCAGGATGGTATGAAGTGCCTGTGGAAGAGCGGTTTCGTACTGCCGGCTTTGGCTCGTGAACTGACCGGTTCACAAGCACTGACTGCATTGTCAACAAGTGCTCCCGATAACGCGGCAGATCGATTAGGAAGAATGTTTTCCTGCTAAAATCGAAAAAGTCAGGTCTCGCTTCAGCCTAATATTCTTCGGAGGCGTCGTCACTGGAAGACGTCTTGAAGGCGCATTCCCAATTTTTTACCGAAAGCCACGGGCCTCGCCCACCAGCAAAAATGACAGAACAGCACTACCTCAAAGAAGAGTTGTATCAGCTGGTCGCCAGCCAGCCGGAGATTTTTGACTTTCTTCAGCGTGGATCTCTTGACGGTCTTTGGTACTGGGATCTGAAGCATCCCGAAGTTGAGTGGATGAATGAGCGCTTCTGGGAGTTGCTGGGCTACGACCCGGCCGAGATGAAGCATCTGGCCAGCGAATGGCAGGATCTGATCCATCCAGATGATTTAAACGTGGCGCTTTCGAATTTTGAAAAGCACTGTGCAGATCCCTCGCATCCCTATGATCAGGTTGTTCGTTATCGCCACAAGAAAGGGCACACGGTCTGGGTTCGCTGTCGCGGGATTGCCATTCGCGACGAGCACGGCAAGCCGGTCAGAATGCTTGGAGCGCACAATGACCTGACAGCGCTCTATGAGCTTCAGGGCCGTCTGCAGGAGCTGGCCTATAAAGACCCTTTGACCCAGCTTGCCAACCGCAACGCCTTTCTGGAGCATTTCGACTGGACGATCAATAACTTCAGAAGAAAGCCTGAATCGCTCAGTCTCGCCCTGATCGACGTTGATGATTTCAAGAGCGTCAATGACCGTCATGGGCATCAGGCTGGAGACAAAGTCTTGGCCGAAGTTGCCGACGCAATCCGTCGCGCCTGCCGTGGGAACGATTATGCCGCTCGCTGGGGTGGCGAGGAATTCGTGATTCTTTTCCACGATACAGACCAGGCAGAAGGCTTGGTCGTTGCCGAGCGCCTGCGCTCCGAAGTTGAGGGCCTCGCGATGCTAGAGCACCCGCTGACGGCGAGTATCGGTTTGTCGACGCCAGCGGTGCTCGTAGAAGAAGACTCTCGCCAGATTCTGGATCACTTCCTTCGGGAAGCCGACAAGGCGGTGTACATGGCGAAAACCAATGGCAAGAACAATGTCGTGCACTATACCGAGATGCGCTCAAAGTAGCTTCGATAGGCGCTATGCGCCAGGCACCATTGACACAATATGTTTGGAGCACTTGACTCAATGGCGATGACACTGCAGTTTCTGATCAATCTGTGGACCTTGTTAGTCCACCTGTTGCCGCTGTTTTTAGGGCTCAGCATTATCATTGGGGCGCTGTCCGTTCTGATTGGACGCAAGGAAAACTGGTCAATCACCGACAGCTTGTATTTCGGTTTTATCACGGCGCTGACCGTGGGCTACGGTGATCTCCGCCCCACCCGCGGCATCACAAAACTGCTCGCCATCATTATCGCGCTGTTCGGGCTGATCACTTCGGGCATCTTGGTCGCGGTGGCCGTTGAAGCCGTGGCAATCAGCATCGGTTCGAGGCGCGCAATATGAACCACTCGCATACGTTCGGCCAGGACGCCAAGCGACCCGGCGAAAACCGCACCTTGCTGGTCATCGCGCTGACCGCAATCATGATGGTGGTAGAAATCGTCGCCGGGATTGTTTTCGGGTCCATGGCGCTGCTTGCCGATGGCCTGCATATGGCCTCGCATGCCGCTGCACTGTCGATTACAGCACTGGCTTATTACATGGCCCGGCGACACGCGGCCAACCCATCTTTTAGTTTCGGCACCGGCAAGATCAACGCCCTTGGCGGTTTCACCGGTGCGCTGATGCTGGCCGGATTTGCCTTGCTCATGGTCTGGGAAAGCCTGCATCGTCTTGTCAATCCGGTCGACATTGTCTTTAATCAGGCAATACTTGTGGCCGTTCTGGGGCTGATAGTCAACGGCATAAGCGTCTTCATCTTGGGGGTTGGCGGGGGCGATCATCACCACCAGCATCACGGGTCGGGCCATGAGCATCATCACCATGATCACAACCTGCGTTCGGCCTATCTCCATGTCCTGGCCGATACCCTGACCTCACTGCTGGCCATCTTTGCACTGTTGGCCGCCAAGTACTTTGGCGCGATCTGGATGGATCCCATGATGGGCGTCATCGGCGCCATTTTGATCTCCAGGTGGTCGTGGGGGCTGATTAAGTCGACAGGGGCTGTTCTGCTGGATCGCCAGGCGCCGGATCATCTGCTTGATGACATCAGTCGCCGGGTCGAGTCCGACGGTGATTCAACGGTCAGTGATCTGCATGTGTGGTCGATTGGCCCGGGCCTTCATGCCGCGATTATTGCCGTTGAGGCCGAGCAACCAGCAAGCCCCGATGAGTACCGCCAAAGGCTGCCGGAAGGACATGGCCTGGTGCATGTGTCGATTGAGGTAGCGCAGCGCGGGCGGCAGTAGATTCGAGCCTGCAACGGGTTTGCCGGACCCGAACTAGCTGGCTGGTGCCGCGAACACGGTAACAACCAGATAGGCGTTGTAACCCAGGTAACAGGCCAGCAGGATGGCGCCCTCAACGCGGGTGATGTGTCCCCTTTTCTTTCCGAAACCGTAGCCGATTGCAAACAGCGAGAGAGTCAGCACTGACATGACCAGGACGTCGCGCTGAAGCACTTCTGGGCCGACTCCCATGGGGTGGATGGTGCCGGCGATGCCAACCACGGCCAAAGTGTTGAACAAGTTCGAGCCAATGACGTTGCCCACGGCAATATCGTGTTCCCCCTTGCGCGCTGCCATGACCGAGGAGGCCAGCTCGGGCAACGAGGTGCCGATCGCGATGATCGTTAAGCCGATCATCAGGTCGCTGACCCCGAAGCCACGGGCGATCTCGACGGCACCCCATACGAGGATGCGGGAGCTGACCACCAGCAGCACCATGCCCACGAGCAGCCAGATCATCGCTCTGGCTACGGGCATGGCGTGCACTTCAAGCTCGTGGGCGAATTCACCGCCCATGGTGTCTTCTTTCTGCCTCATGCCCTGCCAGATGGTCCAGCCCATCAGGCCGAAAAACAAAACGATCAGTATCCAGGCGTCAAGACGGCTGACCTCGCCGTCCACCAGTTGCCATGCGGCCAGTGCGGTCACGGCAACCAGAACCGGCAGTTCCTTGCGCAAGACTTTCGACTGCACAACGATGGGGCTGATCAGGGCGGTGACCCCGAGAATCAGGGCGATGTTCGCAATATTGGAGCCGTAAGCATTTCCGAGCGCGATGCTGGGGTTGCCCTGCAGGGCCGACAGGGCCGAGACCACCATTTCCGGTGCCGACGTGCCAAAGCCGACAACCACCATGCCGATCAGCAGCGGCGGCATGCCGAAGTGGCCGGCCACGGCCGCAGCGCCCTCGATAAAGCGGTCTGCGCTCCAAAGCAGCAGGATTAAACCGCAAATAACCGCAGCAAAGGACAGCGTCATCGTATTTGGGGCCCGTCAGGGCTCAGAGTCGAACGCGAAACGCGACCCCGATGAAGGGTGCTGGATCGGCGTCGTCACTGCGAATGGACTGGCCCTTTTGGTTCTCGAGCCTGAGCTTACCGCCGACTTCAAACCCGGCCAGGGCGCTGAGACTGACTCCGGGGTTCGGGCTGTAGGTGGCCGACAAGTAGGTCAGTACGCCTTTTTCTTCTCCGACGCCGTCAGCGACCGCCCCGTCGTCGTCAAGCCTGAATCGGTAAGTTTCATAGCGCGCCCCAAGGCCGATGGTCCAGTCGTTAAGCGCGGTCGACTTGAGCTGCAGGCCCGGGCCACGGGTCGCACCCAGACCGCCCCCGGTTTCCAGTGAAAGCGTCTCGGTGATCTGCCAGTCAATCAGCAGGATCGGAAACGCGCTGACGCTGTCTTCAATTTCATCGAAAACGCCGAAACCGGGTCCGATGGTCAGGCGTTCGCTGACCCGGTAGTTCGCGCCGGCAATCAATCCGGCCGTCATGGCGTCGCCGAGATCACCGCCGCTTTCCGCACTCCATCTTATTGAGGGGATGGCGAACGCATTGATACGCTCGCCAAAGCCCATACGCATGGGCGTGCTGATGCGGTACTCGTTGACGCTGCCCCAAGGGTTGCTTCCGGCCAGGCCGGCGGTGCCGTCGAATGAATAGTCATCTCGACTATAGCCGATCGAGACGCCGAAACTGTTGCGCGGACCCGTTGCATAGCCGATACCGGCTTCAATGCTGGCGCGGGTGACCGAGTAGCTGCCACCGCCGTCAAGATCGGCGTCGAACTGGTGAATGACACCGCCTTCAATGGAAGTGCGCCACGGGCTTTCTGACACGCCGGAAGGTTGCGCCCAAGCGCTGGAGATAAATAGCAGCAGTGCGACTGTAAAGACAATCGGCTTCATGAAGACCTCAACTCCAAAAAGAAGGGCTGGAGTCTACCAGCCCAAACGCAATCCAGTCGTGAGATAAAGGTCAGGCAGTCTCCATGACCTTGACATGTTCGCTGAGACTATCCAGCTCTTCAGGCAACAGCGCGGTCTGCGGATTGAGGATCACGATGAAGTTCTCGCCTATCCTGGCCATGCCGCTGATGAAGTCGCGCGCGATCTTGGCGCCCATCTTTGGTGGCGGATTGATGTGGTCGCCATCAATTTCCAGCACCTCGCTGACGCTGTCGATCACAATGCCCACGGTCACGGTGGTTTCTTCAGCACTCTCAAGCTCCAGCATGACGATGCATGAACGCTTGTTGAGTGGCGAAGATTTCCAGCCGAAGCGAACCGGCAGGTCAATGACCGGCACCACGTTGCCGCGCAGGTTGACCACGCCACGAACGAAGTCCGGCATCATCGGTACCTTGGTGACGTGACCATAGTCCGTGATCTCCCGGATCGGTTTGATGTTCATGCCGAACATCTCGTCTTGCAGATAAAAGGTCAGGTATTGGGCCGAGGTGTCTTCCTCGGCCCGCTGAGCCAGCTGCTTCTGGATGGCTGTTGTTGTCATGATGGCCGCCTCAGAAGCGCTCGAAGCCGCTGTCATCAAAGTCCCCGGACTCAGAGGCCTTTTCTTGCGACGGAGCCTGCCTGGATACGCGAGCCGGGCGTCCTCCGCCGCCGCCCGATGGCCGTGGCGCCGACATGGCGCTGTGACCGTGAGCGAGTTTGAAGAATGACATCATGTCCTGCAGTTGCTGGGCCTGACTGCTCATTTCTTCAGCGGTTGATGCCAGCTCTTCAGAGGCCGAAGCGTTCTGCTGGGTGATCTGGTCCATTTGGCCCATCGAGGTCGTGATCTGACCCGTGCCTTCGGCCTGCTCATTCGAGGCTGCGGCAATTTCCTGGACCAGGTCAGCGGTCTTGGCGATGCTGGGGACAATTTCTTCCAGCAGACCGCCGGCCTTTTCGGCGACCGAGACGCTGCTGCCGGCCAGTCCGCTGATTTCCTGAGAGGCGACCTGGCTGCGTTCGGCCAGCTTGCGAACCTCCGCTGCCACCACGGCAAAGCCCTTGCCGTGTTCACCGGCGCGTGCGGCCTCAATGGCTGCGTTGAGCGCCAGCAGATTGGTCTGGTAGGCGATGTCTTCGATGATGCTGATCTTGTCGGCAATGTTGCGCAT
>CAZIMY010000074.1:0-12945 GCA_964540315.1 uncultured Wenzhouxiangella sp.
GGTCCTGGGCTCGTCGAGAATGACTATCGGGCAGTCGGTCAGAACCAGACGGGCAAGTCCCAGCCGGCGTGCTTCGCCGCCCGATACGTTACCGCCGGCCTCACTGATCCAGGTCTCCAGACCTTTGTCCAGTCCGTCCATGAAGTCAGACAGCCCGGCGATAGCCAGTGCGCGACCGAGAACCTCGTCTGACGCTTCGGCATCGGCCAGCCGCAGATTCTGTGCGACCGTGTCGTGGAACAGCATGGAGTGCTGGGACAGCAAGCCGATGTGTCGGCGAAGACTGTCGGGTTCAAGGTCGCGGAGGTCGTTCCCACCCAGCAGAATCCGGCCCTGATCCGGGTCGATCTGGCGCATGACGAGCTGAGCGAGAGTCGTCTTTCCACAGCCGCTGGGGCCGATGAGCGCAACCCTTTCGCCAGCTGCCACTTCCAGATTGAAGCCCTGCAATACCCATGGTAATTCCGAGCGGTAGCGGAAACATACATTTTCTATCAGCAGGTCGCGACCGCTTGCCGGAAGCGCATCGGCCCGGCTGTGCAAGCTAGGGCGATCAGTGACCAGCTGATTCAGGCGGTCCTGAGCCCCGCGGCACTGCTCCAGTTTCCGCCATGCCCCGGGTAAGGGCTGCCAGGCTTCACCCAGTCCGAGCATGGTGAGCACGGCCAGTCCTAGGACTGGCCCGGAGATGAGTTCTTGTTGGAATAGCGCAATGCCGATGACCAAAACAGACCAGGTCGCCAGAAAGCCTGCCATGGTCACCAGACCGAGACTGAGGGCGTCCAGCCGTGCGAGGCGTTCCTGCAGGGCAATCGTGCGACTGGACAAGCCCATTATCAGCTTGCGCTGCCCGGCGACCCGATCGTAGGCGATCAGATCTGCGAGACTCTCGAGGCTCTCGCTGGACTCTCGACGCAGCTCGGGCAAGGTTTCGATGAGCTCATGGCTGGGTGCGAAACCGCGCCGGCGCCCGATCTCGGCGAGCAGCGGATTGACAGCCAGTAATACGATTACGGCCAAAGCTGCCAGGGGGCTGAGCAGAACGGCGAACAACCCGGCCACGGCTAGCGTTATCAATATTGCGGCCGTAGTCGGCCCGGCCACGCCAATGAAAAGATGATCAAGCGTGTCGACGTCGGCCGTGAGCCTGTTCAGCGTATCGCCACGGCGAAGACTTTTTAGCTGATACTCATCCTGGCTCAGCAGGCGGTCGAATACGTGACCTCTTAGGTCCTTGAGCAGGCGGAAAGTGGCTTCGTGGGTGATCAGACGTTCCAGATAGCGGGACGCCGTACGTGTGACCGCGGCCAGTCGAATGCCCGCGCCCGGGGTAAAGATATCCAGCAAAGCGATAATGCCCAGGCCTGTCAACGCGCTGGCCGTAATGAACCAGCCTGAAAGCCCGAGCAGGGCAACGCCTGCGATCAGGCTGAGCACCATCAGAAGGGTTCCGGCAATCAACCACCAGCGCCGCCGACCCAGGATGGGGCCAAGTTTGAGCGATGAGTCAGACATCGACAGATTCCTTCAGCTGCCCATTGCTCAGGATGAGCACTCGGTCGGCCCAGGCTTTTGCCCGCTCACTGTGACTGATGCAAATCACCGTCATCGGTGTTTGTTCAACGGCAGCTGCAAGCGTTCGCCAGATCGCATCCCCTGTTTCGTCATCAAGACTCGCGGTTGGCTCGTCCAACAGCAATAGGGGATAAGGTCTGAGAAGTACCCGCGCCAGTGCGATCCGACGTGCCTGCCCGCCGGAGAGCCCGAAAGCATCCTGGCCAATTGTGGTGTTGAGTCCGTCGGGCAACTGCTTGACGAAATCGCTCAGCCCTGCCTGCGCTGCGACCGACTCAATTTGCGCCTTGTCAGCGTCAGGATCGGCTAATCGAATATTGTCGGCGAGGCTGGCCGGGAGCAGCAGGGGATGCTGACCGAGATAGCCCCGGATGAGGGAAAGCTGGGTATTGCTGTAGAGCGCCAGATTCTCTCCATTAATCTCGATCGTTCCTTGGTCCGGATCACCAAATCCCGCAAGCAGACCAAGCAGGGTGGTTTTGCCCCCGCCGCTACTGCCGGTAATCAGCACTTTCTCTCCGGCTGCAATGTCCACATCGATACCCTGCAGTACTTCCGCTCGCCCCGAAAAGCCTTTCCGCAAGCCTCGAATCCGGACAGTGCACGCCTGGGTCGGCGCAGTGTTTGCAGGTTCTATGGGCTCGGTGCGGGCCGGTTCAAGACTCAACTGCTCGCGCAGGGCACCCGCAGCGGCAAGCGCAGACGACCGGTCATGCCAAAACTGGGCGAGTGTACGCAGTGGATTGAAGAACTCCGGTGCCAGCAGCAGGATGAAAAGCCCCTTGAACAGCGTCAGTGATGTCGCGGCACCGAAGTCGATCATGTCCAGCAGGCCAAGACCGATGTAAATGGCAAGACTGGCGATCGCTACGGCAGCGAAGAACTCCAGCACCGCAGACGACAGGAATGCGACTCTTAAGACCTGCATGGTCCGAACGCGGAATTCTTCGGACAGTTGCCCGATCCTCGCGCTCTCCGAGCGCTCGGCGCCAAAGCGTTTGAGGGTGTCCAAGCCTCGCAGGCGGTCAAAGAAAATTCCGCTGAGTCGTTTCAACGAATCCTGCTGCTGGCGAGAGACCTGCTGTGTCCCCATGCCGATGATGATCATGAAAGCCGGAATAATGGGCGCGGTGATGGCCAGCAATAGACCTGCCATCCAGTCGGCGGGAAAGACAGCAACCAGGATGAACGCCGGGACCAAAATGGCCACCGTGGTTTGGGGTAGATAGCGGGAGAAGTAAGGATCCAGATGATCGATCTGTTCTATCAACCCTGAAGTGATCCGGCCCGTGCCGGTATGGGCGACCTGCAGCGGGCCAGCGCGGGCAATGGTGGTAAACAATTCGTGGCGCAGATTTTGCCGGATGTGGCTCGATGCCTTGGCGGTCAGGCGACTGCGAAGACTGACCACGCCAGCTCGAATCGCCCAGGCCAATAGCAGCCCGGCCAGCGCCAGGCCAAGGCTCGTGCCCGCAAGGCCGTCAATAATGACGCCTGAAAGTATCCAGGCTAGAAGGCCCGCCTGAATCAATATGGCCACGGCTTCAACCGCAGCCATCCCAAACGAAGAGGGCACCAGCCAGGCTGGTGCCCTCTCGTTGAGCCAGTGGCGACTCGTTCGCTTAGTGGCCAGCGTAACCCTCTCCAGGTCGCACCTTGCCTCGGAAGACCCAGTAGGTCCAGGCGGTGTATCCCAGTACGATCGGGATCAGGAACAGGAATCCGATCAGCAGGAACAACTGGCTGCCAGGATCAGAAGAGGCATCCCAGAACGTGTAGTTGGGTGGAACCGCATACGGCCACATACTGATCAGCACGCCGATGTAGAACATCGCAAACAGCACCATGGATCCGATGAACGGGGAGGCTTCAGCGCGTCCTTTGAGCCGAGTGAAAATCCAGCCGGCAAAAGCCACCGTCGTGGCCGGGAAGACCCAGAGCCATCCAATGTGATCCATCCACCGGCTCATGACTCGCTCATTCATAAGGGGAGTCCAAAGGCTGACCAAAAGGAAGAACACCAAAACTGCGGCCAGCAATGCCGGCGCGATCTTGTAGGCCCACTCCTGGGTGCGTCCTTCGGTTTTCATGATCGTCCATGTGACGCCCAGCAGGGCGTAGCCTGCGACAACACCGAGCCCGGTCATCAGCGTAAAAGGTGTCAACCAGTCGAATGCGCCCCCGACATAGCGGAAATTTTCGGTTTCGAAACCCTGTACATAGGCGCCGATGACCGCGCCCTGGGCAAAAGACGCCACGGTTGAGCCGCCAAAAAACGACCAGTTCCACAGGTGTTTATTCTTGGTTGCCTTGAATCTGAACTCGAAAGCAACACCCCGGAAGATCAGGCCGGCCAGGAGCAGGAATACGCCGATGTAAAGCGCCGGCAGAAATACCGAATAAATCAAGGGAAACGCGGCCAGAAGACCGGCGCCACCGAGGATTAACCAGGTTTCGTTCCCATCCCAGACTGGTGCTACGGAATTCATCATCAAGTCCCGAGACTCTTCGTCCGGCGCGAAGGGAAACAGTATCCCCACACCCAGATCAAAGCCGTCCATCAGGACGTACATGAAAACCCCGATCCCGATCAGGGCCACCCAGATCAAAGTAAGATCAATCAGTCCCATGTTCAGCTCCCTGCAACCGTTGGTGATTCATCAAGCTGCGTCGAGACGGCTGACCAGGGCCGCTTCGGCCGCGCGTTCTCGCTTTCGTCGGACTTGTCGAGCGGGTCAGGACCGCCCTGAATGACCTTTCGCAGGTAAAAGACGCCGGCGGAAAACACAACCGCGTAGACAGTGACGTAACCAACCAGGGTCACGAGCACCATCCAACCCGAAAGCGACGGAGTCACGGCTTCCTCCAGGCGCATCATGCCGTGAATCATCCAGGGCTGGCGACCGACCTCGGTCACGAACCAGCCTGTAACGACAGCGATAAAAGGTGTCGGGATCAACCAGGTGTAAGCGCGCAGAAGCAGTCGTGATTCAAACAATCTGCCGCGGTACATCTGGAAAGCCGACAGCAATGAAATGGCGATAAAAATCAGACCCAAACCAACCATGATCCGGAAGCTCCAGAACACGATGCCAACCGGAGGCCTTTCGTCTGCCGGCACCTCGAGCAAACCAGGTACAACGCCGTCTGCACTATGCGTCAGAACGATGCTGGCGAGATACGGGATTTTGATCTCGAAATGATTGGTTTCGTTCTCTGCGTCCGGGATGGCAAACAGAATCAACGGCGCGCCTGCCTTGGTTTCCCAGGCACCTTCCATGGCAGCCACTTTCACCGGCTGGTTCTCGAAGGTGTTCAAACCGTGCTCATGGCCGATAAAAAGCTGCAGTGGCGTGGCCACGGCAAGCATCACAACACACATCTTCAGAGCTTTCTTGCTCGTTTCGATATGCCGGTTGTTGAGCAAATACAGGGCGCTGACGCCGGCTACAACAAAGCCACCGGTGATGAAAGATGCCACCGCCATATGGGCAAACCGGTATGGGAACGACGAATTGAAGATAGCCTGAGTCCACGACGTCATCTGGACCATGCCGTCAACCATTTCCACTCCGGCCGGCGTTTGCATCCAGCTGTTGGCCGACAGAATCCAGAACGAGGAAATGAAGGTTCCAATGGCCACCATGCACGCAGAGAAAAGATGCAGCCCGCGCGGCACTTTCTCGCGTCCGAAAAGCAAGACTCCGAGGAAGGTCGCCTCAAGGAAAAAGGCGGTCACCACTTCGTAGCTCAGGATCGGCCCGAGGAAATTCGAAGCGGAATAGGCAAAGTTCGACCAGTTTGTCCCAAACTGGAAAGCCATGACGATCCCGGAGACCACGCCCATACCGAAGACCACGGCGAAAACCTTGGTCCAGAACTTCGAAAGCTTCAGATAAAGCGGGTTGTCAGTTCGGTAATAGAGGCCTTCAAGAACGGCAACATATGCCGCCAGACCGATGGTGAAAACGGGGAAGATGGCATGGAAGGATACAACGAAGGCAAATTGCATCCTGGAGATGAGTACCGGATCAAGATCCATAAAGAAAGCCTCTCTTACATTGAACCAAAATTATACAACATCATCAGCTGAATCTTATGAATGCGGCGCGCTGAAATCCGCGCTGATCACGACTGACTCATCTCGGCGAGAAGCTCTTCCTGATGGGCCTCCGTCAAAGGGTCAATGACGCTTTCCAGCGCGCCGCCGAGCACCGCATCCAGTTCATAAAGGGTCAATCCGATGCGGTGGTCAGTGACCCGGCCCTGCGGATAGTTGTAGGTGCGAATTCGCTCTGATCGGTCACCCGAGCCGACCTGAACTTTTCGGTCGGCGGCTTGCTGAGAGCGCTGGCTCGCCCGCTCGGACTCGAGCAGACGGGAGCTGAGGAGACTCAGTGCGCGGGCCTTGTTTTTGTGCTGGGAACGCTCGTCCTGGCACTCGACCACGATCCCGCTGGGCAGGTGGGTGATCCGTATCGCCGAGTCAGTGGTGTTGACATGCTGGCCTCCCGCACCGGAAGAGCGGTAGGTGTCTATTCTCAGATCATTAGGGTTGATGTCGATGGCATCGATTTCAGCCACTTCCGGCAGGATAGCCACCGTGCATGCCGAGGTGTGGATACGGCCCTGTGATTCGGTGGCTGGAACGCGCTGAACGCGATGGGTTCCCGACTCGAACTTGAGGCGCGAATAAGCGCCCCGGCCAATGATTCGTGCAATGACCTCGCGGTAGCCGCCGGCGTCATTTTCTTGCGCTGAGAGAATTTCGACCTGCCAGCCCTGACGTTCGGAAAAACGGCAGTACATGCGCAGCAGATCACCGGCAAAAATGCCGGCTTCCTGGCCGCCGGTGCCCGCGCGGACCTCGAGAAAGATGTTGCGCTCGTCATTTGGATCGCGCGGCAACAACAGGCGCTGCAGTTCTGTTTCCAGCTCGTTCTGCCGCTGCTCCGCCGTCGCCATCTCATCACGGGCGAGTTCGCGCAGGCTGCGGTCATCTTCGTCGAGCATTTCATGCGCGTCACGATAGGCGCTCTCGCATTCCTGATACCGCTGCCACAAGCCGATGACCGGGTCGAGATCGGCGTATTCGCGCGACAAGCTCTGGAACTGCGGCTGGTTGGCGATGACGTCGGGTTCGGCCAGCAGCTGTGCCAGTTCTTCGAATCGCTCGCTAGCCTGATCCAGGCGCTGACGAATGCCGATATCCATGGCGCTTCAATCGCCGTCGAGGAAATAGAAACGAGCCGCGGCAAGCAGTGCCTCGTCGTCGCTTTCGGCGGCCTGACGAAGACGAATGCTGGGACCGTGCAACAAACGATTGACCAGCTTGTGGCTGATTCGGCGCAGCACGTCCTCTGCATCCTTGCCAGCGGCAAGATCACGGGCGGCCTGGTCGAGCAGGGCATCACGCTCCTGGTGGGCCCGCATACGCAGCTGTTTGAGGGTTGCGCTGGTGTCCTGGAGTCGCAGCCAGCGCTCAAAGGCGGTCACCTCCGATTCGATAATTCCCATGGCTTTTTGCAGGGCTGCCATGCGTTGTTTGTGACCAGACTCGACGATGGCATGCAAATCATCAATGGTGTAAAGAAAAATATCGCCAAGCTTCGCGGCGGCCGGCTCGATATTCCGGGGCACCGAAAGATCCAGCGCAAACATTGGTCGATGGCGCCGTTTGCCGACGGCTTGCTTGAGCATGGCATGGGTCATGATGGGTTGCTTGCTGCCTGTGCACACCAGCACCATGTCGTGGTCGGGCAATAAGTCTGGCAGGTCGACAAGACTGTAGGGCCTGGCGTCAAAACGTTCGGCCAGTGTCTGCGCCCGCTCTATACTGCGGTTGGCAATACTCATGCCCTGGATACCGCTGTCTTTGAAATGGATGGCGCAATCCTCGATCATTTCGCCGGCACCCACCAGCAGAACCTTCAGGCGATCCAGGGAGCCGAAAATCTGTCGGGCCAGACGCATCGCGGCGAACGGCAGGGTCACCGGGTTTTCGCCAATGCCGGTTTCCGACCGCACCCGCTTGGCGCTGGCAAACGCGTGTTGAAACAGTCTGTCCAGGGCGCTGTCGAGCGTATTCGTATCGCGAGCCAGTTGCCAGGCCTGTTTGACCTGGCCCGCGATCTGCGGCTCGCCGACGACCATAGAATCTGCGCCGCAGACCACTTTCATCAGGTGGAAGATGCCTGCTGATTGTTCAAGGTGGTAGAGATGCTCCTGAAACTGTCCCGGATCAAGCTTGTGCCAGTCGTGCAGCCAGTCGGTGATGAGTCGGCTTTCGCGCCGCTGACTGGAGGTGAAAATCTCTGTTCGGTTACACGTGCTCAGGATCGCGCAGCCATCGACCTCTGGCGTTGCCGCCAGGCTGCTGAGCGCTTCGGCCAGGCCTTCTGCCGGAAACGCAAGCCGCTCCCGAATTGCAATGGGCGCCGTGTGATGACTAATTCCAACGACCGACAGGGACATGCTGATAGACTTTTGAGTCAACCTTCCATTTTGGCGCCGAAGATGACGCAGATCAAGCCAGTTCTGGGTGGCATCATTTTGCTGCTGATCACCGCTTGCAGCCTGAATCCGAAAATCGGTTCGGGCGACGCTGAAGGCGATGAGGAATCAGCAGCATCGTACACTGAAGAGCAGTGGTCCGAGGAAGTTATGTTCCAACTCAGGGCTGCCGCCCATGCCGGGGGTGGCGCAGAGCACGCCGAAGCCATTTCTCAATTGATTGGCCAGGCACGTGGGCAGGAGGACTTGGAGTTGCTGCGTCAGGCAGCAGGCATGGCCTGGCGAACTCAGTCGTGGGCGAGTCTGATCGACGCCACCGAAACGTGGCGGCAGTGGGAGCCAGCAGCGGACGACCCCCGCCGACTTCAAATCCTCGCCCTGTTCAACGCGGATCGCCCCGGAGAAGCCATTGATGCGATGCGGCAATGGCTAAGCGATAGCCCTGACGAGATTGACAGGTTGCTGCGGCGCGAATTCGTCCAGATTCTGGCTGCAACAGAGCAGACCGACCAGGCGGTCGAGCATCTTGATGCCGTCATCGCGCGATCCAGTCCGGATCTCGCGGAAGTCTCCGTGCTGGCTGCGCGCAGCCGTTTGCACTGGGAACTCGGTCAACCCGATCAGGCTTTAGAGCTTGCAATACTGGCGTTAGACCATAGTAATGCGCGCGAGGATTTTTCCTGGGCGGCGCAATTGGCCTCAGCACTTGGCGATTATGAGCTGGCGCTGAGTCTCTACCGACGGGCGCGCGAGCGTGCGCCTGACGAGTGGATGCTCGGGCTGGCCGAGGCCCAGACCCTGCGGGAACTCGAGCGTATCGACGAGGCGCTGGTCGTGCTGTCGGCTTTGCCAGATAATCCCGACGTGCTCTACAACCGGGCCAGCTATCTTTATGAGGCCGGTCAGGTCGAATCAGCAACAGCGGCCTGGCAGGATCTCGCTGATCTTGCGCCGGTAGAAAACCAGAACCAGCATGCGTTCATGGTCGCCTGGCTGGCCGAATTTCTGGAGCTTGACCGACAGGCGGCGGATTGGTACGGCCGCGTCCGCGGGGGGGCTCAGGTCGACCGGGCCATGATTCGACGAGCGGTTTTGCTGGCCGAGGATGACCAGTTGGCCGAGGCCCGAGAGCTCCTTAAACTGGCCCGTGATACGGAACAAGCTGACCAACGCGAACGAGCCTATCTGGTTGAAGCTGAGTTGCTGACTGACTCGGGCCGAGCGCTGGAGGCGCGGGAAATACTGACGGGTGCTTTGCGTGAGACGCCCAACAGCATCGGTTTGCTTTACGCCCGGGCCATTACTGCGGTTGAAAGCGATGATCTTGAGCTCGCCGAACAGGACCTGCGGCGTATTATTCGGCTCGACGGCGAAAACGCGATGGCGCTCAATGCCTTGGGATACACGCTGACCGACCGGACTTCCCGTCATAACGAAGCGTATCGTCTGATCCGGCGGGCACTTGAGCTATCGCCCGATGAACCGGCAATTCTGGATTCCATGGGCTGGGTCTATTTTCGATCGGGCAGACCTGAGGCCGCCCTGCCTTACTTGAAGCGAGCGCATGCAAGCGGTGACAATCCTGAAATCGTGGCGCACCTGGTTGAAGTGTTGTGGCAACTCGATGAGGTTGCCGAGGCTAAAGAAATCCTGCGCGAGGCCAGTAGCCGCTATCCGGACAGCGAGCATCTGATCAACGTGACCGAGCGACTGGAGATTGTCCTGTGAGATTGCGTATTCTTCGTAACGGGATTTTCGCACTGACCGTTGTCATGTTGTTGTCGGCGTGCGCGACTCGCGAGCAGCGAGTGCAGGGCGACTGGCTACAAGAGCGGCAGCTGTGGTTTGAGCAGAATCCGGATTGGCGTGTGCGCGGACGCTTGTCGGTTTCTGATGGAGAGCAGGGCGGACAGATGTCGTTTGACTGGCGAGGACAGGGGGCTCAGCACGATCTTCGCCTGCGCAGCGTGGTGGGCGGCAAGCAATGGCGATTAATGTTCAACGAGGAAAGCGCGCTCATACAAGGGAGCGACGTCGGTCTGGTTCGCGCCGACCATCCGGACATTTTGGTGAGCGAGATTGTCGGCTGGCCGATTCCGGTCAGCCAGTTGTCCATGTGGCTTCGAGGATTGCCCGCTTCTCAGACCGACGAGGTGTTGTTTGCCGAAGATGGCACCATGACAATGGTTTCCGCGGGCGACTGGTCTCTGGAGTACGTGCGTTACGAGCAGTCAGATGACGGTCCGCTCATGCCGGAGCGGGTAGAGGCCCTGAGCCCCCCTTACCGCGTTCGGATGATTTTACGGACCTGGCGATGGATGGACCCTGAGCCCTAGAAATATCGTTATAATCTGTGCCGTTGCCGGGGGGTCCCGGTGGCAAGCAGCAAGATGTTTTCTGCTGGGACGTCGCCAAGCTGGTTAAGGCACGGGGTTTTGATCCCCGCATTCGCAGGTTCGAGTCCTGCCGTCCCAGCCAATTCTTCACGATTCGGGAAGATCAACATCGAGGCGGTGCGCGCTTGACAGATTCATCCCTGATGGTTTTTTCCGGCAACGCCAATCCGGCGCTGGCCGCAGCCCTTGCGCGCTCGCTGGGCGTGCCTCTTGGACGCGCGAACGTGGGTCGATTCAGCGACGGCGAAACCATGGTCGAGATCATGGAAAACGTTCGCGGCCGTGACGTTTACGTCATCCAGCCCACCTGTTGCCCGGCGGCGGAAAACTTCATGGAGTTAATGGTCATGATCGATGCGCTGTCGCGCGCGTCGGCCTGGCGATTGACCGCAGTCATCCCTTACTTTGGTTACGCGCGCCAGGATCGCCGGCCGCGCTCGGCGAGGGTGCCGATCACGGCCAAGGTCGCTGCGCGGATGATCAGCAATGTCGGTACCGACAGGGTTGTCACGGTGGATCTGCACGCAGACCAGATCCAGGGCTTTTTCGATATTCCGGTTGACAATGTCTACGCCTCGCCGCTGACCCTGGCTGATATCTGGAAGCAGTACAGCGCAGAAGACATCATCGTGGTTTCCCCTGACGTCGGCGGCGTCGTGAGGGCTCGGGCGATTGCCAAGCGTCTCGACGCCGATCTTGCGATTATCGACAAGCGGCGGCCGCGCGCAAACGAAGCCACGGTGATGAATCTCATCGGCGACGTTGAAGGCAAGGTCTGCGTCTTGGTCGACGACATGATCGACACGGCCGGAACACTATGCGCCGCTGCCGGGGCGCTCAAGGATGCCGGTGCGCTTCGCGTGGTTGCCTACTGCGTCCATCCGGTCTTGTCCGGGAACGCCATTGAGAACATCAGCAACTCGCGGCTCGACGAGATCGTGGTGACCGACACCATACCCTTGAGTCAGGCAGCGCTGGATTGTGGACGCATCCGCCAGCTTTCCGTGGCACAAATGCTGGCCGAAACCATCCGCCGGATGTCGGAGGGTGAATCGGTCAGTTCCATGTACGTGGACTGACTTCCTTCCTTAAGCGCCTACTGGTAACCGATCAGAACAGCAATGATCAGCGCGGCCGAGCCTAGCGCCAGGAGTTTGAGAATCAAAGGAAAGACGAATCTGAACCAGCGATCATAAGGGATACCGGCCAAACCGATAATGCTCATCAGCACCGGATTGGTTGGGACGATCATGTTCATGAAGCCATCGCCGAACTGGAAAGCGAGCACAGCGACCTGGCGCGAGACGCCCACCAGGTCTCCGATGGGTGCCATCAGCGGCATGGTGACGAAAGCCTGACCACTGCCCGACGGAATAAACAGGTTCAAAAGACTCTGAATTCCCAACATCCCCACGGCCGAAAGTGCTGCGGGCAGTTCGCCCAGCGGAGCGGCAAGACCGTTGACGATGGTATGGAGAATCAGGCCGTCTTCAAGTATCAGCGCAATTGAGCGGGCAAATCCGATCAATACCGCCGTACCAGCCAGTTCTGCGGCCCCCCGAATAAAGGTCTCGGCGATATCGTCCAGGGCCATGCGCGCAATCACGCCGGTGACGATGGCCAGCAGCAGGAAAACCGCTCCCAGTTCGACCAGATACCAGTCGAAGACAGCGATCCCCACGACCAGGCCAGCCAGCGCCGTCAACGTGGCTGCGAGGACCAACGCTCTCCTGGGTGTCAAATCTGTCGGACCCGCCGGCGCCGGCGGCTGTGCGGAAGGCACATCGGCAACGAGACTCTTGCCAGGGTCGCTTTTGACCATCTGGGCATAGCGCCATACATGGTGGAAGCCGACCGCGAAGAACGGCACCCACAAGAGCAATCGATAGCCGATCCCGGATCCGGGCTGGAGTCCGGCAACTTCCTGCGCAACCAGCAGGGTGAACGGGTTGAGTAGGGCAACTCCGTAGCCGATGCCATACCCGACCACCATGATCCCGATCGCCGTCATGGTGTCCATTCGCATCGACACGCACAGGGCGATCAGGATCGCCGCAAAAGGAATATATTCTTCGGCCATGCCAAGGGTCGCCGAGGCGATGCCGAAGGCCAGCATCCCACCCAGAATCAGCAGCCACGGCAGACGTCCAAAGCGTCTGATCAGACCGTCAAGCATCGCGTCGATCGCGCCGGTTGAACGAATGACCGCCAGCGCCCCGCCGATGATAAGGACGAAGAAGATAATGCCTTGCGCGTCAGCCAGAGCTCTCGGGACCACCGTAAAAAGGGACCAGGGCGTCAGGACCGGCTTTTCTTCAACGGTAGAATAGGTGCCGGGAATAACGACCTCGCGCCCTGCCTCGTTGACCTCGGTCTGAAATTCGCCCGACGGCAGGAACCACGTCATCACAAGCGCCGCCACCATCATGGCGAACATCAAGACCAGCGTATGAGGAACTCG
>CAZIMY010000075.1:0-12756 GCA_964540315.1 uncultured Wenzhouxiangella sp.
CAAGCGCCCCGAACCGGGAAAACGTTTTTATCCAAAACCCTGATCAGGCCGAAGACGAAGCCTGGGGCGTTTTCCAGCCCAGCAGCATGCGCGCGAGGGCCGGCAGCAAAAGCATCGCGCCAACCATGTTGAAGATGAACATGAAGGCCAGTAGAACACCCATATCCGCCTGGAACTGCAACGCTGAGAATAACCAGGTTCCCACGCCTACGGCCAGCGTTATCGCGGTGAAGAACACCGCCTTGCCGGTCAGGCGCAAGGTGCGAATGTAGGCCTCGTCAAGATCGTAGCCATCCTGCATGAAAGCCCGCATCCGGCTGAAAATGTAGATGCCGTAGTCAACGCCAATGCCGACACCCAGCGCGACGACCGGCAGGGTATTGACCTTGAGACCGATCCCCATGTAGGCCATCAGGGCGTAGGCCATGTAACTGACCAAGACCAGCGGCAGGACGATACAGGCGGTTCCCAGAATGGTTCTGAAGGTCAACAGACACAAGACAATAATGGCTGCATACACATAAAGCAGCATGGGCAACTGAGCGGCTTCGACCTCTTCATTGGTGGCTGCCATCACACCCACGTTACCGGTCGCCAGGCGAAAGCGCAGGCAGTCCTCACACGGTTCGTCTTCCGACATCACCATGTCATCGAGCACGTCGCCGACCGGATGAAAATCCAGTTCTTCAACGAAGATTTCCTTGCGCAATTCCCGAACGGCCCCAACCACGCGAATAATGGTTTCAGCCTTGTGGTCAGTCGTGAAAAGCATGATCGGCATTGCGCTGCAGTCAGCGTTTAGCAGACCTGTAGACGTCTCTATGTTCTGAAGGTTCTGACGCATGATGAACTGGTTGCGCGGCAACACCTTCCAGCGCAGGTTGCCTTCGTTCCAGCCAGCGTTGACGGTCTTTGCAACCATTGGCAAAGAAACCACCTGCTGAACGCCTTCAACGTTGGCCATGCGCCAAGAAAAGCGGTCGATGGCCTCCATCACCGCGTAAGACTCCGTGCAGGCGCCGGGTACGGTTTCAGCAATGATGGAAATCAAATCAGTCCCAAGCGCAAAGCGTTCGGATATCAGCTCGGCATCCTGGTTATAACGCGCATCCGGCCGCAGCTCGGGCACCCCGGGCTGGGAGTCGCCAATCTGCATGTCTTGGCTTTTGATCCAGGCGAATGCAAACAGACCCGCGCCGACAAGAACGGCAATCGTCGCCACACGGGGACGACTGAAGCTGGCGACTATAGGCCAGATCACACCCGTTTTCTTGCCATTCTCGTACTGGCGCTCACGGAAGGCCTTGGGGTTTCGCAAGCGAATATAGGACAGGAGAATGGGCAACAACAACAGGTTCGTAAAGATAATGACCGCAACACCAATGCTGGCGGTAATGGCCAGCTCCTGGATGATGCGGATATTGATCAGCAGAATGGTCAAAAAACCGATCGTGTCGCTGATCAAGGCAATGGAACCCGGCGCCAGCAAACGGGCAAAGGTTCGCTTGGATGCATCAAGGCTGGAGATGACCTTGATATCACTCAGGGCCTTTCCATCCTGCGCAAGGCCCACAGGTGAATTACCCCCGAAGAGTTTTTCAGCATTCCAGCCCGAAATCATCTGGACCCCGTGACTGACCCCGATCGCAAACACCAAAAACGGTGTCAGGATATTCATCGGATCAATCCCGAAGCCCAGCAGGCTCAACAGCCCCAACTGCCATATCACCGCCGTGACCGAACAGACCAGCGGCAGAACAGTCAGCCAGACAGAACGTGAGTAGAGGAACAGCAGCAGCGCCGTGATAACGAAAGCGACGCCAAAGTAGGTAACGACCCCTCGGGCACCATCAGCCACATCGCCAATGATTTTTGCAAACCCGATGATATGAACGGTGTACCCCTCGCCCTCGAAATCCGTCCGTATCGCTTCAAGCTGGCGGGCAACATCCTGATAATCCAGCGACTCACCGGTCACCGCGTTCAACTCAAGCAGGTTAGCCGATACAAGTGCCCCAGAAAAATCCTCGGCCACCAGGCGTCCGATCTCACCGGAAGCGACGATGTTCGAACGGACCCGTTCGAAGGCATCCGGCGAGGGCGAAAAATCGGCCGGGATGACATTGCCGCCGGCAAAGCCATCTTCAATGATCTCGACAAAGCGTACGTTGGGAGTAAATATCGATCGCACGCTGGCCCGATCAACCCCGGGGATGAAAAAGACCCGGTTGGTTATCTCTTCAAAGCGCTCGAAAAACTCTTCGGTGAACATGTCACCGTCGTCCGCCATAAGCGCCACCATAATTCGGTTGGCGCCTCCGAACTCTCGCTCGTATTCCATGAACGTTTGCATGTATTCATGTTCGAGCGGTAACTGCTTGAGGAAACCAGCGTCAACCCGGAGCTGAGCCAGAAAAAACAGCATGACCAAGGTGCCGATAGCAAACACAACCAGCACCAGTGGCCTGATGCTGAAAATTGCGTCGGCAGCGCGGCGCGCGAAACGGCTGGATTCACTCATTGCTCAGTCCGTCGGCTCCGGCTAAAACGGTGGTGCCTCCCGGTGTCACCAGGACGGAAACATACTCACTGCCGAGTCGGTCTTCGTCGAGGTCCATACTGCCTGTCACCGGGTCGTAGTGCAGACGAGCTGCGCCCGATCCAACCATCAGGGCTCTGCCCTCGGGGTCGACGACTCCGCCCATGAGGGTCGAATCCAGCCCCGTTTCCAATACGGTCCAGCTGTCTCCGAAATCATCGCTGCGCTGAACGTGACCGCGCAAGCCAAAAGCCAAAACGGTGTCGCCGCCCAGGTGAAGCAAGCCAAACATGGAGCCCGAGTAGGGAAACCGAATACTCTCCCAGGTCTGTCCTCCATCGCGCGAGCGGAACCCGTAGCCGCGTTCGGCCGCAATCATCTGGCGACCGTCGCCGAGATCGAGGAAAGCGTTGAGGTGGCACTCCATGAACTCGTAGCAACCGCGATCGAACATCAGACCGAGTTCTTCGGGCGACTCGTCTTCAAAACCGGCTTCAATGGACTCGAGCGCCTCGGATTGTTCTTCCAGCATGGCGCGCGCTGCTGCATCCCAATCGATGGCTTCTCCAACCACCAGATCAACCATATTGAGGGTTTCCCAGTGCTGTCCGGCGTCTTCGGTCCGCATGAACAAGCCATAAGCACCGATGGCAATACCGTTGTCTTCATCAAAGAAATCAACATCCAGCAGCGGCTGCTGCCACTCAGGCTCGAAATGCTGCAGGGTCCAGGTCTGACCGTAGTCATAGCTGTGGATAATCGTACTGTCGTGACCCACGGCCCAGAGACGCTCGTCGGCATAAGTGACCCGGGTCAGGGTTGCATGGACCGGCACAAACTCAGCCTGGGTCCATTCGCTTCCGTCCTCGGACAACAAGACATGGCCTCTTTCGCCGACGGCAACCAGGTGCCGCGGTGTTTCTATCACGTGCAAAATTAGGCTTTCATCTGCAAGCGGTGCCTCCACTGCAGGGCTTGGCAGCTGATGCGGTGGAGGCGCGGCGTGCGCGATCGCGCAGGCAAGCACCAAAAACAGTAGAGCAAAACTCCGCTGCAAGATCATTTCATTGAACTGGCGCAAACGTTAAGGGCCCGAGTGGGGCACCAACGGTTGTGGCCGATGGTGCCGCCTCTGAGACGATCGTTGAGACGCGCAAATCAGCGGCGCCCGCGCACACGCAGAGCCTGTGGCGTGTAGTCACTGGCACTGAGATCCTGATCAAACGACATCACCGGGTCCTGATTATCGATGCCGTTGGCAATGTATCGACCCGACTGCAGATCCATGCTCGACTCGATCGTGACCCAGATGGTTGGAACGTCGTAGTAGTTGATCGAATGACCTTCGGACAGTCGCCACATATTGCCGCGCTGGTCATAGTGGTCAATGATCGCAATCTGATAACTGTCGGCGTCAAGGTACATCGTGCGGCGCGCATTGATGTGTCGGGTTCCCTCGCGCAGCGTTGCATCGACAATCCAGACCCGCTGCAACTCATAGCGCATGTGCTCCGGGTTTAGATGGCCTGGTGTCACAAGATCATCCGGCGTCAATTGATCGCTGTGAGCCTTGTAAGAGTTATAGGGAATAAACATCTCGCGCTGATCGACAATCTCCCAGTTAAAGCGATCCATTGCCCCGTTGAACATGTCGGTCATGTCATTGGTGCGAAGACCGTCCGATGCCGTACCCGGATTGTCATAAGCCACGTTCGGCGCGCGGCGGACACGTCGCTGCCCGGGGTTGTAAATCCACGCCTGTCGAGGTTGCTCGATCTGATTGAGTGATTCATGGACCAGCAGAATATTGCCAGCCAGACGCGCGGGCGACTCTACTTCCTGGAAGAAGTAAAGCAGAATATTGTTGGTATCCTGAATCGTGTTGCCTTCAATGTAGTACAGACCCAGGAACTCTTCACGCAGACGGATCAACTGATAATCGCCGCCAGCCGTCGGCACCACCTGGTTGAAGTAGCGGATACCGCCGGTGCCTTTGTACTTAAGCTTGTGATTCCAGACCAGTTCATAAGCGTTCTGCGGCAGCGGAAACGGCAAGCCCTCGGCGACATCCGCCACACCTTCTCCACCACCGACCAAACGACCTGTCGAGGCGTTGCTTTTGGTCGTTTCGTAGATGCGCTCCGGGAAAGAGGCGGAGCGTCGGCTGGGGTAGATTTTCATCCGGAAGGTTTCCGGATAACGCTCAAAGGCCGCCTTGTGGCCTTCCGAAAGCTGGTCGGCATACTGCTGATAATTTTCTGCAGTGATCACGAACAGCGGTTCATCGTCGGCATACGGATCCGGGTGACGCCCTCCCGGCTCATATCCGGCAGGCCAATCATCACGGCCCAGCCCACCAGTCCACTCTGGAATCGTTCCGTCCGCATTGCCGGCTCGAAGCGAACCCATTGGCGTTAAATCTTGACCGAGGCGTGCAATGTTTGCCTCTGTCCGCGGGACGATATATTCACCCTCTTCATTGGGCACGGACTGTGCGTTAGCCACAAGAGCCATACCCAGGCAGGCAGCAGCGAGAGTGCCTGCGCGCGCGGCCTTTTTCAAGAGAACGTTGCGTTGCGGTGTTGGATTCATGGGATGTTTAGCTCCAGTCTGTTGGGTCGGCTCAGCAGCCGAATATGAATGTAGTGCCCTTATCGACGGCCCCGAGTCCTCAGCGCCTGTGGGGTATAACTGCTTGTGCTCAGGGGCACATCAAAGGTGTTCACAGGGTCCTGATTGTCGAGGCCGTTGGCAATGTAGCGGCCTGACTGCAGATCCATATGAACCTCAATGGACGACCAGAAAGTCGGCACATCGTAATAATTGATCGCATGCGACTCGGACGCACGCCACAACTCGCCGCGGCCGTCGTAGTGGTCGACCAGCAGGATCTGGTAACTGTCTTCATCCAGATAGAACGTTCGCCGTGAATTGATGTGACGGAACTCGGGCCTCAGGTCGGCCTCCACCACCCACATCCGATGAAGTTCGTAACGTGTATGGTCAGGATTCAGGTGGCCCGGACGCACAAGATCATCTGGTGTCAGGTCGCCGCTGTGGATGGGGTAGGCATTGTACGGAACGTACATATCACGCTTACCGACGATTCGCCAGCTGAAACGATCCATGGCGCCATTGAACATGTCGGTCATGTCATTGGTGCGCAAACCATCGGACGCAGTTCCCGGATTATCGTAGGCGACGTTCGGCGCACGCCTGACGCGACGCTGGCCCGGATTGTAGATCCACGCCTGGCGCGGTTGCTCCAGTTGATTCAAGGTTTCGTGAACGAGCAGAATATTGCCGGCCAGTCGAGCCGGAGACTCAACCTCCTGGAAGAAATACAGCAGGATATTGTTGGTATCGGCAATGGTATTACCTTCGATGTAATAAAGCCCCAGCAACTCCTCACGCAAACGCACCAGCTGATAGTTGCCGTTGGCGGTCGGGGCCACTTGGTTGTTATAGCGGGTCCCGCCCGTGCCCTTATGTTTGAGCTTGTGATTCCAGATCAACTCATAGGCATCCTGCGGCAAAGGAAATGGAAAACCTTCCGCCACATCGGCCACACCCTCACCGTCGGCAATCAGACGGCCCGTGCTTGCGTTGCGAATGGTTGCCTCGTAGACAAACTCCGGGAAGGATGCGCTACGCCGCGTTGGATAAACGGCCATCCGATAAGTCTCCGGGTAACGCTCAAACGTGGCCATCTGACCGACCGACAACCGCTCACGGTAGTCGCGGTAGTTCTCGCCGGTGATGACGTACAACGGTTCATCATCGGCAAACGGGTCGAGGTGGCGTTCACCCGGGCGATATCCGTTAGGCCAGTCTGTGCGCGTAATGCCGCCGTCCCATTCGGGGATGCGGCCATCAGCGCCTCCGGCACGAATCGAGCCCATCGGGGTCAGGTCGTTGCCAAGGCGCGCAATATTTTCAGGCGTTCGCGGCAGAATTGCATCGGGATACTGGCTGGCAGCAGATGCGCCATCGTCAGCCTCTGCCGCGGCTTGCGCTGCCATTCTCTCAGCTTCTACGCGCGCCGCCTCGGCCTGCTGCTGGGCGCGCTGTTCGGCGGCACGCTGTTCGGCTTCGGCGGCAGCCGCTCTCTGCGAGGCTTCAAGTTCGGCAGCCGCGCGGGCCTGTTCGGCCTGCTCAGCAGCCGTCCGTTCGGCTTCCAAAGCCGCCTCAACTGCGGCTTCCTCGGCCGCGGCAAGCTCAGCTGCTTCGCGCTCTGCGGCAAGACGCGCTTGCTCAGCCTGTTCGGCGGCAATGCGTTCTGCCTCGGCTGCAGCCTCCAGCTGCGCTTGTTCGGCAGCGACTCGCTCCGCTTCACGGCGCGCCGCCTCCTCAGCGAGCCGACGCTGTTCCGCCTCTTCACGGGCGGCCGCGAGTCTGGCTTGGCGCCGTTCGTCTTCGATCCTCTCAGCAGCAAGCCTCTGCTCTTCGGCCCGCCGCGCCGCCGCTTCTTGCGCAGTCTCCGGCGCATCGGCCGGCTGAACTTCCGCCTGTGGCTGTGCGGGTTCCGAAACTTCAGACTCTGACTCAGGCTGTACCGCGCACGCTGCCAGCCCCAGCATCAGCAGCGCCAACAGCGCTACCCTCATTACATTGAGTGATCCCGCCATCCATTTCATAGCGGCGATCAGAACGAGTAACTGACAGAAGCCGATACAAAGTCACGATCACCGAGCAGGTTATTGATGCCCGCCCCGAAGAAATTGGTGTAGGCAAAATCCAGACGCCACTGCGCCAGATAGTTGAATTGCGCACCAATCGTTGCCTGCTTGCGTCCGGCAATGAAGTTTCCGCCGGGGCCCGGAGAGATGCCCTGCACGTCATGATTGAAGGCCAGACGAGGGGTCATTGACCACGGTGTGCCAAAGAAGTTGTTGTAGGTCGGTGCAATCACCAGGCGATAGCCCCAACTAAATGCAGTGGCAAATCCGTCGTTCAGGGTCACCGGGTTGCGGCTGTTACCGCCGGTCACTATCGAAGGACCGCCACCGGTATCAGTGCCCGGGCCGTCGAAGCGCAGAACATCATGGTCCGGCAGATTCCAGAAATTGGTTGCACCCACTTCCGCCACAACCGCCACCTGGCTTGCGTTAATCCAGTTGTTTGGACCAATCAGCTTGGTCATCGTCACCTGGGCCTGCGAAACTTCCTGGCGCTCGTAGCCGGGTATGAACTCCCCGGGACCGTACTGTCCAAGCTGGCTGCGGAAGCGGTTGTATTCGCTGGGCAATGCCGCGTTGAGCGGCGACAATCCGGCGAACAGCAGCTCTACGTCATCAATCTGGATCGGCAGGTTATCGCGATAGCTCACCTCACCGCCGACCGACCAGCCAGCGACCGTGGTGTTGAAACTCAGGCCAAACAGGTTGATGTCTTCGGGATATTCGACAATGACCCGCCCGGTGGTGACGTCCGGGCTTGTCACCGCCTGACCCGACAGCACCGGCAGACGGCTGTGGTAATTAAGGTAAAACAGGCCAAACTCTGTATCGTTCAGCCAAGGCGCAAAGTAGCGCAAAGCAATCCCATACTGCCCGGAATCACTGGGTTCATTGTCCTGGGCGGCGCGCGGGAAGGCTGCCGAGCATCCCAGCCCAACAAGCTGCGGCGGTAGTCCAGTATCGCTCAGGCCAAACTGGCCCTGACCACAGACCGGCCCATACAGATCGGTATTTCGGACCGGCTGCGGCACCAGGCCGAAGTTCAGCATCGCGTAGCGGCCGCCCTCGGTCCCGAAATCGTTGGTGGAAAAGAACGTACCCGACGGCTCAGCCTCGATCGCATCCCACTCGAACATCACCAGGGCTTCAGCCGACAGGTTCGGCGTCAGGTCCATACTTGCCCAGAGCATGTTCAGTGGAAGAAAGGCGTCGCGCAACTCGGCGCCAGCGGTTCGCAGCGCGCTAATGTCGACCGGGTTGATCGAGTTGATGCCGCCCGGGATGAAGGTGCTTTCGCCCCAGCTCACCACCTGGCGACCCAGGCGCATCGACAACAAACGCCCGCCGGGCGCGTCGAAGTCACCGTAAAGGTAAGCGTCGAGCAGTCGGGCGCGCTGTCCGACCTGGTCTTTCGCGCCATCGGACAGGAAATCTTCGTCGTTCAGGGTGAAATCATGGAAAAAATTGCCGCGCACAAACGCGCCAAAGTTCTTGTAGCCGATGGATAACTCTGAAGTGACCCGGGCCTGATTGAAGATCGGATCCCACTGATCAAAATTCAGATTGCCATCATCGGAGTTGGCCGAGAAGCGGCCGGTCGCAGCGATCTGCTGTTCAATCGGCGCCTGAACGATCAGCGGATTGAAAAAAGCCTTGGCAACCAGGTCATCGTCGCGCTCCGAGGCACGGAAACCGATGCCGTAGCTGATCGTCGTATCCAGCTGGATGCTGACGTTATCGGTACTCAGGTCGATGGCGCTGGCCTGGTTGGCGGTCAGCGCGAGGGCCACGGCGCTAGCCAGCAGGCAGGGACGCAGGATGCGGGACTGCCGACGGATATTCTTTGCTTGGCGATTCATAGTTCGTCTCCCTGTCAGTCAGTCTCGATGAGCGAAGGATTGCCGACCACAACGGCGGCACCGCCGGATGCAACCATGCTGGCCGTCTGGCCCTGCATTTCGGCCGTCACGGCAGGCGCTGCGGAAGGATCCAGCAGCGAGCCGTGGCTGCCCTGAAGGAACCGGACAGCCCCTCTGATACCCATGGCGTCCTGGCTAGACTGTGTAATCGCGTCCAGCCCCATGACGCGGATCAGCGGCTCGGTACCCGACAGCGGTGCGCCCTGCACAGCGTTGGGAACCACCGTGTCACCGGCAACCTGCTGCAAGAGGACGCTGTTCGTCTGCACGGTCAGTGCACCCCAGTTGATTGGGTCTGCCGAGTCAACGACCGTCTGGGCCGCCAGCAGGAACTGGGCAAAGTCAGCCGAGCCAGGCTCTATACCGACGCTGGCCAGGCCCGCTTCTACAACCGGACCAAAGGTCTGCGAGCCTGCCAACAGGTTGGCGATACCGCCGCCTGGAACGGACAGGACCCCATTGTTGACGGTCGGTTCGACGGCCAGGAAAGGCACCGCCGCCATCGCGCCCAGTGACAGGCCAACAAAGTTGATGTTGGAACCGTCAAAATCTCCCAGGCCATCGCCATCAAGGTCGATGAAGGGCACATTGACCGCCAGCGAGGACAGATCCACCTGCGCCTGACGGAGGTTGTCGCGCGAGGTCAGCAGGCTGGGCAGGTTGATAAACCAGGCCCCCGATCCGTCGATTTCACCATCCGGCCCCGGCGCACCCGTTGCGTTGTTTTGCAAGTCGAGGTTAAACGTCCGTTCATCAGCCAAGGGAGCGAACGGCGTGTTTTTCACATAGAGAGGATTGGTGACGTCGGTGATCCCGTGGAGCGGCTTGTCGATGGCCACCACCGCGAAGCCGACAGAGGCCATGGTATCGGCCAGCGCCAGCATCTGGCTGCGGTTGCCGGTAATGCCGTGCTGGAAGATGACAACCGGCCAGCCGGCTGCAGGCCGGACCTGGCCGGAGGTGGCATTGGGCACGGTGATCAGCATCGGTGCCGATTGTCGAGCACGCTCAACCGGGAGCGGGTTGGCAACGGTGACATTGGTTGACTCGGGGTCCAGTCCGAGCGCATCAAACGGCGGCACGTAGGCGCCGGGTTCGGCCTGCCAGAAACCGGTCAACGGCGCCGTTGGATTCTCAGCGCTGGGCACTGGCAGGAAATACGGCAACTCGACAACGCCGAGGTAAAGGTCAGCAATGCCAGGAGATGCGCCCGGCGGCAGCACGTCTGCGGTCGTCAGGCAACTACCTGGTGCCGAACAGGCCTGACCAACCTGGGTTGAGGTGGGGCTGAGCGTTGACCGGATCACGCTGAGCACCGGCGTAATGGCCTGCGTGGTCGCGGTGAACGATAAAACGATGTCGTCACGATCAATGCCCACGGCTGCGGCTGCAAATTCCTGAGCATTGGTCAATTGGCGCAGCGGTTCCAGCGCCCGAGCGGTGGCATTATCGAATAACGGATCGGTGCTGTTGCCGGCGGCATCGACCAGAGGATCGGTCCGCTTGGCAAGAAAATAGGTCTGCGAAGGCGTTGCGGCGTTGCCCTCAACATCAAGAATGCCATCGGTGACCACGGCCATGTAGCCGGTGTTTTCGGCCAGCGGTGTAAGCGGCAGGATGACCACGCCGGTCGGATCGCCCGGGTTGGGGACGGCCACGTACTCAACACCCGGCGTCAGTTCGCGATTGATCTGCTCAACGGCGATGGTGCCGAAAACGAACTGCACCTCAAACATCCGTACCGAACTGCCCGGCACCACCGTGCTCGGATCGATGGGCGCGGAAAACGAAAAGCTCCAGGGTGCCACCGTGCTGAAACCGTCCAGCGCATTCAAGGCCACGGTCGGATCGCCAAAGTCGGTGGGATCGGCTACAGGGATGTTCAGTGTCAGATCCGCTGACCCGGAGCGCAGCAGGTTGCTCGGGAAAGGCAGCACCCCGTTGGAGGGATCAAACTGCGCGGTCAGCGTTGCGGTAGCCGGATCGCCGTCAGGCTTCTCGGCCGGATTGACCGGCACTGCCCGATCAACATCAGAACTGCCGCCGCAGCCGGCAAGCCAAAACAGCGCCAGACCCAAGGCCGGTACCAGGCGTCTCTTCATCAGATTTTCTCCCCGAAGCAGAACGTGAAAGTTTGTGGAACTACAGGTCGGCATCGTGACCGCCTGTTTTCTATGCCCCGTATGATATGAACATTGAGTTTTAATTTGCAAGCAGGTATGACAGAAATATTTAATCGGGTCAGCGTCCAAAGGTTTCTTTCCGCACTGGGGCCGGGTCTCCTGATGGCCGGCGCGGCCATCGGCGTCTCGCATCTGGTGCAGTCCACCCGGGCCGGCGCCGAATTCGGTCTGAGCCTGCTGGGACTGGTGATTCTGGCCTGCTTGCTGAAGTACCCCTTTATTGAGGCCGGTCCGCGATACGCAGCCGCCACCGGAGAATCCCTCATCCAGGGATATCAGCGACTCGGTCAATGGGCGCTGGGGCTGTTCGCCATGATCACGCTTTCAACCATGCTGATCGTTCAGGCCAGCGTCACGCTGGTCACCGCCGGGCTGGCTGGTCTCATCCTCGGCATTGATGCCACCATGACCCAGCTGTCGTTCGGGGTTTTGATCGCCTGCATTGCGGTACTGGCTCTAGGCCGGTTCAGCGCGCTTGATCGGCTGATGAAGTTCATCATCGCGGCGCTGGCCTTGACCACCACGGTCGCCGTGATTGTCGCCCTGAGCGGTGGCGTGCAAAGCTCAGAGCAGGGTCTTTTCAGTGCGATCGACGAAGTCTGGACCGCGGCCGGGGTGGCCTTTGTGCTTGCGCTGCTGGGCTGGATGCCGATCCCGCTGGATGTGGCTGCCTGGCACTCGCTTTGGACGCTGGAGCGCGCACAGCAAACCGGCAGCAAACCCAGCGTTACCCATGCCCTGATGGACTGTCGCTTTGGCTACCTTGGGGCGACCGTCACCGCCGTGATCTTCCTGCTGCTGGGGGCGCTGGTGATGTTCGGTACGGGTCAGGAGCTGTCCGAGCAGGCCGTCGCATTTTCCGGCCAGCTGGTCGATCTTTACGCCGCCAGTCTGGGCGACTGGTCGCGCCCCTTGATCGCGGCCGCGGCCCTGGCCGCGATGTTTTCAACCACGCTAGCGGTTACCGACGGCTATCCGCGCGTTATCCGTGCCCTGATCGAGACCAGTGGCGCCGCCCAGGACGATACCACCGGTCGCCAGCTCGACCTCCACCGGGGACGCTACATAACCGCCTTGCTGCTGGTCACGATTGGCGCCCTGATCATCATCTTGTACTTCGGCGACCGCTTCCGGGCGCTGATCGACTTCGCCACGACGGTGTCTTTTCTCGCAGCGCCGCTGCTCGCCTGGCTCAACATTCGCGTCATTACGGCTGATTTCATGCCCGAGCAGCATCGTCCCGGAAGGGCGATGATGGCCCTGTCCTGGGCAGGCCTGGCCTTTCTTGTCGTGTTCTGCCTGATATGGCTGGGCTGGCGCCTGCTGTCGTGACGCGCTATTTTTTCCCAAGATAAAGGTCGGTGATCGTGCCCTCATAGACTTCGGCGGCCATCATCACCGATTCAGACAAGGTGGGATGCGGATGAATAGTCATG
>CAZIMY010000076.1:0-9426 GCA_964540315.1 uncultured Wenzhouxiangella sp.
GAAACGCCGTTGACAGCCTGGCGCTCACCGGGCTGAAACAACAGCTCGAAGTCGGGTGAACCGGAAAGCACGGACTCCATGTCAGCCGCCAGCAGCGCGCCCTGTGAAAAATTTTCTCCGCCCACGCGCCAGTCAGACTTCAGTTCAAGGAGCAGCTGGCCGTCGATGATGCCGGCGAAGTTAGCATCGTCAGGAACATCAATCCTGGTCGCTTCTCCATCGCGCAGGAGGTGGTACTCCCGGGTAAAGATGGTCGGCAACACCGTGATCATGTCCCAGGGCGTGTCGCCGTCCCACACCCGGTTGCCGGAGACCAGCACCTGGTCACGGTCAATTTCGAACACGAGTTGCGCCTCCTGACGCGCGGTGCCCCGCTCCCAGATGTAGACCTGGCGCGGGTAGCCAGACGTGGTCATCTGCTCGTCTTCAAACGCCGGGCCGAAAAACACGCTGCCGAGGTCGCGCCAGCTGATGTAGCTTTTGGATTCCGGCAGCATGAAACCGTCTTCAACGAAGCTGCGCGTTTCCATGTCAAACTCCCGCCGGACGGCGGCGTCCGCCCCACCAATCGACAGACCGATCATGCAGCGATCGTAGTCAGGATAGCGGCAGCTGGCCCCGCCCCAGACCCAGTTTTCGTTCTCGGCTTCGGCCAGCGCGTCCACGTCGATGATGGTGTCCCAGTCCGGGTCTTCACCGCGATAGGCTTCGACCGAAGTCATTCGCCAGATGCCGCGCACGTGCTCCTCATCACGCCAGAAATTGTAGATTTCCCCTCCCCTCAAGGAGGGATAGGCAATCCTGTCGTCTGCAGTCAGGATTTCCAGGCTGCGCTCGTGGATGGAAGCAAACAGCGGATGGGACTCCAGAAACCCCACCGACCGTTCGTTCTGCGCTGCTGCCCAGTCCAGGGCGCGCTCACTTTCCACCTCTTCCAGCCAAAGATAGGGATCCTGAACGGGGCCGGTTTCAGCGGCCACGGCAGACCCCGGCGCAGCGAGGATGATTGCCAGAATCAGAAAAATCATACATTTCATATAGACAAAAGAGTTTTGATGACCGCATCTGAAATTTGACGGGAAACACGTGAGTCGCTCAGTCAAACCGCAGGTGTTTGACCGAACGACCCTCGTTGGCAATTTCTTTAAGAGAGTCGATGCCGATCGAAATCTGGCTGTCGACGAAGCGCTCGGTAATGATGCGGTCCGAAGCGTCAGTTTTCACCCCGTCAGGCACCATGGGCTGGTCCGAGACCAGGAGCAGCGCGCCAACAGGAATGGAGTTGGCGAAGCCGACGGTAAAAATCGTCGCGGTTTCCATGTCAATTGCCATGCAGCGGGTTTGACGCAGATACTTCTTGAAGGCCTTGTCATGCTCCCAGACCCGGCGGTTGGTCGTGTAAACCGTGCCAGTCCAATAGTCCTTGTTGTGGTCACGGACCGTGGATGAGACGGCGCGCTGCAGGGTAAACGCAGGCAAGGAGGGCACTTCCGGCGGGAAATAGTCAGTCGATGTTCCCTCCCCCCGAATCGCGGCCAGCGGCAAGATCAGATCACCGAGTTCATTTTTCTTTTTCAGGCCGCCGCATTTGCCCAAAAAAAGCACGCCCTTGGGTTTGACCGCGCTCAGCAAGTCCATGATGGTTGCCGCGTTGGCACTGCCCATGCCGAAATTGATCATCGAAATGTTCTCGCAGGTCGCGTTGCGCATGGCCTTGTCGCGACCTTGAACCTCGACACCCATAACGTTGGCGAACTTCTCGACGTAGTTGTCGAAATTGGTCAGCAGGATGTACTTGCCGAAATCTTTGACTGACGTGCCGGTGTAGCGTGGCAACCAGTTCGATACGATACTTTGCTTGTCTTGCATGGCTTTTATTGTTGTTGGATTAACCCGACATGATATCGCGCAAGGCGTCAACAAACTCTCCCGCAACTGAAGCAGACTAACAAGGCTCGCTTGACAACCCCACAGATAGTTCTCAGCCTTACCAAACTCACCGGCCAGTGGCGATCTCGAGGCCCCGGTTTGGTCAAGTTCGGAAAATACGGATTCAAATTCGCGAAAAATCCCACAAGCCGGAGAGGTCTTTTCCGACTTGTGCACCCCCCGCTCTTTGTCGCAAAATGGCTTGCCACGAGGAGGACTGATGGCGCACTTTACACAAGCTTTGGCGACGGTCATTTTTGTCTACATCTTCTATGTTCTGGCGTTAAAGCAGGCTGTTGACCAGAAAAAGTTTCTTCTGGCGCTCGCACTCGCCGTTTTCGTCGTATCTGCCATCGATTTCTGGGTCAATTTATAAATCCGGGAAGAATGGGTTTTGGTAATCCCCCGATCAGTGAACCAAGGCGAGCGAGGAGGTATAAACACCAAAAGTTCTGATTTCAGGACATAAGCTCTCGGAACCCTGTCGACAATGGCCTCAATTGGATAGAGAGAAGACCGACCAGCCTCACGTCAGAAGTTCAGCGGCGGTAAACTTCAGGCTTCATCATCGTGGGCTTTAAGGTTTATCAATGCGCTGGATCGTTCATAAATTCGGGGGGACCAGTCTGGCAGATGCCGGGTGCATTGACCATGTCGCCAAACTGTTGACCAATCGCAATGACGAACGTCAGGCCGTGGTCGTCTCGGCCATGGCTGGCGTCACCAACACCCTGCTGGACGCGGCTGCCGACGCTGCCAGTGGACAGCCGCGCTGGCGCGACACGTTGACAAGCCTGCATGAAAAGCACACCGCCACGGCCCGCGAGCTGCTGGACCGCGACAGCAGCCTACTTGAGAATACTCTGGAGACACTTCAGGCTCGATTTACTACGCTGGAGCAACTGCTAGCCAGCCTGGAGCTCATGGGCTCGGCGCCCACCGAAGCCCTGGAGCTGATTTCCGGACACGGTGAACTCCTCTCGGCCCAGCTGCTCAGCGCGCGGCTGCAGATCGCAGGTGAAGCAGCCGAGTTCGTCGACGCCCGCGAGGTGCTGCGCACCCGGCCCGCAGCTTTGATGGTGGCAGTGGACTGGCAGGCCAGCCAGCGCCAGATGGATGCGGTCCTTGAAGACCGTCCGGCACGCCGCTACGTGGTCACGGGCTTTATCTGCCGGACTACCGAAGGCCGAATCTCCACTCTGGGTCGGAATGGGTCGGACTATTCCGGCAGCATCTTCGGCCGGCTGCTCAACGCCTCCGAGATTCATATCTGGACCAACGTCGACGGTTTGATGTCGGCTGACCCCACAGCGGTTCCACAGGCGGAACTGCTGGACCATCTCTCCTACCGAGAAGCGTTCGAACTGGCCTATTTCGGCGCCCGGGTCATTCACCCTCAGGCGCTGAGTCCGGCGCTGGAGCGTGACATTCCGGTGTTCATCCGCAATACCTTCAACCCGGATTGTGCGGGCACAAGAATTGACTCGCGGGGTCATCCAAACCCGCCGGTCAAAGGCATTTCCGGCATCGGCAACATGACTCTGATCAACATCGAGGGCGCCGGCATGATCGGCGTACCCGGCACCGCAGAGCGCATCTTCGGCGCGCTCAACCGGGCCGAGGTCTCTGTCTCGATGATTTCCCAGGGCTCTTCGGAACACTCAATCTGCGTGGTGGTCCCCGGAGATGCCGGCGAGCAGGCCCGCAGCATCCTCGAAGAAGTTTTCACTCGCGAGCTCAGGCACCACCAGATTCACCGCATCGCGCTGGTCCCCGACATCCGCATTCTTGCCATCGTCGGTGAAGGCATGACCGGCACCCCGGGGATCGCCGCCCGCCTATTTGCCAGCCTTGCAAGAGCCGGCATCAACGTGCGCGCCATCGCCCAGGGGGCATCAGAGCGCAATATCTCGGTGGCCGTTGATGAGGTCGACGCTGAACGCGCGCTCAAGGCCATGCACGCCGGATTTTATTTGTCGGACCAGACGCTTTCGGTGGGGTTGATCGGCCCCGGCCAGGTGGGCTCGGCACTGGTCGAGCAGATACTGGGAGCGGCCGAACGGCTCAAGCGCGAAGCTAATCTGGACCTCCGTCTGCGCGCGGTCGCCTCATCGAGCAGGATGCGGCTGAGCGAACCCGGCCTGAAGCCGACCGATCAGAGCAATCCGCTCAGCGACAATCCGCAGCCACTGGACCTGAATCAGCTGGCCGACTTCATCAACGATGATCATCTGCCGCACGCGGTAATCATCGACTGCACCGCCAGCGACAAGGTCGCCAATCATTATCTCGACTGGCTCAAGCGTGGCATCCACGTCATCACCCCTAACAAGCACGCTGGCAGCGGTGATCTGGAACGCTACCGCAGTCTCCGCCACCAGCTCGAACGCGGCAGCGCGCGCTGGCGTTACGAGGCCACGGTCGGTGCCGGACTGCCGGTTATCCAAACCCTCAGGGACCTGATTGATACCGGCGATCACGTGCTCCGCATTGACGGCATATTCTCGGGCACACTCGCCTACCTTTTCAATCGCTACGAGCCCGGCATGTCCTTCGCCCAGCTGGTGGGCGAGGCGCGCGCAGCCGGCTACACCGAACCCGATCCAAGAGATGACCTGTCGGGGATGGACGTGGCACGCAAGCTGGTCATCCTCGCCCGCGAGATGGGTCTCAAAATAGGCCTTGACGACGTCGGCGTGGAAAGCCTGGCGCCGGCAGCGCTGGCTGATGCGAGCGTCGACGATTTCCTGGCCGGGCTAGCTGGTCATGATCAGGCGATGGCCGACCGACTGCACAAGGCTCACGAATGCGGCGAGGTGCTGCGCTACGTTGCCTCTCTGGACGACCGGGGCAACGCGGAAGTGGCGCTTAAAGCGCTTCCGAGGGATCATCCGTTCGCTAATCTCGCGCTGACCGACAACGTGGTTGCCTTTCAAACACGAAGATATCGGGACAATCCGCTGATCATCCAGGGCCCCGGCGCCGGTCCTGACGTGACCGCCGGCGGCGTATTTGCCGACCTCTTGCGCGTCGCGGTCAACCTGGGAGCTCGACTGTGACCGTCCGGACACGAGCCTGCGCCTTTTCCCCGGCCAGCGTCGGCAATGCTGCGGTTGGTTTTGATCTGCTCGGCTTCGCGCTGCAGGGCGCCGGAGATACCGTGCACGCGCTGCGCACCGACGAGCCCGGCGTGGTGATCGAGGCAATCCGCGGCACTGTCACCGATCTGCCGCTGGAGCCCGGGAGGAATACGGCTGGACGGGCGGTTCAATCGCTCATGGATCAAGTGCAACCCGAATTCGGCGTTCGCCTGATGATCGAAAAAGGCATCCCGCTGGGCTCCGGGCTGGGCGGATCGGCGGCCTCGGCGACCGCTGCTCTGGTGGCGGTCAACGCGCTGCTGGACTCACCGCTGGAGACCATCGATCTGTATCCGCACGCGCTCGCGGGAGAAGCGGTGGCGTCTGGTTCAGCGCACGGCGACAACGTCGGTCCTCAGCTGCTCGGTGGGCTGGTACTGGCCTCGCCGGACAAGTTGTTTCGCCTTCCCCTCCCCGACGGTCTTATCGCCGTGGTGGTCCATCCCGACCACGTGGTCGAAACCCGCCGGGCCAGGGACGTTCTGCAATCCGGCTTCGATCTGTCGGAAATCGTCGCCCAGCAAACGCGGCTGGGGCTGTTCCTGACCGGCTGCTACCGCAACGATCTTGACCTGATCCGTGCCGGGCTGGCCGATGGACTGGTTGAGCCGCGTCGAGCCAATCTCATTCCGGGCTTTTACGCCGTCAAACAGGCCGCGCTGGACAACGCTGCTCTTGGCGCCTCGATTTCCGGTGCCGGGCCCAGCGTCTTTGGCTGGTTTGTGGATCCCGTATCCGCCCGGAGAGCAGCCGCCGCCATGATTGCAGCATTCAGCGACAACGGGCTTGGTGCCACAGCACTGATATCCGGTCTGGACGCGCCTGGGGCTTGCCTGGTCGATACGCCGGAGACCTTATGCGCTATCTAAGCACGCTTGGACAAACCGACCCGGTCGACCTGGCCACCGCGCTGCGTCAGGGGCTGGCGCCCGACGGCGGACTGTACGTTCCGGAACAGTTGCCCGACATCCGTTTTGCCGACCTGGCCGATTGCCGCAGCCTGGCCGACACCGCCAATCGCGTGCTTGCGCCGTTTTTAGCCGAAAGCATTCTGGCCGACGCGCTGGAGGAAATCACCGCCGAGGCGCTGGACCTGCCCCTGCCGGTGATCGAGTTCGAGCGCGGACGGAGCTGGATGCTCGAACTTTTCCACGGCCCGACCGCAGCCTTCAAGGATTTCGCCGCCCGCTTTCTGGCCGCCTGCATGTCGCGATTGCGCGCTTCTACCGATCCGGTGCAGACCATTGTGGTTGCCACCTCTGGTGATACCGGCGGCGCGGTGGCAGCCGCTTTTCATCAACGACCCGGGTTTCGCGTCGTCATTCTCTATCCCAAGGGTCGGGTGTCTGCCCGACAGGCCCATCAGCTGGGCGCGTTCGGGGATAACGTCCATACTTTTTGCGTGACGGGAGATTTCGACGACTGCCAGCGGCTGGCCAAGCAGGCTCTCAAGGATGAAGACCTGTCTAGACAACTGAGTCTGACCTCGGCCAACAGCATTTCTATCGGTCGCCTGCTGCCGCAGATGACTTACTATGCGCACGCCAGCGTGCAGCTGTTCCGCAAAACAAGCACCGCGGTCGATGTCGTTGTTCCGACCGGCAACCTCGGTAATGCGCTCGCCTGCGTGCTGGCTCGGAGACTGGGTCTGCCGATCGGCGAGGTGGTGCTCGCCACCAATGCCAACCGGACCTTGTCGGAGTACTTCGATGGCAGGAATTATCGCGGCCGGCCCGGTCTGGCAACGCTGGCCAACGCAATGGACGTGGGTGATCCCAGCAATTTCGAACGCCTGGCCTGGGTCTACCGCAACGAGGATCTGAGAAATTCCGATATCCGCGCATTCAGCGTCAGCGACGAAGTCATTCGGCAAACCATTCGCGACTTCGATGCCAACCACGAGATGCCGGTTTGCCCGCACACAGCCTGCGCGATCGAAGTCCTGTGGATGCGCCACAGATACGGTCACTACAGGCCCCATCTGGTGGCCGCCACTGCTCATCCGGCGAAGTTTGATGAGGTGGTGGAACCCTTGCTAGGCCGCACCGTTGAGCCACCACCCGCGCTGGCCGCCTTGCTCGAACGTTCCAGTGAAGTCGAGGAGCTGTCTGCAGAGTTCGGCGAACTGCGCCAGCGCCTGCTGCAACTCGCCCACGCGTAATCAGGAGTGAATGGATCGCCCAGCCGTGCGCGCTGGCATGGAGGCTTCGATTTTCTCAAGACAATCCACCAATTGATCGCGCAGATTGAACAGGTGGTCTTTCGTGATCGCGGCGTCCGGCGCATCGCCCATCAGAGCTTCGGCGACGTGATGCACCTCCTCGTGCAGGCCCTCTAGCCGCTGACGCTCTGTCTGGGTCAAATTCAGCCCATCAGCATTGTCAGAAAGCCAGCGCCCGAAAGCACAAGTGCCAGATTCGAGAGCAGGCCGGCGGTGGCCGGTCTCCAGATAGTCAGCCACGGCAGAGACCCAGCCTCGGTGTTCGATCATGCCAAAAATAAGGCGAAGCTGGGCGTCGTTTTTAGCCGGCCGCTGATGCCACGACACGGGTGACTCCCAAGAGGCCATCCATTCCGGAAATTCATCGGCAGGCATGGGGCGCGCAATCCCGTATCCCTGGGCAAGATCGCAGCCAAGGTCGAGCAGCAGTTCGCCATGCCGCAGCGTCTCCACGCCCTCGGCTATGGGCACCCGACCAAAAGCTCGGGCTAACCCCAGTACACCGTTGAGAATAGCCAGATCCTCCGGGTCATCGAGCATATCGCGGACGAAGCTCTGATCGATCTTGAGTACAGCAGCCGGCAAACCCTTCAGGTAGGACAGGGACGAATAGCCGGTACCAAAATCATCCAGTGCCGACCGGACGCCAAGCGCCCCGCACTGATCAATGATGCCCGAGATTTTAACCAGGTCAGCCAGAGCGCTGGTTTCCAGCACCTCTATGCCAAACTGTTGCGGCTTTACCGTCGGATGACGGGCCAGCGCGGCCTGCAGTCGCGCCACAAAACCCTTGTGCTGCAGCTGAAGTGCAAACACGTTGACGCTGACCTCAAGCGTTAGTTCTTGCGCATTCCACTTCGCGACCTGATCGAGCGCCTGCTCGATCACCCAATCCCCCATGACCAGCGCCAGTTCGTCATTTTCGATCAGCGGCAGGAACTGTCCCGGCGCCAGCAAACCCCGCTGCGGGTGCTGCCAGCGAATCAGCGCCTCAGCGCCCGTCACTTCACCGGTGCGCATGTTGACCTTGGGCTGATAGAACAGGACGAACTCATTGTCTTGCAGCCCAGCTTGAATCTGCCTGCGGCTTTCGTGCAACCCGCGAGCCGCCACATCTTCTTCTCGATCAAAAAACTGATAACGCCCCTTGCTTTCGACCTTCGCCCGATACATGGCCTGGTCAGCCTGGCGCATCAAACGATCAGCCTCAATGTCGTCAGGCTGAGGAAAGCAGGTCACCCCGAGGCTGGCAGAGATGCAAAGCTCATGCTCACCGATCACATACTCCGATTTCATCGTCTCGAGCAGCTGCTCGAGCCGAGACTCGATCTCTCCGCGTTCCGACAAATCCAGCAAGGCAATGAGCAGTTCGTCACCGCCAAGGCGACCAATCAGGTCGCCGGGCCCGAGGGTTCGCTGAATGCGATCAGCCAGGCGTCTTAGCAGCGCGTCGCCGACATCATGACCGCAGCGCTCGTTGATCCGCTTGAAATCATCGAGATCGAGATAGACCAGCACGAGCCCCGATGCAATGCGCTGCATTTGGTTCATCGCCTCACCGAGCCGTTCGGCGAGCAGATGGCGATTGGGCAGACCAGTCAGCGCATCGTACTGGCTGGCATATTCAAGCTGCCGTTCATGCTGCTTGATAGTGCTGACGTCACTGCACAAGGCCACATACTGCAGGGTTTGTTGTTGGGCGTCGGTTACCGCGGTGATGGTGAGATGCTGCGGATAAAGCTCGCCGGTCTTGCGCCGATTCCAGATCTCGCCTGACCAGTAGCCCGTGCTTTCGAGCGCGTTCCACATCTCGCGATAAAACCCGGAGCCGTGGCGACCCGAACGCAGCAGGCGCGGATTGCGACCGAGCACCTCATCGCGGGAGTAGCCGGTAATACGGCTAAACGCATCGTTGACCTCCACGATACTGGCATTCGAGTCGGTGATGATCACGCCTTCGCGGGCGTGAGTAAAAACCGTCGCCAACTGCTCGAGGCGAGCGTTGCTTAGCGCCAGTGCCTCGGTCTTGTCCTGCAACTCCAGTTCGGCCTGCTTGCGCTCCGTAATGATCTCGGTATAGACAATAATTCCGCCGATGGTGCCATCGGCCTCGAACCACGGCCGGCACTCCCAGCG
>CAZIMY010000076.1:9526-12744 GCA_964540315.1 uncultured Wenzhouxiangella sp.
ATTGAAGGGCGGTACCTGCAAGGCCCGCATCATTTCCTCGACCGACAGATAACTCGCCGGAATGTCAAAGCCACCAATGCCGATCGTCCGCAGAAGGTCCGGGGTTTCATGCAGATTCAGCAAGGCAATCACCACGTCGCGGGCCAAAGCAGGGTCGATATGGGGCAGTGACGCTACCGGCCACTCCGGATAAAGCCGGGTCGATACCTGGAACGGCAGGTCGGGCATGGCCTGCGGATTGATGACTTTCAATGCATCGGGCGCCACCATCCCGGCGGCAACCATCTGCTCCAGCCGGCCGGCCCGCAGAAAGCCAGCATCGGCCTGGCCTGAGAGTACGGCCTCAACCACGCGATCGTGCGGTAGTCTCGTTTCCAAATAGTTTTCCAGGCTTGGCGGTGACAATCCCGCCAGCAACATCTCGTAAGCCGGCATCTGATAACCGGCAGCTGACGAGCGTCCGACGCCTGCGATCTTTCGATCGACCAGATCCTCCAGGGTCTCAACCGATGAATCATCTGCCCGCGCAACGATCAGCCCACCGACAGCCCTCAGGTCTTGACCAGCATACGAGTTGATGCGAGTTGCCAGCGGTGCGGACAAGCCGTAACGCTGTTCCCACAGCAGGTAGTGGGAGGGACTGGTCAACACGAAATCCACCTGTCGTGCGCCTACCGCCCGGTCCAGCCCCTCGATATCGAATACCTGGATTCTGACCTCACGCTCGTCCAGGGCGGCTTCCAGTGCCTCTCCAAGCGGGGCCCATTGCGCCTGCGCCTCGGGCGTCGGCCGGGGGGAAAGAACGCCGAACCGGACCACCTCCGCCAAAGCGGGCTGGATTGAAACCATCCACACCAACAGCAGCCAGAAGTAGTGGCTTGAACCCCTGCATTTGGACCGTCGGAGAAAAAACATAAGACAGCCCGACTTCAAGAGTCAGGGTTGGGCACAAATCGGGCGCTGAACAGATCGTCCAGCACCATGTTTTCGGCCAGCAAGCCTTGTGAGAGCTTGTATTCAACGAGCGCCCGGGCATCTGTCAAAAGCTCGGCATCAGTGCCGGCCAGCAGCCGGCGGTTTTCCAGGGCATCGGGCAGAACCAGCCCCCGGAAAGCCGCACTGACCTGGTCTGCGCGCAAACCCAGCCGCGGCGCGATGCGGTAGCTCGCGTCCTGCGGATTGGCCTGGAAGTACTCGAGCGCGCGCAGGTGCTGCGAGACCAGATGGCGCAGCGCCTCGGCGCTGTTGCCAAGGCTCTCGCGGCGAACCGCCAGCACATCAACGATGTATTGCGGCATCTGGCTGCTGTCAAACAGTTTGACCGCACCCTGCGCCTCTAGCCGACTGGCGGCCGGCTCATAAGCGGGCATTGCGTCAATGAGGCCATTTGCATAGGCCTCGCCGTACCGATCGGCTGGCAGATCAACCGTCACGATGTCCTCGCGCGTCATACCAGCCTGTCGCAGGGCCTCTACGATGACCAGCTCGCCGACCGCACCGTGCTCGAAACCAATCCGGCGACCGCGCAGATCAGCCAGCGATCCGATCGGCGGTCGGGCCAGCAGCACATCGGCCCCCACGGAAATATTGAAAACCAGAACAACCACCAGATCCAGACCGTCTTCGCGCAGTTGCAGGACCTCATCCAGGGTCAGCGCCGCAGCCGCAACCCGGCCGTCGGCCAATGCCGACATCGACTCTGTCGCAGAGGCCGTTTCGTAAAAAGAGATTCTGGTCTGGTCCAGCCACCCCATTGACCGGGCCAGAAACATCGGTTCATAACCTACCCAGACATGGCTGGCAACGCGCAAGGGCTGTTCAGACGTGCAGGCGGCCAGCAGCAGAACGAGTGATACGCTGCCCACCCTGGCGAAGCATTGCAAACAGGTTTGCAGCCTGTTTGACATTGGACGCTCCCTTCAATAGCTATGTCGAGTATACAGCAGGGATCCGCGCGCCTGACCGGGCCCTAGCTCAGCCAGCGCAGCAGCTTCATTTTCATCTCGCTGTAGGGCGCAAAGCGCACCGGCGGCTCTGGGGTTCGGGTCCGGCGCATTACCGCCTTGAGATGACTAAGCCGGTCGAAACCGGTTCGTCCGTGGTACTGGCCCATGCCGCTCATGCCCACGCCGCCGAACGGCAGTTCGTGGACCGCCATGAACATGATCACATCGTTGATGCACATATTGCCTGAACTGATCTGCTCAACGAACCGTTGCTCGGACTGCTTGTTGCCGCTGAACAAATACGCCGCCAGCGGTTTGTCGCGCTTGAGAATAAAAGCCATGGCCTCGTCGAGGTCACTGACGGTAAGGATCGGCAGAACCGGCCCGAAAATCTCTTCGCGCATGAGGGCTGAGTCCGGATCCACGTCCACCATCACCGTCGGCTCAATGCGGTTGCGGGCCTGGTCAACAGCACCACCGATCACGATCTGACCATCGTTAAGCAGTTCGCTGACGCGCTTAAAGTGGCGCTCGTTAACGATGTTGGCATAGTCGTCGCTGCCGAGCCTGTCCTCGCCGTACATCCTGTTCAGCTCGGCATCGATGGCGGCGACGAGGTCATCGCGTTGTTCCGGTGAGACCAGCACGTAGTCCGGCGCGATGCAGGACTGGCCGGCGTTGATGCACTTGCCCCACATCAGGCGGCGAGCGGCCATGGACAGATCGGCATCCTTGTCGATCACGCAGGGGCTTTTGCCGCCCAGTTCAAGCGTGACCGGCGTGAGGTGCTCAGCGGCGGCGAGCATGACGATCTTGCCCACCGCGGCACCGCCGGTGTAAATGATGTGGTCAAAGCGCTGCTTGAGCAGTTCGGTGGTTTCATCAACCGCGCCCTCGACCACCTTGACCGCCCGTTCATCAAGATACAGCGGTATCAGCTCTGCCATCAAGGCCGAACTTTTCGGTGCAATCTCGGATGGTTTGAGCACGGCACAGTTGCCGGCGGCAAGCACGGGCAGCAGCGGGCCGAATACGAGCTGCAATGGATAGTTCCACGCACCCATGACCAGCACCACACCGAGCGGCTCGGGCTGCACCCAGCTGCGACCTGGCTGACCAACGGCCGGCGTCGACACCCGGCGCGGCTTTGCCCAGCGCCTGAGATGCTTGCGGATGTAACGGATACTGCTGTAGAGCAGCGCCAGCTCACCGAGAAGAATCTCCTGCGGCGGCTTGCCCAGATCGTCCGCCAGCGCCCGCTCAATGGCCGGC
>CAZIMY010000077.1:0-12666 GCA_964540315.1 uncultured Wenzhouxiangella sp.
TCCAAGCAGGCCCGCCCGAACTTCATTTTTGGTTCGCCAGGCCTGCTCGTTGGCGAGCATCACATCACTGATTCGAAGCCCCTCCCCATCGCAGATTTTGAGCAACTCATCACCCGTCGAAAAGGCATAGGTCAAAGCGGTTTGATCGGCCACGATGCGGTCAGAGGCGGCCTCGTCAGGGTTGACCACGAAACCACCGCCGACCGAGTAATAATGGCGCTCGAGCAGCTGGTTGCCTGCACCGTCCAGCGCGATAAACCGCATGCCGTTGGGATGGTGTGGCAGGGTCTGGCGCTTGTGGAAAACCAGATCGGCACGCACATCAATATTCGCCTCGTGCCGGCCGGCGAGACGCAGGCGTTTCTCTCGCCCGATCTGCTCGATTCTGGGACCAATACTGTCCGGATCGATCTGCTCCGGCGTCTCGCCTTCCAGCCCCATCAACACCGCGCGGTCGGTGCCATGCCCTCGCCCGGTATGGCCGAGCGAACCGAACAGCTCGACGCGCACGCGGTCGACCTGCTCGATCAGCTCGCGTTTGTCCAGCCGATCAATAAAAACGGAGGCGGCGCGCATCGGTCCCACCGTGTGCGAACTCGACGGTCCGATACCAATCTTGAAGAGATCAAAAATACTCACGGCCATGCCGCGCAGTTTAGCCAAAAGCTTCCGGCGTCACCGAAGATTCAGCAGTGCTCGGCTTTTGAACGCCTGCCTTGATCATGGTGCCGACACAAAGCTACACTCCGCATCTAAACCCCAGTCGGACATGCCATGCGCCTGATCCTTTACACGGGCAGCGACTGCCCGCTCTGCACAAAGGCCGAACATTTGCTGGCCGAAGCCGGATTCAAGGACGAAGTGTCCACGGTTTTTATTGAAGATGACGAGAAACTGGTCGAGCGCTACGGTGACCAGATTCCTGTCCTCATGCGGGAATCGACCGGAGAAAAGCTGTCATGGCCATTCACCGCGTCACAGGTCCGGGACCTGATGGATGGCTAGCACTGCGCTGGCCATTACCCACATCGACGCGGTCCGGTTTCAGGAAGCGCTTCTGGCAGGCATTGCCAACGTCCTCAGTCGGCGTGATTACATCAACAAAATCAATGTGTTTCCTGTACCCGATGGAGACACCGGGACCAACCTGGCCTTTACGCTGGCCAGCGTGCGCAGCGTACTCGAACAACCCCGGCGGCAAACGCTGTCCGAGCTGCTTGAGCGAGTAGCCGAGGCGGCGCTGGACGGCGCCCGGGGCAATTCGGGCGCAATCATGGCGCAGTATTTTCAGGGCCTGAGCGAATCAGCACGCAATCAGAAGGTTTTTGACGCAACAAGCCTGGCCCAAGCCTCGCAGTCAGCGGCGCGCTCTGCGTGGGGTGCGATGTCCAACCCGGTTGCGGGCACCCTGCCTACCGTTCTGGAAGACTTTGCCGAAGAGCTCGTGCAGCTAACGCGAGATGGTGTTGACGACATCCGGGCACTTTTCCAGAAAGGCCTGCAGCGGGCGCGTCAGTCTCTGGCCGCCACGCCAGACAAGCTTGAAGTCCTGCGCGAAGCCGGCGTCGTGGATGCCGGCGCTCAGGGCTTTGTTGACCTGCTCGAAGGCATATGGCGATACGTGCGCAGTGGCAAGGTTCCCAGTTCAGGCACCGGTCTCGAAGCGATCTCGTCGGGCGATGCCATGCACCTTCACGGCGAAGCACCCGAGATACATCGCTTCTGCACCGAATGCCTGATCGCCGGGGACCGTCTTGACGTGGTCTCGCTGCGGCAAAAACTGGAAGCGCTGGATGCCAGCTCACTGGTAGTTGCCGGCGGCGCCAGGCGCGCGCGGGTTCATATCCACACCGACGCACCCGGAGACGTCTTTCGAATCTGCGGCGACTACGGCGAAATCCGCCAGCAAAAAGCCGACGATATGACCCGCCAGCACGGCCTGATGAACCAGCACGGCCAGCTTGCCATCGTGACCGATTCGGCTGCCGATATTCCCGCCGAAGAGGTGGAGCGGCTGGGTATAAACGTGGTGCCCGTACGGCTGAATTTCGGCGAGGAAGAGTTTCTCGACAAACTTACGATCACCCCGAGTGATTTTTATCAGCGCCTGGCCGACAGCACCACGCCGCCGAAAACCTCGCAGCCTCCGCCGGGCGATTTCCGACGGCAATTTGAATTGCTGACTTCGCACGGCCTTGAGGTGCTGGCCCTGCAAATTTCGAGCGCTGTCAGCGGAACCTACGGAGCCGCTGAAACCGCGGCCAGCCGTTTTGACAATGACGCGGTACGCGTTTTCGACACCCTGAACGGAGGCACCGGCCAGGGCTTGATGGTCTTGTGGGCCGCCGAGGCAGCCGCCCGCGGCTGGACGCGCGAAGATATCATCGAACATCTCACCAACACCCGAGCCGACTTCCAGACCCTGTGTCTGGTCCGGGATCTTTCCTGGGGGGTGCGCGGTGGGCGAATCAAGCCGTGGATGGAGAAAACGGCGCGACGTCTGCGTCTCAATATGGTTCTTTCCAACACCGCCCAGGGCAAACTGGGGCCTTGCGGTGTGGTGCCGGGCCGCGACAACGCGGTTGCCCGCTTTGCCGGCTTCGTGCTCAAGAAAATGGACCCGGCGCGGGTTTACCGGGTTGTCATCAGCCATAGCAACGCCATCGATGATGCGCGCTTTTTGCGCGATCAACTTCTGACCGGGCATCCGCAAGTTGATGCCTGCTGGCTGGAGGATGCCAGCCCGGCGATCGGCTGCCATGCCGGTCCGGGTGCCTTACTTTGCGGAATCCATCCCTGGGAGCCACCCGAGATGCGCGATCGATGAGCGCTGTTGCCATGATCACGGTGGCGGCACTCGGCTACCTGCTGGGCTCAGTATCCGGCAGCCTGCTGCTTGGGAAATTTCGCAATGTAGATATCCGCGCCATGGGCTCGGGCAACGCCGGCGGCACCAATGCTTTTCGAACGCAGGGGTGGCGTTTTGCACTCTCGGTAGTATTTGTGGATCTTGGCAAAGGGGCGCTTGCTGCGTTGCTCGCACTGTGGCTAACCGCCCACGTTTTTTCTTTACAGTCGGCCGCCCTGGCCGGTGGCTGCATCGCAGGTTTTTTTGCCGTCGTGGGCCACATCTGGCCGCTGTATTTCAACTTTCGCGGCGGCAAAGGCGCCGGCACCGCTGTTGGCGCGATTGCGGTTCTTGCGCCCTGGTGCATTCTGCCGTTGTTTCTGGTCTGGATGATCACCATTCTCGGGACCGGTTATGTTGGCCTGGCCACCATCTTGGCGGGTGTCTCTCTGGTCCCCGCCGTTTGGGTGTTTGGTCCCGAACCCCTGCCCGCACCCTTAGGAGTACTGGCGCTTGCACTGGCAGCCACTCTGATTTTTACCCATCGCGGCAATCTGGCCAGGCTGCGCCAGGGTTCAGAAAATCGATTCGATCAGGCGCGCTTGCTGAAGCGCCGGCGCTGAAACAAGCCACCCCGATGGCCGCTGACCCCGATCAATCTGGCGCCAAAGCTTCGGCGTTGAACAAGGACCGAATCCTTTCGTTGCTCAAGCATGACCCAGCCCCCGTGCTGCGCGTCGAGCAAGAACTGGATTCAACCAGCGACCACCTGGCCCGATTGCGCCAAGCCGGCCATGACGTCGATGTGGTCATAGCCAACGCGCAGTCGGCCGGACGTGGCCGTCGTGGGCGCCGCTGGATTTCTCCGCCCGGCGCCGGACTCTATTTATCTCTGTTCAGGCCGTTTGAACAATCCATCCGTCAGCTGGCCTCGTTAGGCCTGGTCGCTGGAGTGGCCGCCGCCGAGGCCATCGAACAAACCTGCGGAATTTCGGTCGGCTTGAAGTGGCCTAATGACCTCCAGATCGATGGACGCAAAGTGGCCGGCTGTCTGGTCGATACAGAAAAAACCGCCCAGGCGTCCGCCGCGATTATCGGCATCGGTATCAACATCGACTTGCGCGAGCATTCGGGACCAGATCAGCCCTGGACCGACCTGGTTTCCGTGACTGGTCAAGCGGTGGATCGTAATCGCTTGTCTGCCGCCCTGATCCGCCGGCTGACCGAACTTCTGAGCGAGTTTGATCGAGCCGGCTTCATCGCTTTACGGGAGCATTGGGCCCAAAGAGACATCCTGAACGGTCACCCTATCGAGGTCTTTGATCAGGATCGAAAGATTATTGGCGGGCGAGCGATGGGCGTCGACGAGTTGGGCCAGCTACTGGTCGAGGATCAAGGCCAGATTCATCGATTACACGGCGGGGAAGTCACCTTACGCAGACTGCTCTGAGGCATCTAAACGAGGACATCGAGAGCGGCACGGGTTATCCTTGGCGGGATGATCCAGCAAGCTCCCCTGGCATGATGAGCCCAGCCGTCTGGCGCTGGCTGGTTGCCTTACTTCTTATCGCCAACACGGTGGGCGTCGTCGTTTACCTGCGCGGAGACGCCCAGCCTGAGCCACCCGCTGCCGTCGTACCGCCACTGCCTACCCAGTGGCCAGAACTTGTGCTGGTCGAAGAGGCCAGTCCACCGTCGGACAGAAACGAGGAAGATGGACGGTGTTTCAGCATCGGCCCTCTGCCCTCCCTGCTGGCCCAGCAACGAGCGCAGGATCGCCTCCGGCCCCTGACCCGCAGCATTCGCGCTCGCCAGACCGTTTCAGAGCGGGATCGGGGCTGGTGGGTTTATCTGCCCACAGGGTCTCGAACGCAGGCCTTGAACCTGACGCGAGAGCTCACCGAACAGGGACTGGACGATTTTTTCGTGGTCACCCAGGGCGCCATGGAAAACGTGGTCTCGGTGGGGCTGTTTTCCCAGATTGAAAACGCGCGCACCCGCCAGCGTGCTCTCCGCGAGGCCGGCTTCAACGCACAGCTGGAAATCCAGCGTGAGTCAACGCCGCAGTTCTGGGTTGATTACCAGTCCGAGCCAGGCTCGGAAGCGCCCTGGCGCTTCATCATCGAGGCGTCTCCCCAAGCTCAGTATCGAGCCATTCCTTGTTACAGCGCCCTCATCGAGCCAAGCTGATGGAGTTTCGTCTATCAGCACGTATCTTTTCCGGGCGGCTCGGCCCCTGGCTCCGACTGATGCGCTTTGATCGGCCCATCGGCATGGCGTTGCTGCTATGGCCAACCTGGTGGGGACTCTGGTTTGCTGCCGGGGGTGTCCCCGAGCTGACAAACCTGATCGTTTTTTCCGCCGGTGTCATCGTCATGCGGGCTGCCGGCTGCGTGATCAACGATTTCGCCGACCGCAACCTGGACCACAAAATCCAACGCACCGCCGGCCGGCCGCTCGTACAGGGTGAGATCAGTCCGGCACAGGCCCTGGGGCTGTTTGCATTTCTTCTCCTCATCGCGTTCGGGCTGGTGCTAATGACCAACCGGCTAACCGTTCTGCTTGGAATTGGCGGTGCGCTACTGGCGGGAATTTACCCGTTTTTGAAGCGCTTTACCCACTTTCCGCAGATTGGCCTGGGCACGGCCTTCAGCTGGGCGATTCTGATGGCGTTTGCCGCTGAAACGGGGACGATCCCGGCTGTGGCCTGGTGGCTTTTTGTCGCCAACCTGATCTGGACCGTTATTTACGACACTCAGTACGCCATGGCTGATCGAGAAGACGACCTCAAAGCCGGTGTCAAATCCACCGCCATTGCATTCGGTCGATTCGATGTACCGATCCTCGCCGGACTGATGGGCCTGATGACAGCGATATTGGTCTTGATCGGCCTTCAATTCATTCCCACGCCGGCCTGGTTTACTGCGGTTGCTTTGATCTTTATCCAGTTCCAGATCCAGCTGTGGCGAATTCGCAATCGGGATCCCAGCATTTGTTTTCAGACGTTTTTGAGTAACCACTGGGTGGGCATGACGCTGTTTATCGGCATCGCCATGTCTTTTGCACTTGCCCGATGATGGATGATCAAGCGCGGGCGGCCACCCAGACGTCTATCCGCTCAACGCCGGACGCGCGCAGCACCCGCGCACATTCATTCAGAGTCGAGCCGGTGGTCATGACATCGTCAACCAGCGCCACGAAGCGCGGCCGGCCAGGCAGTCGAGCAACCCGGAAGGCGCCGCGGACGTTGGCGGCGCGGCCGTCGGCCGGCAACTGAATCTGAGTCGCGGTGTTCCGCACCCGCCTCAGCGCGTTGAACCATGGAAGACCCGACATGACCGCGCTCAGATCATGAGCCAATAAAGCAGCCTGGTTAAAGCCGCGCGTGAGGAGTCGGCGACGGTGTAAAGGCACTGGAATCAGCAGGTCGGGCCGAGGCGCTCGGAGCTTACTGAGACGAAGGGCAAGCAGGTTGGCCAGCAGGCGTCCTGCCGCCAGATCACCGCGAAACTTGAATCGCTGAACCAATCGTTCAATCTCGTCCCGATAAGCAAAACCTGGCCATGTCGAGTCGAATGCAGGTAGCGCCATGCTGCAGCGGCCACAAAGGGCAACACTTCGATCGAGTTCCAGTCCGCATCGGTCGCACTGGCCGGGCAAACTCGGCAAGTCTGATTCGCAGCCGGCGCAGCAATCGATGAGAGGGCGGCCAGTCTGCCCGCAAACCAGGCAGACTGGCGGGAAAACCGCCTGTCGCAAACGATCTAGAATCATGGCTCTCAATAGTTGCCAAGCTTCAATCCAGCATAGCGCAGCCGCCTGGCTTTTCATGCCATGACCTACAATCCTTCGCCTGACCGATACCTCCAACACGTTTGAATGGCTGCAGACTCGTTTATACACTTAGCCAGGCACTACGACCGCCACGCAGCGGTGGCCGCAGAAACCGGCCAGCGTCTCATCGAACGACTGGATGGCCTGCGCTTTGAACCGCAGATTATCCTCGAGTTGGGGTGCGCTACGGGCCAGCGCTTGCGCGCTCTGCGTAATCGATTTGAGCATGCCAGGATTATCGGGATCGACCGCAGCGGCGCCATGCTGACCAAGGCGCGCAGGCAGAGAGGTTGGTGGCGGCCGCGATTTGATTTGCTTCAGGGCGATCTGCTCAACTTGCCGCTAGCCGCAGACAGCGTGGACATGGTTTATGCCAACCTGACCCTGAGCTGGGCCGGCGAGCTGCCGAAAGCCCTGCTTGAGATGCGCCGGATTCTCAAACCGAATGGGTTGGCGTTGGTTTCGATGCTCGGCCCGGATACCCTGGGCGGCAGTGCTCTTCGCGACTTTTTGCTGCCCCGATCGCTGGTTGATGTTCAAGCATTGGGCAGCGAACTGGTCAGGGCGGGGTTTTCCGAGCCGGTGCTCGACACCGATTGGCTGACAACCTCGCACTCTTCGCTGCAGTCACTGACGAGCGAATTGGTAGGCGCAAGCCTGCTTCGCGCTGGCGATCGTGAACAACAATTCAAGGCCGACTCGAGTGGGTCAACAACAGCCCAATGGGAAATCGTCTCGGCATCGGCCTGGGCCCCGGCGCCAGGACAACCCGTGCGCGGCCTGCATGGTGAAGAAGTCAGTATTCCGGTGGAGAATATCGGCAGGCGCCAGCAGTCCTGAATCGCCTCGCAGCAGTCATTAAAAAAGGCCGGCTTCCAGATCAGGAAACCGGCCTTCGCCCTCTTGGGCGTCTCCCCTACGCTGGATCTGGCTCACCCTGCAAACCCCCGAAAGCGGGCGGCCGATCCTTAGCTGCCGAGACAGCAGATAGTTTAGATACAGTGAGTTTTCGGTGTTATCAGCGCGCGACAATGTCTTGTCTCTAAGCGACAAGACGCTGCAATTCGGTCAGATCAGGGCCTTTCACCGCCCTCTTTTCGAGCTTTTCGCCACACGCTGGGTGGCATGCCTTCGCTTTGGCCAAAGATTTTGGTGAACGCCTGTGCGCTGGAAAATCCGCAGCTGGCCGCAACATCCTTGATCGCCCGTCCGTTTGCACGCAGCATTTTGCGCGCCTGTTGCAGCCGAAACTCCTGAAGATAGCCAGCCGGAGTACGGTCAATCAATGACTTCAGCTTCCTTTGCAAGGTGCGCAAGTCTACAAGCGCGGCAGCCGCCATATCGGTGACTTTGACCTCCGGATCCTCATAGTTCTCCTCTAGCCAGACATGCAGCCTGTTGAGCAACTCTCGATCGCGGCCACTGATGTCATCTTCGGTCACGATCGAAGACGCATCATCCAAGTGCCCAGCTCCGGCCAACTGAGCGCGCAGGTTCTCGCGCAGGCTTTGACGGCTTTCGAGCATGGCCTGCAGTCGCGCACCGAATTCAGTCGCGTCGAAAGGCTTGGCCAAGAAATCATCGGCAGACAGCACAAAACTGCGAATTCGCGTGTCTCGATCGCGCCGCGCTGTCAGCAACATGACGGGGATATGGCTGGTTCGCACATCCTCACGCAGGCGCTTGAGCAGCTCAAACCCGTCTAGCTCGGGCATCATAATGTCGCTGACGATCACGTCGGGTTGAAATGCCAGAGCTGCCTCAAGACCTGCACGCCCATCGACCGCCTCGGAGACCCGCCATGCTGGCGCCAGAATCTCGCTGAGATAACTTCGCATGTCGGGGTTGTCTTCGACAACCAGAACTCTTGGGCGGGAACCATCCTGAGCGTCGACATCCGGGGCAGTATCCGTACCAGTGGCGGGCATCAGCGATTCAATTTCAAGCGCGCGTTCGCCGTGGGCCAGCAAAACCATGGGTCCGGCGGCGTTGGCATCTCGCCATGCCGGCAGACTGACCGTGAAACGGCTACCCCGACCCGAATAGCTCTCGACCCTAACGTCGCCACCATTGGCCAGCGCCGCCTCCTTGACCAGGGCGAGCCCAATACCTGCCCCGTCCGCCGTTCCGCCTTCCGAGGCCGGCACCCGGTAAAAACGCTCAAAAATCGTTTCAAGTTCGCCGGCGGGTATGCCGGCACCTGAGTCCGCCACAACGAGATCAGCGCCACGCGCACCGGCCTTGAGACCGACGCGCACCTGGCCACCAGCCGGCGTGAATTTCAACGCATTGGTGAGGAGATTGAGCAGAATCTTTTCAATCTGCTCCTGGTCGCATTGAGTACGCCATCCTGGCTCGACGTCCGTCAACAGCTCTACACCGCGCTCCATCGCGACCTGGCGGAACGCGTCGACCGTCAGACGCACCATGCGCCCGACAGGCCAAGGCTGACCCGCCGTTTCTCGCTGCTCGTAGCTCAAGCGCGAGAAATCCAGCAATTGGTCCACCAAACGGAGCAATCTACGAAGGTAGCGGCGCCCGGTGGCCAAAACTTCAGGAGTGGATCCTTCTTGCTCAATCCTGTCGAGGCTTGCCTTGATCAAGGTCAGTGGCGTGCGGAATTCGTGTGAGACGTTCGCAACAGTACCGTGCGAGCTTCCAGAGCCTGTTCCAGTTCGCTGGCCTGCCGCCGGACCAATGCCTGTTGCTCCGTCAGTGCGGCCGTGCGCGAGGCCACCTCGGCCTCCAGAGCGCGTCGTCGGCGCACGGCTACGCTGTACATCAACCCGGATATGATCAACATGATCAGGCCATAAAAACCCAGAGCCCAAGGCGTGGCCCACGGCGGAGGAGACACCGAAGCCGTCAGCAGAACACTTTCGTCCGACCAAACACCGTCGTTGTTGGCCGCCCGGAGGAGAAACCGATACCGGCCGGGGGCAAGGCTGGCATAACGAACTTCCCGACGGCTGCCACCATCGACCCAGTCGGCGTCCACGCCTTCCAGCTTGAACGCGTAGCGCACCCGTTGCGGGTCGGAAAACTGCAGTCCAACGAAACGTATTTCCAGATCATTCTTGTCGTGCGCCAACTGAAGATCCGGGCGTGTTGCGCTGACAATATCAAGAGGATTGCCGTTCACCAAAACCTCTTGCAAATGCACACGCGGCGGCGGCAGCAAGCTGTCGAAACGCTCAGGCCGGAAGCGATTGATGCCGTTGATGCCTCCGAAATAGAAATCTCCGCCCAAACCCTTGTACGCAGCAGCGCGGCTGAACTCAAGCGCCTGCACACCATCCAGGGGGGTGAAATGTCGGACACTGCCGGCATCTGGATTCCAGCGCATCAGCCCGTTGTTGCTGCTCAACCAGAGTGCTCCGTCCGGCTCCACAAGAATCGCGTAAATCGTATCGTCAACCAGACCATCACTGCGGTCGAACCAGTTGATTTCAAAATCCCTGGCGCCCCCGACACCACTGGTCAATCGCAAATGCGCCAGGCCGATTTCGCGCCCACCGATCCACCAACCCCCTTGCGGGTGCGGCACGATGGTGTGCAGCGCTGAATCCCGGTCTGGGTGCAGTTCGTTGCTCGCCAGGAAGACATCCTGATCAATCTGATCCGACATGATCAAGCCAAAACCCTGAGCGCCGACGGCAGCCCATGTGCCGGTGGGCATTTCGACAAGATCAGCGACGCTCAATCCAAGCAAATGTCGCGGTCCCACGCGCGGTAACGCCGAAGCTGACTCCCCAAGCTCGAGGCGCCAGACACCGTTGGTCGTGCCCAGCCAGAGGGACTGGCCGTCCCGCGCCAACCGCAACGCCGAGCCAACCGCCGCCTCTCCAAGCATGTCCTGCAGCGAGTATTGAGCCACAACTTCGTCTGTCTGGCCATCAATCGCTATCAGAAAGCCAGTGGTCAGAGCCCACACTAACCCTCTGTAGGGGTCGTCGGCCAGGGCATGAACGGCGTTCTCCGGTAGCTTGAACGGTTCCTCACCGTCGGCGTGGTGACTGCGGTACCACTCGAAGACGTCATTGGTTTTGAGGCGCAGGCGCCGAACACCGGCCCGATCCAGGGCAAGCCAAAGATCGCGCTGACCATCAATCTCGGTCTCGGCAATTGCGCGCACCACGTTCTGACCGGCAAACGGGATGGCACTCTGGCTCGGACGGCTGGTGTCCGAGATGTGGCGAAAGCGCGCGTTGTCCGGCGCATGCCAGCCCACGCCGCCCAGGTTTGTGCCCACCCAGACCAGACCCTGCCGGTCGATGAAAAGGGTGATCGGCACCTGCGGCAAAGTCTGCGGCATGCTGAATGGATTGCTGGGATCATGCCCGAAAACCCTGATATCACCGGTCTCAGCCTGTATACGCGCTAGCCCATACTGACTCGAAAACCAGAGATCGCCGTTGGGGTGCTCTTTCAAACTCAGGTTCTGCCGGGCATTTTCCGTTGGGTCCAGCCGACCCTGGTCGTAAAGCACGGTGACCGAACCATCCGAAGGCTTGTAACGTAAAAGTCTGGCGGCGGTCGGCAGCCAGACCAAACCGTCTTCAGTCGACATAACAGCGTTGAAACGGTCATCGACGCCACCGACGTCTTCCAGCGTCAGACGCTCCAGCACTTCCAGGCTGCCCGGATCAAGCAGCAAGAAGACATGATCTGCTGCCAACGCAAGCGCGCCTTCGGCGGTCACCGTCAGGGCCTGGAACATTCTGAAATCCGGGTTTTGCTCAAGCGGCATGACCAGATCCATCTGGCTCGTCGACTCATTCAAGCGCCAAAGCCCGGCTGTATTGAACACCCAGTAACGACCCTGCTGATCCAGCGCTGCCGACTGGTCGGATAATTGGTCAGCGTCCAGCTCAATGGAAAAGGGGATACGGTGAACCCGCCTGGTCTCCGGCCGCCAAATCCGAACCCGGCCGGAGGCGGACAGAAACAAGCGCCCGTCGTCGTGTTCAACGACAATCTCGCTCAAACTTGACTCGCCGCCCAAAATCGACGACCCCGACATGGCAAACCTTTCGGCCTGTCCTTCGCGGGTATCGAACAGATTCAGCCCAGCGTCAGTGATGACCCACAAGCGACCGTCGCGGGCCAGCTTAAGATCGTTGATAAGGCTATGGTCCAGCGAGGTTGGGTCTTCAGGGTCGTGCCGAAACGACCGGATGCTGTAGCCGTCGAATCGATCAAGCCCAAACTGGGTGCCGAACCAAAGATAGCCATCCTCGCACTGGGCGATGCCCGAGACGGAGGACTGCGACAAACCTTCATTCATCGTCAGCCGATCAAACCTGATTTCCTCAACCCCAAAGGCTCGCGCGGGCACCAACAGCACCAGTACGCATCCGAGCACACCGCTAACCAAGCTAGTCAAGCGCGACATTCAGGCGATTCATTCCCAAGAAAATCTGGTCAGCCGGTAAAAGTGCACGGCCCGGGAGACAAAGTCAACCAGGCAAAGGACTTCTTGCTGCCGAAGCCGGCAGCCATGGTATTCTTTCGGGCTGATTTTCTAAGGTAGGAAGGCACATGTCTGAGAAGCAAAAGCAGATGGACGCCCATAATCAGGCGATGTCTGAATTCATCCAGATGGCCAACTCCATGGTCAACGATAAAGGGTTTGACATGAAACTCGTCTCAGCCGCGATGATGGCTGCCTCCGGCGTGTATGCAACCTTCACTGCTGCGGGAAATGAGGGGTTTCTGGCCGAAGGGGGCGTTGACCGCGTCGCCGACATGTACAAAAAGAATCTCGCCTACATCCAGAAGCGCAAGAAAGAGGAATTAGAGTCCAAAGGCCTGACCCCGAAACCCATGGCGGAAGCCGGGGCCGGGCAGCCAGAAAACCCCGCAGAAACCCCCAACCAAAGTTAAACGAACGGGCCCTTAGCTCAGCTGGTTAGAGCAGCCGACTCATAATCGGTAGGTCGCAGGTTCAAGTCCTGCAGGGCCCACCATCTTATTGATTTCTA
>CAZIMY010000078.1:0-12644 GCA_964540315.1 uncultured Wenzhouxiangella sp.
GCATAGCCAGCAGATTTACAGTCTGCCCTCGTTGACCGCTTGAGTACCCCTCCGCATGCATCGACACTACTGATCAGCAAAATACGTCAAATCCAGACGAAGCCCGCAATTGTCGCGTATTGCACTGACGGAGTCAACACCTGTATCGCTCTAAAACTATCGCGGACCGACCCGCGCCCGAAGGATTTCTCGCTACCGGTCAGACATTGAATCGGAAGTGCATGACATCGCCCTCCGAGACCGGGTAATCACGGCCTTCCAGACGCAGTTTCCCGGCCGCCTTGGCGCCGCTTTCGCCACCGCAAGCAATAAAATCTTCGTAGGCCGTGACTTCGGCGCGAATGAAGCCCTTTTCGAAGTCGGTGTGAATACGACCCGCCGCCTGAGGCGCTGTTGCGCCCCGCCGAACCGTCCAGGCGCGGACTTCTTTCGGCCCAGCAGTGAAAAAGGTCAACAACTCCAGCAAGGCATATCCGGCCCGGATCAGGCGATGAAGGCCGGGTTCGCTTTGACCCAGGTCGGCCAGGAACTCGGCCTGCTCATCGGCATCCAGCTCGGAAAGCTCAGCCTCCAGTGACGCGCAAAGAACCACGACTTCAGCGTCCTCGGATGCCGCATGGCGACGAACGGCGCTCACGTGCCCGTTGTCTTCGGCTGCGCTGTCATCCACGTTGGCGACGTAGAGCACCGGTTTGGCCGTAATGAACTGCCAGGTCTTCAGCAAAGTCCGGGACTCTTGCTCCAATTGCAGCGAACGCAACGGCTTGCCCTCGCCCAGGTGCTCGACCACAAGCTCCAGCAGGGCCACCACCCGCTTGGCCTCTTTATCCCCGGACTTGGTCTGACGAGACGACCGCTCCAGGGCGCGTTCGGCCGTATCAAGATCGGCAAGCACCAGTTCCGTATCGATGGTTTCAATGTCCGCCAGCGGGTCGACCTTGCCGGAAACGTGGGTCACGTCATCGTTTTCGAAACAGCGGACGATGTGGGCGATTGCGTCGGTTTCCCGGATATGGGCCAGAAACTTGTTCCCGAGCCCCTCCCCTTTGGATGCCCCTGCTACAAGCCCGGCAATATCAACGAACTGCATCATTGTTGGTAACACTTTTGCCGGGCGCACGATGCCGGCCAGGGCGTCAAGCCGTGGATCGGGAACCGGCACCATGCCAACATTGGGCTCAATCGTGCAGAACGGGTAATTTTCCGCCGCGATACTGGCCTGAGTCAGACAATTGAACAGCGTCGACTTGCCGACGTTGGGCAATCCGACAATTCCACACTGGAAACCCACTAGCTTTGAACTCCTTTGGCCGCTGATGAATCAGCATTTGATGGCCCTGGACCCGCGGTATGCAAAGCCTGCATGGCGCGCTCGGCGCGCTCGGCCAACAGCTGCGGCACCACCTCAATGGCACGCTCAATTCCTTCGTTGATCTGTTCGTCGTCGCCCGAACCCGGACGGCTCAGCACCCACGGCGTCACCGCCTCGCGCACACCGGGATGACCGATACCAATCCTGAGCCGCCAGAAGCCGGGGTTGCCGAGATGAGAAAACAGGCTGCGCAGCCCGTTGTGGCCGCCGTGCCCTCCGCCGCGCCTGAGCCGCACGACACCCGGCGGCAGGTCCAGATCATCGTAGGCGATCAGCACCTGATCAACGGGCACGTTGAAGTAATCGGTTGCCGCTCGCACTGACTGCCCGGACTCGTTCATGAACGTATCCGGCTTGAGCCCCATGGCGTCCGCTCCATCAATCGAGCCACGACAGCAGTGTCCGTGGAACTTCCGATCGGCTTTCAGAGTCCAGCCGTGGCGACGAGCCAGGGCATCAATAAACCAGAACCCGGCGTTGTGCCGGGTTCTTTCGTACTTGCTGCCTGGATTCCCCAGACCTGCGATCAGCCATAACTTGCTCACAGCATGTGGCCAAGACCGGAGAGGTCAGTCGTCCTTGCTTTCGGCTTCACCATCTTCTGAAGAAGCTTCCTCTTCGGAACCCTCTTCTTCTTCAGGCTCCTCGTCAGAGATAGTGTCGACCTCTGCATCGATGGCAGCTGCCGCGTCGGCCTCGGCCGCAAGCTCGCCGCTACCCTGTCCTTCACGAATATAAATGGCGGTGACCAGGGAGTAGTCGTTGTCGTCTGAGATCTCAAGGGCCGGAATACTGACGCCTTCGGGTAGCGTGATCTGGCTAAGGAGAACACTGTCGCCGGGCTCCAGGCTGGCCAGATCAACCTCCAGATACTCGGGAAGATTTTCCGGCTTCGCCGAGATTTCGACCTCGGTGACCTGATGGGAGATGACAACACCGCCAGCCTTGGCCGCCGGGGAAGACTCCTCGTTGGCAAAGTGAATTGGAACCTGCATCTTGAGTTCCTGACCTTTCGTAACCCGGAGGAAGTCGACGTGTGTGATCAGGGGCTTGAACGGGTGCATCTGAATATCGCGCATCACGACACTTTGACGCTTGCCGTCTTCAACCACCATGTCCAGCACCGAAGAGCTGAAGGCCTCGTCTTTGATGGCGTGAATCATGAAATTGTGATCCAGCGTCAGGCTGACCGGATCACGGTCGCCACCGTACACCACGGCCGGAACGCGTCCCGTGCGACGCAGGCGGCGGCTCGCACCTTTCCCTACATCGGCACGCCGTTCGGCCGAAACTTCGAATTTATTACTCATGAGTGATCTCGCTTCGGTTGAAAGCAACCGGTTACCATTGGATTATCCGACCGATCCGCGACCAGACCGTCGGGGCAGCCGCACATTATAACGCTCTGGACGCAGGTAATGGAATAAGCAGCGAACAGGAAACCTTCCTGCTACGATACGGTCCATCTATTTGCAAGGCGGGCGCGGCCATCGACGCTGCGTTCAGGCTAAACCCGGCAAAATCCACAAAGCTTTCTAAACAAGGACTGTTGACCGACTATGAACGATCGACTGCAATCTATTTCCATGCCAGAGCGCGGCCAGGCGGCCATCGATGACGGCGCCCGCAGGGTTTTACGCAACACCTGGAATCTTCTTGCCATGACCCTGCTGTTCAGCGCGGCGATGGCTTATGTGGCCATGGCGAACAACTGGCCGTATCCCGGCGTCCTGCTGACGCTGGTGGGTTATTTCGGGCTGCTGTTCTTGACGACGGCTCTGCGCAATTCTGCCTGGGGACTCCTTAGCGTGTTCGCCCTGACCGGCTTCATGGGCGTCACTTTTGGACCAATCATCAACAGCTACCTGACTGTTTTCAGCAACGGACACGAACTCGTCGTTGCCGCATTCGGGTCGACGGCCATCGCTTTTGTCGGCCTATCGGCGTTTGCAGTGACGACGAAGCGGGACTTCAGCTTTTTGGGTCCGTTCCTGTTTGTCGGAATTCTGGTGGCCTTTCTGGCGGGTCTTGGCGCCATATTTTTCGAGATGAGCGCACTGGCGCTGGCCGTTTCGGCGATGTTTGCGCTTCTGATGTGCGGGCTGATCCTTTTCCAGACCCAGCAGATCGTGCGCGGTGGCGAGCGCAACTACATCATGGCGACCGTCACCCTGTTTGTGTCGATCTACAACCTCTTCTCCAGCCTGCTGCATCTGTTCGGATTCTTCATGGGCGAAGAATAGGCAGGCGATAAGCTTCACGACTCGCTATGGCGGCCTCCAATCGGGGGCCGCCTTCGCATGGTCGAGCTCTCAGGGTGCCGGGTGCATCTGAGACCGACGGGGAATAAACCCCTCGATCAGCAGCAAAATAACGCCCAAGACGATGACGCTGTCGGCAATATTAAAAGCCGGCCAGTGCCAGCCCTGATAATGAACGTCGATAAAATCCACCACGTAACCGAGACGTACCCGGTCGACCATATTGCCGACAGCGCCGCCTAGCACCAGCATGAGTGAGACCGGCAACAGCCTGGCGCTATTGGGCAAGCGTTTCAGCCAAACCATCAAAACACCGCTAACCAGTACAGCGATACCGGTAAAAAACCAGCGCTGCCAGCCTCCGGCGTCAGCGAGCAGGCTGAACGCGGCACCATCATTGTGGGCCAGCGTCAGGTTGAGCCAGTCTGTTATCACTCGTGGGCGATAAAGCTCGAGGTTCAGGCTTGCGAGATGCTTGGTCCACAGATCAAGCGCAATCAGCACGGCAGCCAGGAACAGCCAGGCAAAAAAGCGCGTCCAGCGCATCGAGCCCGCCGTGCTCAAGCCCAGTCCCTCTGTTCCGGCTGTTCGCTGATATTGCCGGCACAGCGTCCGCACAGCTCGGGATGAGAATGGTCTGCGCCTACGCTGTCCCGGTAATGCCAGCAGCGTACGCACTTAGCGTGTTTGCTCGCTCGCACCGAAAACTTCAGGGACTGACCGCCGACCGTTGCCTCACTGGCTCCGGGTCCTGCTTCCCCCAAACGGACGTCGGATGAGATCAAGAAAAACCGCAGCTCGTCGCCGACCGTCTCAAGATCCTCAGCCAGCTGGCCATCGGCCTCCAGCGTGATCTCTGCAGCCAGTGACGAGCCAATGGCCTTGGATCGTCGCAACTCCTCCAGGCGCGGGCCGACAGCTTCTCGAACGCCGCGCAGCCGCTCCCAGAATGCGCGCTCAATCTCAGGCATCTCGACAAGCTGCTCATACCATGTCGCCAGCATGACCGAGCCCTCGCGCTCTCCCTGCATTTCGGACCAGATTTCCTCGGCGGTGAAGCAGCACATCGGTGCCAGCCAGCGCACCAGAGCCTCGAGAATGTGCTGCATGGCCGTTTGTGCCGAACGCCGGGCGGGATGATCTGCCGGCAGCGTGTAGAGACGATCCTTGATGACATCCAGATAAAAGGCGCCCATATCCACGCTGCAGAAATGATGCAGGCGCTGATAAATGGTGAAAAAGCGGTAGTCGCCATAAGCCGTGCAAATATCGTTCTGGAGCCTTGCCGCAAGATCAACCGCATAACGATCCAGAGGCAGCATCTCGTCGGTTGATACGGAATCCCTGACAGGGTCGAATCCGTCAAGATTGCCGAGCAGGAACCGAGCGGTATTGCGAATGCGGCGGTAGGCATCGGCTACGCGCTTGAGGATCTCGTCGGAGACCGACATTTCCTGGCGATAGTCAGCCGCGGCGACCCAGAGTCGCAAAATATCGGCGCCGAGCGTATTCATGATCTGCTGGGGCGCGATCACGTTGCCTTGTGACTTGGACATCTTGCGTCCGGATGCATCGACCGTAAACCCATGGGTCAGAACCTGCTTGTACGGCGCACTCCCATGCATTGCCACCGAAGTGAGCAGGGAGGACTGGAACCACCCCCGGTGTTGATCAGAGCCTTCCAGGTACAGATCAGCCGGACGATCCAATTGTTCATACTGATCAAGCACGCAATAGTGGGTGACGCCCGAGTCGAACCAGACATCCAGAATGTCGCTGACCGGTTCATAGCGTGCCGGGTCCGCACCGAGCCGTTCGACGATGTCGGTCCGATACCAGGCATCCACACCCTCGCTATCCACGATGTCTGCCAGCTTTTGCAGCAGACGGGGAGTCTCGGGGTGGGGTTCCTGGCTTTCACGGTCGATCAGCAGCCCGAGCGGGACCCCCCAGGTACGCTGACGCGAAATACACCAGTCCGGCCGGGTCTCCACCATGCCGCGGATTCTCGCCTTGCCCCAATCAGGCACCCAGCGCACCCGGTCAATTTCAGCCAGTGCGGCCTCGCGCAAACCCGACTTGTCCATGGAAATAAACCACTGCGGCGTGGTCCTGAACGCCGTCGGTGTCTTGTGGCGCCAGCAGTGCGGATAGCTATGCTCAAATGGGTCCGCGTGCAACAGGCTACCGTTGGCTCGCATATGTTCCACGAGCTTATCGTTGGCTGCCCAGACGAACTGACCGGCCACCACCGGTGTACCGTCGACAAAAATACCGCGCGCGTCGACCGGGTTGTAGACCTCCAGGCCGTAGTCCTCACCGACCTCAAAATCTTCCTGGCCATGCCCCGGTGCGGTATGCACGGCGCCCGTGCCCGTTTCGGTCGTGACGTGCGCACCAAGGATGACCGGCACCTCAACACCGTTGTACGGATGGGTAAGCTGAAGATGCTCCAACGCGGATCCCGGCACGCTCGCGAGCACTTCAATGGACTCAAGCCCCAGCCTCGCGCCAACAGCTTCGCGCAGTTCGGCAGCAACGACAAATTCAATCAAACGGCCGTCTTGCTGGGCACGCACGAGTTCATAGGCCAGCTCGGCGTTCAGGCAGACGGCGCGGTTAGCGGGAATCGTCCACGGCGTTGTCGTCCAGATGGCGATGCCGGCACCTGACCGGAGCCCTTCAACACCGAAGCGTCTTGCCATCTCGCCGCAGTCCGCCGCCGGAAACAGCACATCAATGGCGGTCGATGTTTTCTCCTGATACTCGATTTCTGCCTCGGCCAGCGCAGACCCGCAATCAAAGCACCAGTGGACGGGCTTCACACCGCGCTTCAAATGACCGCGTTCCACCATTTTCGACAAGGCCCTCAGCATGTTGGCCTCGTAGGAAAAGTCCCGGGTGGCGTAGCGACTGGCCCAGTCTCCCAAACCGCCCAAGCGCTGAAAATCTCGGGACTGGTTGTCGATCTGCCGATCGGCGTACTCGCGGCACTTTTGGCGGAAGGTCTCGGCATCGACCTTGACGCCGACCTTGCCCACTTTCTTTTCCACCTGCAGCTCGATCGGCAAGCCATGGCAATCCCAGCCGGGCACGTAGGGCGCGCGGTAGCCTGCCAACAGGGCAGAGCGAACCACGATGTCTTTCAGTATTTTGTTAACGGCATGCCCAATATGAATATCGCCATTCGCGTACGGCGGTCCATCATGAAGAATGAAGGCTGGACGCTCTTTGGTCGCCTCCTGAATGCGCGCATACAGATCGCTTTGCTGCCAATGTTCCAGCATTCGGGGCTCGCGCACGGACAGCGAGGCTTTCATCGCAAACGCTGTGCGCGGCAAATTAATTGTTTCTTTGTAATCCATTGAACAGGCTCAAAAGGTTGAAGAATTCAGGCCGTTACTGCATCTGATCCCAGCAGTTGCCGGGCCAAATCGGCGTCTCTTGCCAACTGCGCGGTCATGGCGTCAAGACCATCGAACTTCTCTTCGCCGCGCAGGCGATGAAGAAATTCAACGTTCAGATGCTGCCCGTACAGGTCGCCATCGTAATCGAATAAATGGACTTCCAGTAGCCATGCGCGCCCATTAACGGTCGGGCGACACCCAAGGTTGGCCATGCCGGGCAAGCCGCTCAGCCCGCAACCGCTGACGCGGACCGCAAATACCCCCTGAAGCGCCGGCGGCAGCGGCGGGCGGATGTTGGCAGTCGGAAATCCCAGCGTGCGGCCCAGCTTCTGGCCGTGTAACACCCGTCCGCTGAGCGAATAAGACCGACCCAGCAAAACAGCTGCCCGGTCGAGAAAGCCCTGGGCCAGAAGCTGGCGGATGCGACTGGAAGATATCTTGTCGCCGACCCGGCAAACAGGATCAACAACCTCAACGCTGAACCCGTGCTTCTTCCCAAGCGATACCAAAAGCGGTACGTCTCCGGCAGCTTTGTGGCCGAAACGAAAATCATGGCCAACCACAACATGCCGGGCAGCAGCCGCTCCGACAACGAGTTTTGAAACGAAATCTTCCGGAGACATTGAGGCAAAAGCCCGGTCGAAGCGCGGCATGAAAAGTCTCTGAATCCCCAAAGCCTGGCAAATTCGTGCCCGGTCACGAACGCCCATTAAGCGCGGCACGGGCGATTGAGGCCGAAAAAGAGTCATTGGCAAAGGCTCAAAGCACATGAGCGCCGGCGTCAAGCCAGGCGCATGATCAACCACGGACTTGATGAGGGACTGATGCCCAAGATGAATCCCATCGAAGTTTCCGATGGTCAGCGCGAGTGCGTCCTCGCAACGGCGGCTGCGGTCTAGGGTGCGAATCAGATTCATGGGACCATCGTTAGTTTAGCGGGTTCAACATCTGCCAAGGCGTTCAAGAGTAGCGTGTCCTGAGCAACGATCCCACAGTAACGATCAAGAACTGGCTCCGCCTTCCGGCGGCTGGCTGGCTGGTCGGGCAAGCTGAGCGGGGCGCAAGCCCAGGAGCATGAGAATGCATGCATAACTCACTACCCCTGCCAACATAGCCAGTGCCAGCCAACCGGCGCGTCCCGCCGGACCCAACCCAGCCAGGCTATTCAGGTCCGGAACGACCATAGAGACCATCCACACCATCCCCAAGCAGGCGGGGACTGACCTGGCCAGATCACCCCAGCGAAGATGAGGCTTCAGCCCGGGAGCCTCGAGATTTCGCCAGAGAAGACCCGCATTGATCCAGGCCGACGCACTGGACGCCAGGGCCAGCGCGACGTGCGCACCCGGGTGGGCCCCTAACGTAGCCAGCAGGCCGGCGGAAAAATCGCCGCCGGAAAGGTGATGAACCAGCAACAAGACAAACACAGCGTTGAGAAGCATATTGCTAAGCAAGGCAATGATGGCAATACGAACCGGAGTGCGGGTATCCTGGCGCGAGAAGTAGGCGGGTGCAAGAATCTTGACCCCAATAAATGCCGGCAATCCAAGGCAGTAAGCCATCAAGGCCATCGCGGCCATGCGCACATCGGCCATCTCGAAGGCACCATAGTGAAACAAGGCGACGTTGATGGGCTCGGCAAGCACGGCCAGTCCGCAGGCCGCCGGCAGCCCGATGACCACACCCAGTCGAACCGCCCAGTCCAGGGTGGCGCGAAACTGCTCCACCTGCCGGCGCGCGTAAAGACCGGCCAAGCTTGGCAGGATGACCGTGGACAAGGCAACGCCAAACAAGCCCAGCGGAAACTCCATCAGGCGATCGGCGTAGTAGAGCCAGCTCAGGGAGCCCGAAATCAGCAGCGAAGCAATCAGCACGTCGAGTAGCAGATTGATCTGCGCGACCGACGAACCAAACAGCGTCGGCACCATCAAGCGCAAAATGCGACGAACGCCGGGGTGGCCAAATCCGGGCCCGGGTCTTGGCAGCACCCCATGTCTTGCAAGCACCGGGAGCTGAACTGCCAGCTGCAGGATGCCGGCGACCAGCACACCCCACGCCAGGGCCTTGACCGGCTCGGCAAAGTAGCGGCTGAAAGCAACCGCGGCGACAATCAGAGAGATGTTCAAAAGAGCCGGTGTCAGCGCCGGCAGCGCAAACCGTCCGAGCGTATTGAGAATCCCGCCGGCCAGCGCGGTCAGGGCGATGAACAACAGATAAGGGAAAGTGATTCGGAGCATGTCGGCGGCCAGCGCTAACTGCTCGGGATTGTCTGAAAACCCCGGAGCAAAAACCCTGACCACCCATGGAGCGCCGGCGACGCCAATCGCGGTGATCACCAGCAAGACCGCCAGCAAAGTACCGGCAGTGGCGTCGATCAGCGACTTCAGGGCAGCAGTATCGCCACGCTCGCGGTACTCCGCCAGAACCGGCACGAAAGCCAGCGAGAAAGATCCTTCGGCGAACAGGCGGCGCAGGAAATTCGGAATCTTGAAAGCGACAAAAAACGCGTCGGTCGCCGCGCTGGCCCCAAAACCGCGGGCCAGCACGATATCCCTGACAAAGCCGAGAACGCGCGACACCAAGGTCATTGCGCCGAAGTTGAACGTCGAGCGCAGCAGACTCATGCCAGCCAAATATCCTTCCGGTTGTCGGCTGTGATGTATTGACTCAGGACGCGTTCCATCGGACAATGCTCTGCTATCTTTTTCGGACCCAATCAGGAGTAACTCGTGGCCAATAGCGTTTCCGCCCGCAAAAGGGCTCGCCAGGCCGAGCGCCATCGTCAGCATAATGCGTCCCTGCGCTCGCACGTCAGGACCCAAATCAAAAAGGTCCTAAAAGCCATTGAAAGTGGCGACAAGACAGCTGCCGAAGCTGCCTACAAGGATGCCGTCCCGGCCATTGATCGCTCTGTTTCGCAAGGCATTATGCACGCGAACAAGGCAGCCCGACACAAGTCTCGTTTGAATCAGCATGTCCGCGGAATGGGCAGCTAAACCACAGTTTGACCGATGACGGCTGCGCATCCGGTTTGCGCGGCCGCTATCTGACCTCCCCCCGCTGCGCTAAGATCAAGCGCAAGCAAATCCTCAAGCAGCAAGCATGATCAAACGCATTCTGGTAGGCGTCGACGGCTCTCCCAAGGGGGACAAGGCGTTCTTCTTTGCCCTCCAGCTCGCCCGATCATTCAACAGCGACCTGCATTGCTGCGCGGTTGTTTCGGGTCCTGACATTGAAATGGCTGAAGCCAAGGACCGTGACGCTCTGGTCGTGCGTCAACGCGCCCGGATCACTGAACATCTCAACCGACTTTCAGCCGGCACGCAACCTGACGGCCCGGTGCCGGTGCTTCATGTTCTCGACGGCCACCCCGTTGAGCAACTGCTGGAGTTGGCCGAAAAGCAGCACGTCGATCATATCGTCCTGGGACATCGCAGCAAGGGTTTGTTCGAACGCCTGCTGATGGGATCCGTGGCCAAAAGAGTGGTCGATTTTGCCCGCTGCACGGTCACCGTGGTGCGCTGACCGCCTGATCGCTGCAGACTAGGGAGCCTCTGAATAATCCTGCGTGGAGCGCGTTTCGGCTCCCTCATTTGGATTGACCAAACTTCGCTCGCCGAAGCCACGACGAGTGCTCCCGCAAAGACACCGTCGCGCCCGCGCAGAATAATTCAGAGGCTCCCTAGCTATGTTCGCTATACCGTCGATAGAGTATCCGGACTCGGCGGACATATTCCCGAGTTTCAGGGTATGGGGGAACCCCATCGTGTCGAATAACGGCATTTTCGCCCGCATTGTAGGCCGCGACCATGCGCGTCAAGTCCCGCTCAAACTTGTCTGCCAACCAGGCTAGATAGGCAGCGCCGCCAGTGATGTTATCGACAGGATCAAATGCGTTTGAAACACCAAAACGTCTTGCGGTGTCGGGCATCAACTGCATCAGCCCCTGGGCACCCGCGTGGGAGACAGCATCGACTTCGAACCAGGATTCTGCGTGCATCACGGCTCTGATCAGGGCCGCTTCAACCCCGAAAACCTCGCTGGCCGCTTCTATTTCCGGCACAAACCGGTCAACCTTCAGGGGCGTGCGCTCCCAGTCGACTCCGGTTCGGCAGGTGCCATAACAGCCCAGGTTGCGCACCCGGTAGCGCTGCATGTCGGGCTTGCGGTCGGTGAAAACGGTAATGCCGTTTTCGTCCACGTAGGTGTAAATCTGGCCCAGGGCCAAGCCCGAATGGACCGTCAACGCCAGGCAGAGGATGGACAGCGCCAGACGCATCGTCGAGACCCAGTTCTCAGAACCCGCCGGTGACCGACAACCCGCCGTCGGCCGTGAGGACCTGACCCGACAGCCAGCCGGAATCCGGGCCGCATAAAAAGGCGATCACTCTTGCGATATCACCGGGCTCAGCCAGCCGGCGCAGCGGGGTGGTTGTCTCGAAATAGCGCACCATCCGCTCGTCGGCCAGGAGTGCGGCGGCAAAATCGGTCTTGACCAGGCCGGGGGCCACTGCATTGACTCGAATACCGTCAGATCCCATTTCCAGCGCCAAATTTCTGACCAGCTGGTTCTCCGCAGCCTTCGACATCCCGTAGACGCCAATTTGCCGGTTACCAAACAAACCAGCGATCGATGAGACCAGGACGACGGCACCGTTTCCTCCCTGCTTCAAATGGGGCCTGGCGCTATGGGCCAGGCGCATCGCACTGAAGACGTTGTTACGCATGATGAGATCAAACGCCTCACGATCAACCTGATCGGAAGGACCGTAAACCGGGTTGCTTGCGGCATTCATGACCACCGCATCCAAACGTCCGAAATGCTCGATCGTGCCTTCGACGAGTTGCTCCAGCTGGTCTTCTTTGCCAATGTGGCAGGCAATGGCTGTGGCCTCACCACCCGTGTCTCGGATCGATGCTGCAACCGGCTCACAGCTGTCCAAAGAACGGCTGGATACCACGACGCGATAACCCCGCGACGCCATCAATTCAGCAGCGGCGCGGCCAATTCCACGACTCGATCCGGTAATTACGACAACAGGTTCACTCATCATTCATCCTGACAAAATTCTTCATTCCAGTTTGCGGGTCGGGTGTCTCTCAGGCCAAAGTCCTTAGCGCCTTGTCCTCCAGATGCTCGACACAATTAACCCGCCCCAGCTTCCATCCACACTGGCTGTCTGGAATCAGCTCTGTGACCGCCGTATTGTACAGACTCACGTTGAGTTGACGCTGCCAGTCCAGGCCCCGTCCGGTGAGTGCTGCGGCAAGTGTGCTGATGACCCCGGCGGATGAAACGACAACGACCGAGTGGCCCTGCTCCAGATGGGTTTGCCAGAGAGAAACGGGCTTGAGCACGCGCTGGCGAAAAGCAGCCCAGGTACCATTACAGCTATCTTGCAAAGCGCCCTGCTGCCAGCGCTCGATGACCAGCGGGAACCAGGTCGCAAAAAGGTCAAGAAAGGTAACCGGATCAGCCAAGGCGTGCGGCGGCGGACGCTGCAATTCCAGCACGGCGGCCTGTTCCAGGGCATAAGCCACCATGCGATAGACCCGGTACTCGTTGAGGCAGGGGTCGACAACAGCCAGTCCAGGGGCGTTGAG
>CAZIMY010000079.1:0-12394 GCA_964540315.1 uncultured Wenzhouxiangella sp.
CCGATGTCGTTTCGGCCCAGATCGATGAGCATCAGGTGCTCAGCCAACTCTTTGGGATCGGCACGAAGCTCCGACTCCAGAGCCTGGTCCTGTTCAGGCGAGTCGCCGCGCGGCCGCGTTCCTGCGATTGGCCTGACCGTGGCTTCACCGTCCTGAACGCGGACCAGCACTTCCGGAGAAGCACCCACCACCTGGTATTCGCCGAAGTCGAGAAAGTACATGTAAGGAGATGGGTTGAGACTGCGCAGCGCGCGATACACGTCAATGGGACGTGCGGCCAGCGCCACGCTCATGCGTTGAGACAAAACCACCTGCATGGCATCCCCGGCCAGAATGTAGTCCTTGACCCTGACCACCGCCGCCTTGAAGTCCGCTTCAGAAAAGCCGAAGCGATAGTCGGACTCGGCTGGTGCCGGTAAGGCCATCGGTGGCGGATAGCCCGGCGAGCCACGGCGCAGCAGATGCACCAACTGATCGAGACGACGCTGGGCGCGCGCCCAGGCGTCCGCCTCGCCCGGGTCTGCGTTGACGATCAGGCTCAGGCGCTGCGACAGGTTGTCAAAAACCGCCAGCTCCTCGGCTTCAAGCAGCAGAATTTCCGGAACGCCGAGTTCATCCGGCTTGGCCTCAAAGTTAAGCCTGGGCTCAACCAGTGCCACGGTCTCGTAGCCGAAGTAACCCACCAGGCCGCCGCTGAAACCGGGCAACTCATCAACCTCGGGCGCGCTGATGCCATCGACAACTTGCGCAATCTGATCCAGCGGGTCGACGTGCTCCAGGCGGTCGATAACGCGGCCATCGACCAGTCGCTCAAAGCATCGTCCCGAAGCCCGCCAGGCCCTGCGGCAAGGCAGACCTATGATGGAATATCGGCCCCAGTTTTCGCCGCCCTGAACGGACTCGAGCAAAAAGGCATTGGGGCCATCGACCAGCTTGAGATACACCGATAGCGGGGTATCCAGATCCGCCGCAACGCTGCGCCAGACAGGTATCCGGTTATGGCCCTGGCTGGCCAGTTCGTCGAAACGCGCGGCATCCATGCTGACTGCTTATACCGGGGAAACTGGAAACGGCTCACCATTGTAAGGCGCGATCGGCATCATGCAGTGTCGACCTCACCCCTTAGAGCACTGATAACCCGGCCGTAGTCGTCGGCCCCGAATATGGCCGACCCCGCAACCAGCGTATCGGCGCCGGCCGCGATGATTTCGGCCGCATTGCCCGGCTTGACGCCGCCGTCAATCTCAAGACGGATCTCCAGCTCGGATTCATCGATCCTTTTTCTCGCCAGCTTGAGCTTGGTCAAGGTGGAGGGGATGAATTTTTGCCCGCCAAAACCGGGATTCACCGACATCAGCAAGACCAGATCAATCTTGTCCATTACCCAGTCAAGCACGTCCAGCGAGGTGGCCGGGTTGAAGACCACGCCGGCCCGGCAGCCGCATTCGCGAATCAGGCTGAGAGATCGATCCAGATGCCGGGTGGTTTCCGGATGAATGCTGATCACGCTCGCACCCGCCTCGGCGAAGTCCGGAATGATCCGATCAACCGGTTCGATCATTAAATGAACATCAATCGGGGCGGTAATCCCGTAATCTCTGAGCGCCTTGCAGACCAGGGGGCCTATGGTGAGGTTGGGCACATAGTGATTATCCATGACATCAAAATGCACCCAGTTCGCGCCGGCGCTCAGCGCCGCCTCAGTGTCTTCGCCCAGGCGGGCGAAGTCGGCAGACAAAATGGACGGTGCAATCACCAGCGGCTGTTTCATCAGCAAAGCGAATCTATAATGGGATCAGCCTTCGAATTGTACGCCAGCTGTGACCAACTACCCCGCCCCACCGCTTGAACTTCTTCATCAGGGCAAGGTTCGCGATATCTATGTCGTCGATGATGACCGCTTGCTGATCATCGCCTCCGATCGCCTGTCGGCGTTCGATGTCATTTTGCCCGACCCCGTGCCCGGCAAGGGAGAAATCCTTACCGGCATCTCGAAGTTCTGGTTTCAGCGCTTCGATGACCTTGTGCGTAACCATCTGCTCGACGACGATCTCGCTGCCGTTTTGGGCTCAGAGGAACGCGTCGCGGCCCTGGCGTCGAGAAGCATGCTGGTTCGCCGCCTCAAGCCCCTGCCCATTGAGGCAGTCGTTCGCGGTTACCTGGCAGGGTCTGGCTGGAAGGACTATCAGGTCACCGGCCAGATCTGTGGCGTAACCCTGCCAAAGGGGCTGCAGCAGGCAGATGCTCTGCCGGAGCCGATTTTTACACCATCGACCAAGGCGCCGGAGGGTGAACACGACGAAAGCATTGATTTTGCTTCAACCCAGGCGCTCATCGGCCCGGAGCTGGCCTTGCGGATTCGCGATATTTCGCTGGCGATCTACCGCCGTGCGGCTGCCTGGGCGCGCAATCGCGGAATCATCATCGCCGACACCAAGTTCGAATTCGGACTTGACGAAGAGGGTCATCTGTTTCTGATCGACGAGGTCCTGACGCCCGACAGTTCCCGATTCTGGCCGGTCGCGGACTGGCGCCTGGGCACCAGCCCGCCAAGCTTCGACAAACAGTTCGTGCGGGATTACCTCGAAACCCTCGACTGGGACAAGACAGCACCGGGACCGCATCTGCCTGCAGACATCATCTCCCAGACTCAAAGCCGCTACCAGGAAGCGGTTCGACGACTGACTGGACCTCAATCAGCCTGAGTCTTTGGCGCGCAGCGGCTAAACTAGGATCAACTTTTGCCGCTTCAAAGGCCCGTACAGTCGCCTCATGAATTCTTCTGCAAAACCAGACTCCAGCACCCAGCGCCCCGCCAACACAGAGCGCGAGTACCGCGTCAGCCGCGCCGATTTGCCGCTGAGCTGCCCAACACCCGACATGGCCCTGTGGAATTCTCATCCCAGGGTCTATCTGCCGATTGAAAAAACCGGACGCGCAGGCTGCCCCTACTGCGGGGCCGTTTTTGTTCTTGAAGAGGACTAGCCTGTCACCGAGACCGCTGCAACAATACAGTCGGGCATGCAGACCTCAACCAACCCGCCGGTCACCATCGAGTTATTCAGCCCGCTGGGGCTGATAACAGCGGCGATCCTATTTCTAGCCCTGGCGCTTGGGCTGATTGTGCCGAAGGTCGCCGGTATCTCGCTGATTCTTCTGGGTTTAATCAGCATCATCTGGCTGACGGTGCACCGAGGCTGGACGCTGGGCGACATGCACGCGAGCGAACGGGTTCTGGTCATTGCAGCAACCGCCTACGTGCTTGTCATCATGCTCGGATGGATATGGCATGGGCTGGACCCGGCGGCCGGGCAGGGCCTGGGACGTCACGCTCGACTGCTGCTGATTCTGCCGCTGTTTTTATTCCTGCGGCGAGTTGATGACCTGGCGACAACGTGGTGGTGGGGTATCTACGCCGGGGCACTGATCGCCGGTGGACATGCCTGGTGGTTCCTCCTCACCGGCCAGATCGGAGAGTTCGAGAGCCGCGCCGGGGGTGCCACCAATCCAATCTATTTCGGCGGCATCTCGCTGTTGATGGCGTTCATGCTGCTGCCCCGGATCAGTGATCAAGACCTACCTGGCTGGGAGCGGGGCGCAGCCGGACTGGCGGTGCTGGGTGGCGTCTCGGCCAGTCTTCTGTCCGGTTCACGAGGGGCCTGGGTCGCCGCCCTGCCCCTGCTGATCCTTTACGCCGTTCTCTTCCGGCATCGTTTCGGCCAGGCATGGCGCGTCGGCCTACCCCTCGTTTTTATTGCCGGAACACTGCTGCTAACCCTCCTGCCTCAGGTCGATATGGACCAGCGGATGCTGGCGATATTTCATGAGGCGCTCTCGGCGCTGGACGGCGATGCGCTGGAAGGGGGGGTATCTGAGCGCATCGACATGTGGCGGATTACCTTCGCGGTACTAGCAGAACAGCCGTGGCTGGGCCCCGGTGCCGGCTCTTTTGAAGAGGCGGTGGCAAAAGCGGTCGCCGCTGGTGATGCGCTACCAAAATTGCTTGAGTATCGACACCCGCACAATCAGTTCCTGTCGGCCATGCTGTACGCCGGCCTGCCGGGTCTGGTCGGACTGGTTCTGTTGTTTGGCCTGCCGCTGCGACGCTTCTGGCTATTGCATTGCAGCAGCCTCGACAGCACCGGGCATCTCGCCTGGGCCGGATTGGCCGCGGTCGGAATGCTCGCCGTCATGGCCATGAGCGAGTCGATCTTCGAGCGCAACATCGGCGTTGTCTGGTTCGCCCTGGTCATTGGCGCTACCCTGGCGCTTGTGTTTTCGGAACGCCGCCGGGAACTGCTCAGTCCACCCAACCGCAGAAAGACGCTGAGCGTCATCCTGATCGTTTTCAACGAGGCTGACCGAATCAGACAGTGTCTGGAATCGATCCACGGGTGGGCCGATGAGATCATCATCCTTGATAGTGGCAGCAAGGATCAAACGGTCGAAATTTGTCGCGAATATACCGACCACGTCACGCAGACCGACTGGCCCGGCTTTGGTCTTCAGAAACAGCGCGCGCTCGATCTTGCCACCGGCGATTGGGTGCTGTCGCTCGACGCCGACGAAGCCTTGGACCCCGAGCTGCGCCGCGAAATTGATTGGACTTTGGCGCAGCAAAACCCGCCTCACCAGGCGTATCGCCTGAGTTGGCTGACGCATGCTTTCGGCACAACGCTGCACCATGGTCACTGGGCGCGCACGCCTCTGCGCCTTTTCAGGCGGGATTGTGGCCGCTTCACGCCGGCCATCGTGCACGAAAAAATTGTGGTTTCCCGAGGGTGTCGGGTTGGTCTGCTACAGGCCCCGCTGCATCATTTCAGCTACCGTGATGTGGCGCACGCCCAAACCAAACTGTCGCATTACGCGGCTCTCCAGGCCCGTGAGCGGCACGCCAGAGGAAAACGCAGTGCCAGACCAGCGCTGGCCTGGCTCCGAGCTGGTTGGAACTGGATCGACAATTATCTGCTTCGGGCGGCATTTCTGGACGGACGCGGCGGCTGGACCATGAGTCGTCTGACTGCCACCTACACGTTGAAAAAATACCGCGCCCTGGCTCGCCTGACCCAGCGCTGAACCCCCAGCTTCAAGTAGATGAGCCGTAACGATCCGGCATGCCCGGAGGCGCGGTCTTGAAGCGTCGGTGCAACCACCAGTACTGCGAGGGGTTAAGCCTGATGTAGCGCTCCAGAAACGCGTTGAAACGGGTCAGATCAGCCTCGTCGTCGCCAGATGGGAAGCCCTCCCAAGCTTGCTCGAAGTGCACCAGAACCCTGCCGTCTGGTTGTTTCAGCGGGTACATGGGTACCACCAGAGCGCGCCCCAGCCGGGCGAGATCCAGCAGGCCCGTTGCCGTTGCCGTTGGAACTCCAAAAAATGGCGCAAACGCGCTCCGCGAGGGCCCAAAATCCTGATCAGGCGCGTACCAAAGCACCCCACCGCCTCGTAAATGCCTGACCATCGCTCTGACATTGTCTCTGGGAATCATCGCCTCGCCATAGCGTGACCGACCGCGATTCTGAAAGTCTTCCAGCGCCGGCTGGCGAAGCGGGCGATAGATGCCCGCCGATGGCACCGCTTCTCCAACCAAACGAGCGCCCAGTTCAATGCACGTGGCATGAGCCGTCAGCATCAGCACGCCCTGCCCGCTGGCGCGCGCAGCCTCAACGTGTTCCAGACCAAGGGTTTCGCCAAAACGATGATCGAAGCGCTCGGGGCGGCACCATGCGCTGGCAGTTTCCGCCAGGCCTTCAGCCAGTTGTCCGAAATGCTGCCTGCAAATTTCAGTGCGCTGATCTGCATCCAGATCGGAAAAGCACAGCGCCAGATTTCTTTCCACCACCCGACGCCGGCGTTTCATCAGCAGCCGCAGAACTGGCGCCAAAGGTCGCACCAAGCGACGTGATATACCGAGCGGCAGTCGCCCCAGTAAGCGAACGGGCAACAAGCTCAGTTTCAGCAGCACGTCAGTCCAGCTCATCATCCGATCATTATGCGGTTATCAAAAGCCTGCGGGGGCTACACTGGCCCAGCCATGTTTTTCCTTTATCGACTCTTGACTCTGGTCCTGACCCCGTTTGCGTTGCTGCGCCTGCATCGGGGCGAAGCGCACGACGGCCGCTGGCGCGAGCGGCTGGGTTCGATCAAGAAACCTAGACCTGGGCTTATCTGGGTTCACGCCGCATCGGTGGGTGAGGTCAATGCGGCAGAAGGGCTGGTCAATCAACTTCTGGAAACAGAAAGTTCGGTGATGGTCAGCACCATGACGGCCACCGGCGCCCGGCGCTGTCAGGCCTTGTTTGGAGCAAGGGTCGAGCATCGCTACATCGCGCTGGACAACCCGATCAGCGTGCAGCGCTGGTTGAAGCGCGCCCGTCCGCGACTGGGATTGATCGTGGAAACCGAGATCTGGCCCGAGCTGTTTGGTCGATCTAAAGCGCTGGGTATTCCAATGGTGTTGATCAGCGCCCGCCTGAGCGAAAAAGCGATGAGACGCTACCAGCGCTTTTCGAGCCTGTATGCCAAAGCTCTGGAGGCAGTTGTCATGGCCAGCTGCCAGACTCGGGCCGACAGCGACCGTCTAGCATCTCTGGGCCTTCCCGAGCAAAAGCTCATCGTGGGCGGCAACCTCAAGTTTGATATTGCGCTACCGGCCGACCTAGACGCCAAAACCAGACCCATGAAAACGAGCTGGGGCGAACGTCCCACTTGGACGGCGGGCAGTACGCGGCCCGGTGAAGAGCCAATGCTGATCGAAGCGCATCGCCGCCTGCTGCAGAAGCATCCCCGTGCACTGCTGATTCTGGCGCCCCGGCATCCGGAGCGCGCCCCTGAGATCACTCAGTTGCTGGATCAACAGCACCTGATCTGGTGTCATTTCGCTCAACCGCCGAGGGCCGACGTGCAGGTGGTGCTGGTCGATCAAATGGGCATCCTGATGACCTGCTACGCACTGGCTCAGGTCGCGTTCGTCGGCGGTAGCCTGGTTCCGCTGGGCGGCCACAATCTTCTCGAGCCAGCGGCGCTGGGGCTGCCGGTTGTGGCTGGCCCTTTTCTGGATCAGCAGGCCGAATCCGCCGAACAGCTCGAATCTGCCGGCGGGCTAGTGCGTTGCAAGGACAGCGCAAGCCTGGCCATTTTGCTGCAAAGGTTCGTCGATGAACCGGCGCTGGGCCAGCGCATGGGTCACGCAGCCAAAAGCGCGTTGGAAAACAGCCGCGGTAGTCTGGATCGAACGCTTGAAGCGATCGATCCTTTCGTTAAACGAAAAGAGCCCGGACCGAGCGCCGGTTAGCGCAGCAACTGGTTGACCGACACCAGGTCCTGCTCCTCCAGCAGCCCGGCTGACTGGCGCAGCCGCAAGCCGTTCAGGATGAACTGATGCCGCGCATTGGAGTAATCTCGTTGCGCCTGGAACACGCGCTGCTCTGAGATCAGCACGTCAACGATGGTACGGGTACCCACTTCGAAGCCTGCGTTGGTCGCTTCCAGCGCGCTTTCGGCCGAGACCAGCGCCTGGCGGCGAGCTTCGACCTCGCGAATACCGGCAATGACGCCACGATAGGCCGTCTCTGTTTGCCGGATGACCGCCCGCTCTGCCTGGTCAAGAATCTCGTCTGCAAGGCGCAGACTCTCGCCGGCCTGGCGCCGCCGGGATTGGGTTGCAAAACCTTCAAAAATGGGCACGTTCAAAACCAGACCGACTTGCCATCCATCGGTCTGGAAAGTTGTCGTGCCGATCGGCGCCTGGGTCTCCGGATTTCTAGCCACGAATTCATTGTTCTCGTTGCGGCTGATCGAACCGGTCAGGCCAAGCGACGGAAGGTGGCCCGCCCGGGCAATCCGCAGGTCGGCATCGGCAACGTCAACCTGGCTTCTTTGCTGCAGAACCAGCGGGCTGGACTCCAGACCGGCTTTGACCCACTCCTCCGAATCAGCAGGATCGGGCGGCGACAGCGGGACATCATCAACCAGCCGGGCAAAGTTCTCAAACCAGGTACCCGTGGTCTCGCGTAATGCCTCGCGGGCATCCTCAAGAGCGTTCTGCGCGACGATGACGCGCGCCCGGGAGCCATCCCAGGCGGCGCGGGCTTCGTGAACGTCGGTCACGGCGGCCAGACCCACCTCGAAGCGCTGTTCGGCCTGCTCGAACTGGCGCCGCAAAGCCGTTTCTTCAGCCTCGGCAAAACGCACAGAGTCAAGGGCGGTCAATACATCGAAATACCGTTGGCTGACACGAAACAAGAAATTTTGAAAGGCCTCGCTGTACTGCGCATCGGCCGCAGCCAATTGCGCCCGCCCGCGCTCCAGCCGACCGTAGTTGGCATCGTCATATATCGTCTGGGACAGATTGATGCTGTAGCTGCGCTGGTCGATATCGCTGGAGGGCAGATCGTTCCCGCCGACGCTGGGCGAGGAACTGCCCAGGGTTTGCGATGCTCGACCGGATAGCTGAGGCAGCAGCGCCGCCCGGGTCTGGATTGGAATCTCTCCGGCAACGGCCAGGCGGCGCTCGGCAGCGCGCAACTCGGCGTCGTTGGTTTGGGCCAGTTCATACACACCCAACAAATCGACAGCCAGAGCCATCGGACTCAGCGCCAGGGAAAGGGTTAGCGCAACAGTGGTTTTCTTGATCATTAGTTTACTCTAATATGAAGCGGTCTAGAATTCAAATGTCGGGCGATCTTCTGCGCCCACCAACCGAGGTAGATCGGTTTCGAACAGGCTGAGCGTATCCCAACCGTCTTTTTCATTTAGATTGAGGCAGATGGCTTCCATCGCCGGGCTGTCGCCGCGCACCACGAAGATTCGGCCCCTGGGAGCGACCCAGTCCAGCAGTCGGTCGGGGACCTCAGCGGCAGATGCCGTTACAACAATTCGGTCGAACAGCCGGCCCGGATCGAAGCCCTCGCTGAACAGATCGTCGCACCTGACTTCCACATCCGAATATCCCAGACGGTCCAGACGTGCGGCGGCAGTTTCGGCCAGCTCAGGATAAATATCGATACTCAGAACCTGACCACCAAGGCCGGACAGGCAAGCGGCAACAAAACCAGAGCCGGTGCCAATCTCAAGCACTGACTGGCCGGCTTGGACGTCCAGTGCCTGAAGCATCCGGCCTTCTTCAACCGGCTTCATCATGACTTGACTCATGGCCAAAGGAATCCGAAGGTCGGCAAACGCCAGCCGGCGATAGCGGGAGGGCACGAAATCCTCCCTGGGTACATTCTTGAGCACGTCCAGAACCGCGCCGTCCAGCACGTCCCAGGTTCGCACTTGCTGCTCGATCATGTTGAAGCGAGCTTTCTCGATATTTAGCGACATACGAATATTGTACTCGTCCCTCGTCCAATGACGCTGTGCCAGACGTCACATCGGCTTGCATTAGAATCAGTCGGAATTCTGTTGTCAGTCGGATCTTTGCCAATCATGAAGCTAAGCGTCGCGCCCCTGCTGCTGATCACCCTGTTGGCCGGCGTCTCCAACGTCACATGGAGTGATTCGGCCGATTCCGTCATCCTTGAAACAATGGACTTGATGCCTGAGGGGGTGGCTGAACGCGCCATGGGAAAGCCGTGAGTCTTTCGAACCCCGCCTGGCTTGAGCAAGCCCGGCCCGACCCGCTTGCTTATCAGGACCGGCTGGAGCAGCGCAGTCTTGAAGACATTGACCTTATCGTCATCCACGCGACCGAATTGCCCGATTTGGCCACCGCCCGGGAGTACGGTGAACAAATTCACTATCCGGTTTCGCAAACCGGCAACAGCGGCCACCTATACATCGATCGCGACGGCGAGGTTCACCAATGGGTCGCGCTCAACCATATTGCCCATCACGTCGCCGGCTTCAACGCTTCATCAATCGGTATTGAAATCATCAATCTGGGCCGTTTCCCCAACTGGCTGGACAGCCGCCAGCAGCAGTGGCAAGAACCGGTTTCAGCCGTCCAGCTGGAAGCACTGATCAGCTTGATCAATCAGCTGAAAGAACAGATCCCGTCAATCACCAGCATCGCCGGTCATGACCAGCTCGATCTGCGTTTCGTTCCGGCCAGCAACGACGCGCGCCTAACGGTGCGTCGTAAGCTCGACCCCGGTCCCGACTTTCCGTGGACTCGGGTCACTGAGGCCACTGGCCTGTCAGTCCTGAAGCGGCCCTAGAGCCGCGGTAACGATTTCCTGAACGTCCGGACTTAGGGACTGACCCCCGAGGTTCTCCAGCTCTGCCTGCATCATCTCGGCACGGGCAGACTCATAGCGTCGCCAGCGTGAGAAACAGCCTGCCAGGCGGGCGGCAACCTGCGGATTGATCGCGTCGAGCTTGGCCACAACGTCGGCGACTTGCCGGTAACCCGCGCCATCGGATCGATGAAAAGCGACAGGATTGGCCATCGCAAAGCTGCCGACCACGGCACGGACTTTGTTGGGGTTTTGCAGGCTGAACGCCGAATGCGCCATCAGCTCGGGCAATACCTCTGCCACGTCGGGGTGGGGCCGGGTGAGCTGCACCGCGAACCATTTATCCATGACCAGTGGGTCGTCGGCAAAGCGATCCGCGAAGTCGGCCAGAGCCGCCCCGGCTTCAGTGGCGCCAGCGTGCACCAACGCTCGAAGCGCAGCGAAACGATCGGTCATATTGTCGGCCTGCCGGTATTGGGTCTCAGCCTGGGTGATCCAGTTTCGATCGCTGGCCGCCGACAGCCAGTGCAAAGCCGTGTTTTTCAGGCGCCGCCGCGCGATACTGCCGGCGTCCGCCGACCATGGCTCCCCGCTGGCCAATCGCTGATACACGGCATTCAGATCAGCGGTCAGATGGTCGGCCAGATAGGTCACCAGGTCTGTTCTGGCCCGGTGGATGGCCGCCGGATCGACGGTCTCGCGCTGTTCGGCCAATTCCGACTCCGAAGGCAGCGACAACAATTCAGCAGCAAGCGCAGGGTCTTGAGCGGCATCGGCCAGGGTCGCGCGCCAGGCCGTTGCCAGTAAGCCGACGGTGTCCGGCAAATGTTCGGGCTGCTCGATACATTGGTGCAGGATGCTTTCCGCCAGCCGGCGTCCAGCGCGCCAGCGGTTGACTGCATCGGTATCGAATCCCGCCAACCGGGCAAGGTCTTCAAGCGACCAGTCGTAATCCAGATGCACGGGCGCTGAGAAGCCGCGCAGTAATGACGGTAGCGCATTTTCCGGCAACCCGCCAAACCGAAATTCAGCTCGGTGCTGCTCAAGAATAATCAGAACGGTCTCTTCAGGTGCGTTCGTCGAGCCAACCAGGGATGCCTTTAGTGGTTGGTTTTCGTCGCCTAGAAAACCAACCGCGATCGGCACCATCAAGGGACCGATCTTGTCGTTGTCCGGATGATCGGGTAGGGATTGTTCCAGACTGAGCACAAGCTCTTTTTTCTGGTCGTCGTAGCGACTGCTTGCCTGCACTCTGGGGGTGCCAACCTGACGGTACCACTGACCAAACTGTTCAAGGTCGTGGCCGTTCGCATCGGCCATAGCCGCTCGGAAGTCATCACAGGTCACAGCCTGTCCGTCATGGCGCTCAAAATAGAGGTCAATCCCGGCCCTGAAGCCGTCCATACCCAAAAGTGTCTGGTACATGCGCACGACTTCAGCGCCTTTCTCGTAGACCGTGGCGGTGTAGAAATTGTTGATCTCGAGGTACCGCTCCGGCCGAATTGGATGGGCCATCGGTCCCGCATCTTCCGGCATTTGCCGAGCGATGATATCGCCAACGTCCTGAACGCGTTTGACCGGACGCGAGTGCAGATCGCTGGTAAATTCCTGGTCGCGAAAGACGGTCAAGCCTTCCTTCAGCGTGAGCTGAAACCAGTCGCGGCAGGTCACGCGGTTACCGGTCCAGTTATGGAAGTATTCGTGCGCGATGACGGCCTCAACCGCTTCAAAATCGGCGTCGGTTGCCGTCTCCTTGTCCGCTAGCACATAGCGGGCGTTAAAAATATTCAGCGACTTGTTTTCCATCGCACCCATATTGAAATCATGGGTGGCGACGATGTGATAAACATCAAGGTCGTACTCAAGCCCAAAGCGTTCTTCGTCCCAGCGCATGGCCCGCTTGAGGCTGTCCATGGCGTGCCCAAGGCGATCGAGACTGCCCGGATCGGAGTGGACGAAAAGATCGACCGAGCGACCTGAGCCGGTGACGAAACGGTCATGAACAGACGCCAAATTACCGGCGGCGATGGCAAACAGATAGCTGGGCTTCGGAAACGGGTCATCCCAGACCGCAAAATGGTCGTCCGGGCCTTGCTCGCCTTTCTCGACACAGTTGCCGTTTGACAAAAGCACCGGGAAATCCGCCTTGGAAGCCTCCAGACGTACTCGAAAAGGTGCCATGACGTCCGGGCGGTCTGGAAACCAGGTAATTTTTC
>CAZIMY010000080.1:0-12336 GCA_964540315.1 uncultured Wenzhouxiangella sp.
TACTGCTTCGCTCGCCGTGGCTTGCGAACCAACTGATTGATCGTGGACATATTTTTGGACCTTGAGAAAACAAACGACAGACCGATACAAACGGCCTGCCGAAGCACGAGAATGTTAAAGGGTTGGCGCTCAACTGTCAAGACAAGCGCTATCGGTTCTGTTTCCGGAGGCCGGGCTGCGGCAACGCCGCAGCCCTAACCGAAATCAGACAAACAAGCTCTCAGTCAATCGCCTGAATCAGCACCAGCGTCTGCCTCTACCGGCTCTGCATGTTCTGCATCAGAGGCGCGCAGTGCGGCAGCGAGTTCAGCATCGACATCCTGATAGCCGCCGGCGGGCGGGCGCTCAGTCTTGCGACGCGCCATGGCAACACGACCGGTGCCAGCCGGAATCAAGCGACCGACAATGACGTTCTCCTTCAAGCCACGCAGGCTGTCGACGGTGCCGCGAACGGCCGCGTCGGTCAGAACACGTGTGGTTTCCTGGAAAGACGCAGCCGAAATAAACGATTCGGTCGCCAGCGAAGCCTTGGTGATGCCGAGCAATACGCTTTGCAGCCTGGCCGGACGGAGGCCGTCGGCCTCAGCGCGTTCGTTTTCTTCCTGCACCCGGATTGCGTCAACCTGTTCGCCGCGAAGGAAGCGGGTATCACCGCCGTCCAGCACTTCGACCTTGCGCAGCATCTGGCGGATCACCGTCTCAATGTGCTTGTCGTTGATTTTCACACCCTGGAGTCGGTAAACATCCTGGATTTCCTGAACCAGATAATCGGCCAGTCTCTCCACACCCAGCAGGCGCAGGATATCGTGCGGGTTCGGTTCACCGTCGACAACGGTCTCGCCTTTCTCGACGTGCTCACCCTCAAACACCAGCACCTGGCGCCATTTGGGAATCAACTCCTCGTGGACCTCGCCGTTCTCGTCGGTAATGACAAGACGCTGCTTGCCTTTGGTCTCCTTGCCGAAACTGACCACGCCCGAAGCTTCGGCCAGCAGTGCGCCTTCTTTGGGCTTGCGAGCTTCAAACAAATCAGCAACCCGCGGCAGACCACCGGTAATGTCGCGTGTCTTGGAAGACTCCTGCGGAATACGCGCCACGATATCGCCGACGCGGATTTCCTGACCATCGGTCACGTTCACCACGGCCCCGGCCGGCAGATAGTACTGGGCAGGCTGCTCGGTGCCAGGGATATTCAGCGCCTTGCCATCCTTGGTAATCAAGCGGATGATCGGCCGCAAATCCTTGCCCTCGCTGCCACGCTTTTTCGGGTCGGTGACAACGATGGCACTCAATCCGGTGATTTCGTCAGTCTCTTCTGTGACGGTCACACCGCCGATGAAGTCCTGGAAGCTCGCCACCCCGGCAACCTCGGTCACCACCGGGTGGGTATGCGGGTCCCAGTTGGCGACGTTCTGGCCGACTTCGACCGGATCGCCTTCCTTGACGCTGAGGATCGCGCCGTAAGGAATTTTGTAGCGCTCGCGCTCGCGGCCGTGACTGTCAATGACAGACAGCTCGCCGGAACGCGACACCGCCACCAGCTTGTTGTCCGCATTTTCAACCGATTTGAGGTTGTAGAACCGTACTGATCCGCCCGATTTGACCTCGATGTGGTCAATTGCGACCGACCGCGATGCGGCACCGCCAATGTGGAAAGTCCGCATGGTCAGCTGGGTACCCGGCTCACCGATGGACTGGGCCGCGATGACACCGACCGCTTCACCCTGGTTGACCAGACTGCCGCGGGCCAGATCTCGGCCATAGCACTGGGCACAGAGGCCATGGCGGGTCTGACAAGTAATCGGCGAACGCACCAGCACCCGGTCCACGCCCTTGGCTTCCAGCGTTGCCACCCATTGCTCATCGAGCAGCGTGCCGCGCGCGCACAATACGTCGTCACTATCAGTTTCGTAGATGTCCTGGGCCACAACGCGACCAAGAATCCGCTCGCGCAGGGGCTCGACGATGTCGCCCCCCTCAACGATCGGCAGCATCTCAATTCCTTCTTCGGTGCCACAGTCCTCTTCGATGACAACCAGGTCCTGGGCAACATCGACCAGGCGCCGCGTCAGGTAACCGGAGTTAGCCGTCTTGAGCGCCGTATCAGCCAGACCCTTTCGAGCACCGTGGGTGGAAATAAAGTACTGGAGAACATTCAGACCCTCGCGGAAGTTCGCGGTGATCGGCGTTTCGATGATCGAGCCGTCCGGCTTGGCCATCAGCCCGCGCATGCCGGCCAGCTGACGAATCTGGGCCGCCGAGCCTCGGGCGCCGGAGTCGGCCATGATGAAGATCGAGTTCATCGAGTCTTCCTCGACCTCGTTGCCGTCGATATCGACCCGGGTTTCCTTGCCGATCCGCTTCATCATGGCGCGCGCGACTTCTTCATTGGTGCGCGACCAGATATCAACAACCTTGTTGTAGCGCTCGCCCGAGGTCACGACACCCGACGCATATTGATGCTGGATATCCAGCACCTCCTTGTCGGCACGCTCGAGAATTTCTTTCTTCTCCGGCGGCACCTGCAGGTCATCCAGGCCAATCGATACCCCGGCGCGGGTCGAGAACGCAAAGCCGGTATACATGAGTTGGTCGGCAAAGACCACGGTCTTCTTCAGACCCAACTCACGGTAGCATTCGTCAATCAGGCGCGAAATCTGCTTTTTCTTCAGCGCCTGGTTGATCAATTCAAACGCCAGACCCGCCGGAACGATATCCCAAAGCATCGCGCGCCCGACTGTGGTCTGCTCGCGACGAATGGTCTCGACCAGTTCGCCGTCCTGCAGCGAGGATTCACGAATCCGGACCGTGATCGCCGCCTGCAGATCAATCTGCTGGTTAGCGTAAGCGCGATGGACTTCGGCGACGCTGGAGAAGAACATGCCCTCGCCGCGCGCTCCGGGCAGTGAGCGGGTCATGTAGTACAGGCCCAGAACCACGTCCTGGGTCGGCACGATGATCGGTTCCCCGTTGGCCGGCGAAAGGATGTTGTTCGATGACATCATCAACGCACGCGCCTCAAGCTGGGCTTCCAGGCTCAAGGGGACGTGCACGGCCATCTGATCACCGTCAAAGTCGGCGTTGAAGGCGGTACAGACCAGCGGATGCAACTGGATCGCTTTACCCTCGATCAGAACCGGTTCAAACGCCTGAATACCAAGCCGGTGAAGCGTCGGTGCGCGGTTGAGCATGACCGGGTGTTCGCGAATGACTTCTTCGAGAATGTCCCAGACCTCGCCTTCTTCGCGCTCGACCAGTTTCTTGGCCGCCTTGATGGTCATGGCCAGGCCGCGGCGCTGCAGCTTGGAGAAGATGAAGGGCTTGAACAGCTCCAGCGCCATTTTCTTGGGCAGGCCGCATTCGTGCAGCTTCAGGGTCGGGCCCACCACGATCACTGAACGGCCCGAGTAGTCGACGCGCTTGCCGAGAAGGTTCTGGCGGAAACGCCCCTGTTTGCCCTTGATCATGTCGGCGAGCGACTTCAGCGGGCGCTTGTTGGTGCCGGTAATGGCGCGACCACGCCGGCCGTTATCCAGCAGCGCGTCCACGGACTCCTGCAGCATGCGCTTTTCGTTCCGCACGATGATATCCGGCGCGCTCAGATCCAGCAGGCGGCGCAGGCGGTTGTTGCGGTTGATCACCCGGCGATAGAGATCGTTGAGGTCAGAGGTCGCGAAACGGCCGCCATCCAGAGGTACCAGGGGACGCAGATCGGGCGGCAGCACCGGCAGAATGGTCAGGATCATGTACTCCGGACGATTGCCCGAGTCGATGAACGCTTCCATCAGTTTGATGCGCTTGGTCAGACGCTTGATCTTGGTTTCTGAGTTGGTCGCGGCAATGTCTTCGCGAAGCCTCGCAAGCTCGGGCGCCAGATCAATGTTTTTAAGCAGCTCGTAAACCGCTTCGGCACCCATGCGGGCATCGAACTCGTCGCCGTACTCTTCGACCGCATCGAAGTACTGTTCGTCGGTGAGCAGCTGGCCGCGCTCCAGCGGGGTCATGCCAGGATCAAGCACCAGATAGGATTCGAAATACAAAATCCGCTCGATATCGCGCAGCGTCATGTCCAGCATCAGCCCGATGCGGCTGGGCAGCGATTTCAGAAACCAGATATGTGCAACCGGCGAGGCCAGGTCGATATGCCCCATGCGCTCTCGGCGGACCTTGGTCAGGGTGACCTCGGTTCCACACTTTTCGCATTTCACGCCGCGGTGCTTCATGCGCTTGTATTTGCCGCACAGGCACTCGTAGTCCTTGATCGGACCGAAGATCGCCGCACAGAACAGGCCTTCGCGCTCCGGCTTGAAGGTTCGGTAATTGATCGTCTCCGGCTTCTTGACCTCGCCGAAAGACCAGGACTTGATCAGCTCGGGGGGAGCCAGACCGATACGAATCGAGTCGAAATCGGTAATCTGATTCTGACGCTTGTACAGATTGAACAGGTCACGCATGTTCTTTATCTCCTCCTGAGCTCAGGATTCTTCAAGTTCGATGTTGATGCCAAGCGAGCGAATTTCCTTCACCAGCACGTTGAAGGATTCCGGCATGCCGGCCACCATCTGATTGTTACCGTCGACGATCGACTTGTACATCTGGTTCCTGCCCTGCACGTCATCCGACTTGACCGTCAGCATTTCCTGCAGGGTAAAGGCAGCACCGTAAGCTTCCAGTGCCCAGACTTCCATCTCGCCGAACCGCTGCCCGCCAAACTGGGCTTTACCGCCCAACGGCTGCTGCGTCACGAGACTGTAAGGGCCGGTAGAGCGGGCATGCATCTTGTCGTCAACCAGGTGATTGAGCTTGAGCATGTACATGTAGCCCACGGTCACCGGCCGATCGAAAGAATCGCCGGTCCGTCCGTCATAGAGCGTGGTTTGGCCCGATTCCGGAAGGTCACCCATCTTGAGCAACTTCTTGATGTCTTTTTCGTCGGCACCGTCGAAAACGGGCGTTCCCATCGGCACGCCGCCTGTTAGGTTATGAGCCATCTCGTCGACCTCCTGGTCGCTGAATTGACTCATATCCACGCGGCCGTCCTGGTCCGAGTTGTAGATCTCGCCGATGAACTGTCGAATTTCCTCGCTCTTGCGATTTTCCTCGAGCATGGTCTCAATCTTGCGCCCCAGGCCACGGGCAGCCCAGCCGAGGTGCGTTTCAAGCACCTGACCGATGTTCATGCGTGACGGCACACCCAGCGGATTGAGCACGATATCCACCGGCGCGCCATCGGCTGTATACGGCATGTCTTCGGTCGGAACGATGGTTGAAATAACGCCCTTGTTACCGTGGCGACCCGCCATCTTGTCGCCCGGCTGCATGCGCCGCTTGACTGCCATGTAGACCTTGACCATCTTGAGTACGCCGGGGGCCAGGTCATCGCCACGCGTGATCTTGGATTTCTTTTCTTCAAAACGCTTGTCGAACAACTTGCGCTGCTTCTCGATCTGGCGGCTGGCACGCTCGAGAAGGTCCTGAGCGTCCTCGTTGCGCATGCGCAGCTTGAACCAGTCGTCGCGCTTGAGTTCTTTCAGGTAGTTCTTGTTGACCTTGTCGCCCTTCTTGATCCCTGACGGACCCTTGTCAGCGATCTTGCCGACAAGCACCGATTCAAGGCGCGCGTAGATGGCGTCTTCCATGATGCGAAGCTGATCGTCAAGATCCTTTCTGACCTGGCGGATTTCATCTTTCTCAATCGAGATGGCGCGCGCATCCTTGTCGACGCCTTCCCGGGTGAAGACCTGCACATCGATGACCGTGCCATCCATGCCGGTCGGCACCCGCAAAGAGGTGTCCTTGACGTCGGATGCCTTCTCGCCAAAAATGGCGCGCAGGAGTTTTTCCTCAGGCGTCAACTGGGACTCGCCCTTGGGCGTGACCTTGCCGACGAGAATATCGCCCGCGTTGACCTCGGCACCGATGTAGACGATGCCCGACTCATCAAGCTTGTTGAGGGTCGATTCACCAACGTTGGGAATATCAGCCGAGATTTCTTCGGTGCCCAGCTTGGTGTCACGCGCGACACAGGTCATTTCTTCGATATGGATCGAGGTAAAGCGGTCTTCCTGGACCACGCGCTCGGAGATCAAAATCGAATCTTCGAAGTTGTAGCCGTTCCAGGGCATGAAGGCGACCAGCATGTTCTGACCCAGAGCAAGTTCACCCAGATCGGTCGAAGGGCCGTCTGCCAGTACGTCGCGCTTGGCTACAGCATCACCGACCTTGACCAGCGGGCGCTGGTTCATGCAGGTGTTCTGGTTGGAACGCTGGTACTTGACCAGGTTGTAAATATCCACACCAGGATCGTCTTCTCCGACCTCGTCTTCGTTCGCGCGAACCACGATACGGCCGGCATCCACCTGGTCGACGACCCCGCCACGCAGAGCCACGGTCGTTACGCCGGAGTCGGTCGCAACGACTCGCTCCATGCCCGTGCCGACTAGCGGCTTGTCGACCCTGAGGGTCGGGACCGCCTGGCGCTGCATGTTCGAACCCATGAGCGCTCGGTTGGCGTCGTCGTGCTCGAGGAACGGAACGAGCGATGCGGCGACCGACACGATCTGGCGCGGCGAAACGTCCATGTACTGGATCGCATCGGGTTGCTGCAAGGCGAACTCGCCCAGGTGCCGGCAGGGAATCAGTTCGTCGACAAATCGACCTTTACCGTCCAGGTCCGCATTGGCCTGAGCAATAACGTATTCGCCTTCCTCAATGGCCGACAGGTACTCGACCTCGTCGGTGACCTGACCGTCCTGGACCCGCCGATAGGCCGTCTCGAGAAAGCCGTACTGGTTTGTGCGGCTGTAGCACGCCAGCGAATTGATCAGACCAATGTTCGGTCCTTCCGGCGTCTCGATCGGACACAGACGACCATAGTGTGTCGGATGAACATCGCGCACCTCGAATCCGGCGCGTTCACGCGTCAGACCGCCCGGGCCCAGCGCGGAAACACGGCGCTTGTGGGTGACCTCGGACAGCGGGTTGTTCTGGTCCATGAACTGCGAGAGCTGAGAGGACCCGAAGAACTCCTTGACCGCAGCGGCAACGGGCTTGGCATTGATCAGGTCCTGGGGAGCCAGACCTTCACTTTCAGCCACGCTCAGACGCTCGCGCACGGCGCGCTCGACGCGGACCAAACCAATCCGGAAGACGTTTTCAGCCATCTCGCCGACCGAGCGAACGCGGCGGTTGCCGAGATGGTCGATGTCGTCAACGGTCCCGTTACCGTTACGAATATCGATCAGAACCTTCAGTACGGCCAGGATGTCATCGCGATCAAGCACGCCCGGTCCGGTGATTTCTTTGCGTCCGACCCGGCGGTTGAATTTCATCCGTCCGACGGCAGACAGGTCGTAGCGCTCGGCGGTGAAAAACAGATTCTTAAACAGGTTCTGAGCCGCTTCCTTGGTGGGCGGCTCGCCGGGACGCATCATCTTGTAGATCTCCCACAACGCCTCAAGCTCGCTGCTGGTCGGATCAATGCGCAGCGTGTTGGAGATGTAGGGACCCTGGTCAAGGTCGTTGACGTACAAGATCTCGAACTTCTTGACTTTGGCTTCGCGCAGCGCCGCGAGGGCCTCTACGGTGATCTCGTCGTTGGCTCGGGCGACCAGTTCGCCGGTTTCAGTGTCCACCACGTTGTGGGCGAGAATCTTGCCGATCAGGTAGTCGTCGGGCACGTCCAGCGTGCTGACGCCAGCCTCGCTGATCATCTTGACGTGGCGGGCGGTAATGCGCCGATCGCGCGCAACAATGACGTTGCCGTCCTTGTCGACGATATCAAACAGCGCATTTTCGCCGCGCAAGCGCTGGGGCACCAGATCGATCTTGGCATCCCCCTTGCGCAGCGTGACCTTGGTTTTCTCAAAGAAGAAGCTTAGGATCTCCTCTTCTTCCATGCCCAGCGCGCGCAACAGGATGGTCACCGGTAGCTTGCGGCGCCGGTCGATCCGGGTAAACACGCTGTCCTTTGGATCAAACTCGAAATCCAGCCAGGATCCGCGGTAGGGGATCACTCGAGCCGAGAACAACAGCTTGCCGGAGGAGTGGGTCTTGCCGCGGTCATGATCGAAGAACACGCCCGGCGAGCGGTGCATCTGATTGACGATCACGCGCTCGGTGCCGTTGACAATGAACGTGCCGGTGTCTGTCATCAACGGCAGATCGCCCATGTAGACATCCTGCTCAATGACGTTCTTGACCTTTTTGTTCCGTGCTGGCGAATCCTTGTCGTAGATCACCAGACGAACAGTCACCCGCAGCGGTGCACCGTAGCTCATGCCACGGAGCTTACATTCGGTCACATCGAACTCGGGCTCGCCGAGGCGGTAGCTGACGTATTCCAAGGCAGCATTGCCGGAGTAGCTTTGGATTGGGAATACCGAGGACAGCGCGCCATGCAATCCAACCTCCCGACGATCCTTCTCCCCGACTTCAACCTGCAGAAACTGCCTGTAGGAATCGATCTGGGTCGAAAGCAGGAACGGAACCTCAAGGACCTGCGGATGTTTGCCAAAGTCCTTGCGAATGCGCTTCTTTTCCGTAAAGGAGTAGTTCATGAGCGTCTTACCCACCTGATGTTGCAAACTGGCCGGGTCTCGTTACAATCATGGTCGAGGGACCCGGGATACACCTCGCCAATCCATACTGCCCGATCGACAACAAGCTCAGGCCGGGCAGCCCTGCGGGCCGCCCAGCCTGAACCATTCCGTCAACCGTAAAAAGCAACAGGCTTACTTGACCTCGACGGTCGCGCCTGCTTCTTCCAGCTGCTTCTTGATATCTTCGACTTCGTCTTTGGAAGCACCTTCTTTGATCGGAGCGGGTGCGCCCTCGACCAAATCCTTGGCTTCTTTCAGACCCAGACCGGTAATAGCGCGAACAGCCTTGATCACGGAAACCTTGTTGGAACCAAAGCTTGCCAGGACCACGTCGAACTCGGTCTTTTCTTCAGCAGCAGCGGCTTCGCCACCACCGGCCGGACCGGCCACGGCAGCAACCGGTGCTGCAGCGGTCACACCAAACTTCTCTTCCATGGCTTCAATAAGGTCAACGACCTCCATGACGCTCATGTTCGAGATTGTTTCAAGAATGTCTTCTTTTGAAACGGCCATTTCTGTTGAACTCCTACAATGTTGATTAGACGGTGGCATGTCGCCATGCCCGGCGTCGATTTGTGTTGATTGGTACTCGAGAATCAGGCAGCTTGCTTGCTGTCGCGAACCGCGGCAATCGTCCTGACCAGCTTGGTATGCGGCTCGACGAGGGTACGAACAAACTTCTCGACAGGTGCTTTCATGACACCCATAAGCATGGCGATGGCCTGATCACGCGTCGGCAGACTGGATAAACGCTCCAGCTCCCGCTCGTCGTAAATCGCGGCTCCAACCGACACCAGTTTCGGAATCAGATGGTCGTTATCTTTCGCAAAGCTTTTGACCAATCGCGCCGCAGCACCCGGGTCCTCGATCGAGAACGCGAATAACAGTGGACCGGTCAACTGCTCGGACATGCATTCGAAGTCAGTACCCTCAACGGCACGACGCACCAGCGTGTTCTTCGCCACCTTCAGATAGACACCTTCCTTGCGCGCTTGTGAGCGCAATTCAGTCATCTGTCCTACGGTGATACCGCGATACTCGGCAGCAACAGCAGAGTGAGCTGTCTTGGCCACTTCGGCCACTTCAGCCACCACTGCCTTCTTCTGCTCAAGAGTGAGCGCCATTGGCTACCTCCGTTGAGATGAAACAGCCCTAAAAACTGACTGTTTTTTCCATTTCCGACATCCTCCAACCGGAGAAGCCGGACCGCTTGGTGGCCGTTTCATAAACATGATCGGGCAACACCATCTGCGCGGGCGGCCGAAGCCATTACCTGACCGGCAATCAGCCGGTTCGACCCGCGGTCTTGGACGGGCGCTCAGTAAAGAGCGATCGCCCGGGGAACGCCAGACCAAAACAAAGTCTGACGACCCCACATCCTTTGTTAAACCAGAAAATTCAAATCAAAGCCCCAAAGTGCCGGTATCTACCGTCACACCTGGGCCCATCGTGGTCGAAACCGCGACTTTTTTCAGATACTGCCCTTTGGCAGCAGGCGGCTTGATCTTGACCAATTCATTGATAAGAGCAGTCAGGTTACCCCTGAGCAGATCAACGTCAAAATCGGCCTTGCCGATGGTGCTGTGGATAATGCCGGCCTTGTCGGTGCGGAACTGCACCTGCCCGGCCTTGGCATTCTTCACCGCCGTTTCGATATCGGTAGTGACCGTGCCGACCTTGGGATTGGGCATCAGCCCACGGGGGCCGAGAATCGTACCCAGACGACCCACCACACGCATGGCGTCAGGCGATGCGATACAGACGTCAAAGTCAATCTCGCCGCCCTTGATCGTTTCGGCCAGGTCCTCGAACCCGACGATGTCGGCGCCAGCTGCAGTCGCCTTATCGGCATTCTCGCCCTGGGCAAACACCGCGACCCGAACCGACTTTCCGGTCCCGTTCGGCAGCACCAGCGCACCGCGCACGGCCTGATCAGATTTCCGGGGATCAACCCCGAGCCGGATGGCAACGTCAACAGACTCTGTGAATTTCAGCTGGCTGGCTGACTTCAGCAGGTCCAGCGCTTCATCAATCGGATAGTTCTTTCCGGGCTCGATTTTTTCGCGGATGGCGCGTAACCGTTTACTTCTGGCCATTATTCAACTCCTTCCACGTTCAGGCCCATGCTCCGGGCGCTACCAGCAATCGTACGAACCGCCGCGTCGATATCCGCAGCGGTCAGATCAGGCTCTTTCATGCGCGCGATCTCTTCGAGCTGATCACGGGTCACGGTTCCGACCTTGCGGGTATTCGGCTCACCGCTGCCCTTCGGCACCTTGGCGGCTTTCTTGAGCAAAATCGCCGCCGGTGGCGTCTTGGTAATGAAAGTGAAACTGCGGTCGCTGTAGACGGTTATGACGACCGGCAGGGGAAGGCCCTGCTCCGTCGACTGGGTCTGTGCGTTAAACGCTTTGCAGAATTCCATGATGTTGACACCATGCTGACCCAGCGCCGGTCCGACCGGTGGACTGGGATTGGCTTGCCCTGCGGGCACCTGCAGCTTGATGTACGCCTTGATTTTCTTAGCCATACTTACACTCTCCTCGGGTCGCTAGCGCCAGTGCATGTCAACATCTGGCTCCCCGTCATTTGTCCAACCTGGCCATCACGACCCGGCATCGATTACTTTCAGAGCTTTTCAACCTGCTGGAAGTCAAGCTCAACCGGCGTCGAGCGACCGAAGATCGAAACGGCCACCCGCAACCTGCTTTTCTCGTAGTTGATTTCTTCAACCACGCCACTGAAATCATTGAACGGCCCGTCAATGACCCGGACCATCTCACCAGGCTCGAACAGGACCTTCGGCCGGGGCTTGTCGGCACCTTCGGCAACCCGCTGCAAAATGGAATCAGCCTCACGCTTCGTGATCGGCGCCGGACGGTCTTGCCGCCCGCCAATGAAACCCATCACCTTGGGAACGTCTTTCACCAAGTGCCAGGTGTCATCGTTCATTTCCATTTCGACCAGCACGTAGCCGGGAAAAAACTTGCGCTCACTTCGCCGTTTGACGCCTTTCTTCATTTCCACCACTTCTTCGGTGGGAACAAGAATCTCGCCAAACTGCTCTTCCATTCCGGCCCGTTCTATGCGTTCTCTAAGACCCTTTAGAACCTGCTTTTCAAAGCCGGAAAACGCATGCACGACGTACCACTGCATAGCCATCAGGAACCTCCGGCCGCGCCGATCAGTCGGCGCACGATCCAGCCGAACAATGTATCCATGAAAAACAGCAAGATCGCCACAATGATGGTGATCACCAACACAATCAACGTGGTCTGCAGGGTTTCCTGGCGAGTCGGCCAAACCACTTTACGTCGCTCGACGTCCGCCTCACGAACAAAGCCCAGCATCTCACGACCGCGCGGCGTCTGGCCGACAATGGCAATGGCCACACCAACCGCGGCCAGCAGACCTAGGACCCGGAACAGGGTCATGACTTCGCCAGCAAAGTGGAAAAAGCCGGCCACGCCGGCCACCAGGACTAAAAACCCTGCGGCCCAGAACATGTTGTCGCGCGGTGATGTCTTTTCGGCTGCCATATTGTCCGTGACTGTCAATGTGATGGCAGGCGAGGAGGGACTCGAACCCCCAACCTGCGGTTTTGGAGACCGCTGCTCTGCCAGTTGAGCTACTCGCCTAAAAACAGGGTTCAGGTTGAAGCCTGAACCCTTGCTGACTTACTCGTGAATTTTCGCAACCACGCCGGCGCCGACGGTACGGCCACCTTCGCGAATCG
>CAZIMY010000081.1:0-11822 GCA_964540315.1 uncultured Wenzhouxiangella sp.
CGGGTGGCAATGTCTGCATTGATATTCATGACCGGGCCACCCGGCAACTCGCCGAGACATGCGACCACGGGAAGCACGCCGGAGCGGACCGCCGAACGCACTGAGTCCAGGTCAACGCTGTCGATCTGGCCGACAAGGCCGAGTTTTTCGGGATCAGCCAGGCTGGCGTTGAAAACTCCGTGGAGAATGCCACGAGCTCTCACGCCGCGCGCTTCCAGGGCATCGACCAAGGTCGCGTTTGCCCGATAAATAACGGGTCTGGCAACCGCCATCACCGCCTCTGTGGTCACGCGCAGCCCGTCATGCTTTTCCACCGGCACCCCGGCTTTTTCCATGGCCTCGTCAAGCTGCGGGCCCGCGCCGTGCAACACGATCGGGGTCAGCCCCAGCCTGTGCAAGAAGGCCAGCGCGGCCGCCAGTTCGTCAAGATCTTCGCTGAGCACGGCGCCCCCGACCTTGACAACCGCGAAGCGCGATTCCTCAATCCGCGAGAACTGCTTGAGATACTGACGCGCTTCGCGACTGGAACCAAGCTGCCCCAGCAATTCAATAACAGTCTGGCGAACCTCAGCCATTGTTCACAACGATTTTTCGATACAGCGTCTCGGCCTGTTCAAGCTGTTCAATCGTCACCCATTCGTCCACGCTGTGGGCCTGGGCGATGTTCCCGGGGCCAAGCACAATCGCCGCCAGGCCCGCATCAGAGAACAACGAAGCTTCGGTCCAAAACCCGACCGGGCCAGCCATTGCAAAGCCCAAGCGTTTACAAAACCCCGTTGCCTGCGCATCATCTTGTCCGGCCGCCGGCAAGGGCGGTCCGGAAAACGGGATTTCCCACTCACTCCAATCCCGGGCGCCCGCCAGATCTTTCAGGGCATCAAACAAAATCTCATTGGACTGGCCCGGCCCCAAACGGGCGGAATAATGCAGACGCGCATCGCCGGAGATAACGTTGGATTTCGTACCACCATTGAACAGCCCGAGGTTAAAACAGGTCGGACGACCCGCTTCAGCTTCCTGCGCACAATACTCCAACGCAGCGCTTGTCCAGCGTGCCGCGCGATGGTTGGCGTTATCGGACAGCGCTCTGGCCTCAGAAGAATGCCCCATCACCCCGCGAAAGTGGCCTTTGACCGAAAGATATCCTCGATGGGCAAGCACCGCGCGGCACTCGGTTGGCTCACAAACGACAACCTGCTCAAAAGCCTGATGATCCGAGTTTTCGAGAAAGTTGCTGATGCAGCAGCTACCCGCGCCCTCTTCGTCGCTGGAAAACAGGATCGCCATCGGCTGCTCGGTGGACTCGGCGACGGCAAGAAGGGCGGCAGCGGCGCCCTTGATGTCGCACACTCCCCGACCAAAAGCCTTGCCGGCTTCAACCGTCAACTCAAGCCCCGGCTTGGTCCAACCTTCACCGACCGGCACTGTATCCAGGTGGCAATTGAACAGGACGGATGAATCGCCGCGGCAGGCAAACAGGTTGACGTGCCCATCGCCATAATCGTCGAAGCGCGTCTCGAATCCGGACTGCTTCAAAACCGCTTTGGCATGGACGAACATACTCGAGCCGGAATCAATCGTGCGGGGCGGATTCTGGCTGTCGCAGGCGACCAGCAGCCTGAGGTGATCAATAACGCGCGCCAAGCTCATCGAAGTGGATCAGCCCAGATTCTCAAGAGCGCACTCGCGCCGCCAGGGTCGAGCTCTGGCCGATCAGTTTGACGAATCCCTCGGCCTCTTCCGGCGTCCAGCCAGCCGACTGGGCATAGATCGCATCAGGGTCTTTAAGCAGGAAACGAGATCCCACCGACACCGCTTCCACATGCCCCCCATCGGTGGCCAGCCGCACGACCCCGGTGGTGAATTGATTGGCGCTTTCGAGGTAAGCCTCCAGATCGCGCTTGTGCGGCTCAAAGAAAAAGCCGGTATAGACCAGGTCTGCCCAACGTTGCGCGACGGTCATCTGAAACTGGTTCTGGAGCCGGGTATTGACCGCTTCGCGAAGCGAGCGCTGTGCAACCATCAAGCCATCGACCCCCGGACATTCAAAGACGATTCGTCCCTTCAGGCCAATAGACACATCACCGGTATAGATGTGCCGCCCGACGCCGTAAGCACCCAGCCTTTCGTTGAGCCGCTTCAGTATCTCCGGTCCCGGCAGCGGTTCCCCATCGAGACTGACCGCTCGGCCGCGCTCGAAACCAAGCGTCAATGCCAAGGGCTGCTGCGGCCACTCGGCACGAGGACGACACAAAACGCGAGTGTCGTCTCCAGGGACACCAAACTCGTCGATTTCCTGGCCCGAAAGTGTCACTCCAAGCAGATTCTCGTTGATTGAATAACGACTGTTGGAGGATGGCACTTCAACGCCGGCCTTCTCCATCAGCGTCAGCTCGTGCGCCCGCACGTTGGAGGTCTCGCGCTGCAAGTCCCGGATCGGCGCATGGATGGTGTAATCACCCAAAGAGCGCACGCTTTGGTCAAACCGCAGCTGATCGTTGCCCATGCCGGTACAACCATGGGCAAAGTGCGGCGTCCCAAGCTCATCTGCCAGGGCAAGACATTGCTGAACGATGACGTAACGATCCGAGCACAACATTGGATACTGCTCCAGCATGCGCGCGCCCGACCACAGCAGCGGGACAACAAACTGATCCCAAAGCGGTTGGGCCGCATCGAGCTCGTGGTGCTCGGCTGCACCGAGCGAGCGGGCGCGCGAGGCAATCCAGTTTTTTTGCTCGAGCGCGATGCCTCCGGTGTCAACAAACGCGGTATGGACTTCAAATCCCTGCTCTTTCAGGGCCAGCACGCAATAGCTGGTATCCAGACCGCCTGAAAAGGCGAGAACGACTTGTTTGCTCATGTTGTCAGCGGTTTTCCATCAGGTTCAGCATCAAGGCTTTTTGCACGTGCAGCCGATTCTCGGCCTCGTCCAGCGCCACGCAGTAGTCTGCATCCATCACTTCGTCGCTCGCCTTGATGTTCCGTCGAAGGGGCAGGCAGTGGCTGAAGCGCGCCGAGTCGGTCAGGGCCATTTTCGCGTCATCAACCATGAAATGGCGGTACGGCGCTCGAACCGTTGCCTCCTCTTCTGGCCGGCCGTAATAAGGCAGCGCTCCCCAGCTTTTTGCATAGACAAATTCAGCATTTGTATAAGCGTCTTTAATATCCGTGGTGACCTTCAGCGATCCGCCCGATTCGTCGGCCTGACGCTGACCAGCCGTCATGAACTGCTCATCGAGTCGATAAGCCGGCTCGGGAATCAGCAATGTAACGTCCATGCCGAACTTTGTTGCGATCAACAAAGCGGAGTTGGCAACGGCCGTGTTCAGCGGCCGCGGATGCCAGGTCCAGGTCAAGACAAACTTGCGCTTTTCCGGAGCCCCAAGGTGATCTTGAATCGTTCGCATGAGCGCCAACTCCTGGCACGGATGTACGATCGTCTCCATATTGATGACCGGCACGCCGGAGTGTCGAGCCAGCGCCTTGATTACGCCATCTTTTCGGTCCACCGCCCAGTCCTTGAAAAGCGGGAATGCGCGCAGACCGATGGCGTCGCAATAGCGCGACAACACGCCGGCGACCTCAATGATGTGCTCCTCGGCATTGCCGTCCATGACCACACCGGGCTCAAATTCGATCCCCCAAGCCGCCTTGCCCGGCTCAAGCACAACGGCGTGTGCACCGAGCTGGAAAGCACCAATCTCGAACGATGAGCGCGTTCGCAGAGATGGATTGAGGAACAAAAGCGCGACAGCCTTGCCGGCAAGGCGCCGGTTGATGGGCTGATCCTTGAGTTCAGCCGCCCTGTCGAGCAGCCCCTGAAGCTCCTCGCGCGACCAGTCGACGGTGGTTAGAAAATGGCGCATCGGTTAGGTCCCCAAGTTAGAAACTATCGCCCTGCGGGCTGCTGGGAAAACGTTCTGCCATCGAACGCAACGCTGATTGGTCCATAATAAGCGGCACACCAATCTGGTAATTCATCAATGGGTATCGAAGTAGCAGGCCTTCTTGGGCTGATCTGGCTAGTCATCGTCATCTGGGCCATCATCAAGACCGCGCAAAGCGCCGCCGGCCCCGTGGCCAAGGTCCTCTGGATCCTGATTTTGTTGTTCTTCCCACTCCTGGGCCTGATCTTCTGGCTGCTCCTGGGTCCGAAGCGATAGAAAGAGACATGGTCAGCTGACCTGCAGACGGGCGAACTTTCGTTTCCCGACCTGCAATATGCCCGAAAAACCGGCCGCCAGCGACAAGCCGCGATCGGTGACCTTGGCGCCGTCGATTTTTACCGCGCCCTGCTTGATCATCCGAAACGCTTCCGAATTGGATGCGGTCAAGCCGCAGGCAGTCAGCGCCGCGGCGATACCGATGCCATCTTGACCACCCGGCAAAGCCTTTTCGGGCATCTCGTCGGGCATCTCGCCCTGACGGAACCGGGCGATGAAATTTTCCCGCGCTTTGGCGCCAGATCCCTGGCCGTGGAAGCGGTCCACCAGTTCTACGCCAAGCTCGAACTTGACGTCGCGAGGATTTCTGCCCTCAGACACCGCGGTCTTCAATTGATCGAGTTCATCGGTGGGTCGAAAACTCAATAGCTCAAAGTAACGCCACATCAGCTCGTCGGAGATGCTCATCAGCTTGCCGAACATCTCGTCTGGTGCGTCGGTGATTCCGATGTAATTGTCCAGCGACTTCGACATTTTCTGGACGCCGTCGGTCCCTTCAAGCAGCGGCCAGGTGATGATGACCTGAGGCTTTTGGCCCGCCTGGGACTGCAGCTGGCGTCCGACCAGAAGGTTAAAGGTCTGGTCAGTCCCCCCCATCTCGATGTCCGCATTCAGGGCGACCGAGTCATAACCCTGAACCAAAGGATACAGAAACTCGTGCACCGCAATGGGCTGCCCACCCTTGTAGCGCTTGGCAAAATCATCGCGCTCCAGCATCCGCGCCACCGTGTGACGCGACGCCAACCGAATCATATCGGCCGCAGTCATTTCACCAAACCATTCCGAATTGAACCGAACCTCAGTGGCCGAGCGATCGAGAATCTTGAAAACCTGCTCGGCATAGGTCGTGGCGTTGGTACGGATGTCGTCCTCGCTCAGCGCCTTGCGGGTCACGTTCTTACCCGTCGGATCCCCGATCATGCCGGTAAAGTCCCCGATCAGAAAGATCGCCACGTGACCCGCATCCTGGAAACGACGCATGGCGTTGATGATGACCGTATGCCCGAGATGAAGATCCGGGGCTGTCGGATCGAACCCCACCTTGACCCGTAACGGTTCGCCCTTGTCCAGCCGCTGCTGCAGCTCATCAACCTGGATGATTTCGGCGGCGCCGCGCGTCAGTTCTTTCAGCGTTGTCACGTTGATTATCAGATTCTTGTGTGGCAATCCGGCAAGTCAGATTGACTTTAAGACCCGGAAATCGGTAATGTTAGCGGGTTTTTACGCGCGAAAGCTCAGGCATGCCGAGAAAATCCATGGCGCGACGTCGCGCTGCCCAGCGTCGGGATACGGTTTCTGCGTTTGCCAAAACGCTGATCGACGTCCTCTCAAACGCTGCTGCGAGCGCCGTTGGCGCAATGCGTGCCCATCCGCGCTGGGCTTCCAGCGCCGCCGGATTGATCGCGCTGGGGATTCTCCTTGTCCTATTTGATCCGGCGGGCGAGCAGGGTTCCTCGCCGGTGAGCCCATCCACCGTTGAACTCCCTCGGCCTTCGCCCGTCACCACTGGCATTGCCCAGCAACAGACGACCAGCGTCCCCGATGCGCCAGAGACAGCTAAGCGCGAAGTAGTCAGCAACACCAATCACTCCAGCCCCGAGCAGTCAAACCAACAGCGGCCATGGCAGTTCGTCGAAGTGCGCCCAGGACAGACGCTGGAAAGGATCTTTCGTGATCTGGGACTCAGTGCGCGGCAACTGCATGAAGTAGTCCATGTTGACGACGATACCCGGCGCTTGGCCGACATTCGTCCGGGCGATCAATTCGGGTTCGAGTTCGATGAGGACGGCCAATTCATGGCGCTTCGCGCGGATTTCGACGAGGAACGCTGGCTGATTGTTGAACAGACCGAAAACGGCATGGCAACCCGGTTCGTCGAGCGGGCGATGGATTCGCGCGTGGTCGAGGCCAGCGGCATCATTTCATCCTCGCTGTTCAATGCGGCCAAGGACGCAAACCTATCGGATGGCATGACCATGCGGCTGGCCAATATATTTGGCTGGGATATCGACTTCGCGCTCGATATCCGCTCCGGGGACCGCTTCGCGCTGATCTATGAGGAAATCTGGCGGGACGGGGAGTATCTGCGCGATGGACCCATCCTGGCTGCCCGTTTTGTCAACCAAGGCGATGCCTTCGAGGCCGTCCGATTTGACGCCGGCAATGGACCTGACTATTTCGCCCCCGACGGCCGCCCAATGCGCAAGGCCTTCCTTCGCGCGCCGCTGAATTTCACGCGGGTCACGTCCAACTTCAACCCGCGGCGCTTTCATCCAATCACTCGTCGCATCCGCCCGCACAACGGCACGGATTATGGCGCAGCTACCGGCACCCCGGTCTGGGCTGCAGGCGACGGCCGCGTCATCCGTTCGGCGTATAACAACGTCAACGGCAACTACGTTTTTATCCAGCACGGAAACCACATGGTGACCCGGTATCTGCACCTGCACCGCCGCAGCGTCAATGTCGGCGATCGGGTGCGCCAGGGCCAGACCATCGGCAGCGTGGGCATGACGGGTATGGCAACGGGCCCTCACCTGCACTACGAATTTCTCGTCAACGGTGCGCACCGCAACCCGCGGACCGTCGATCTACCGCCAGCAGAGCCGCTGCCGCCTGACCTGATGGATGCTTTCCGCAGCGCCGGTGAGCCCTTGCTGGCACAGCTGCAAGACCTGCAGGGTCCCGAAGTGCTCCTCGCGCAGCGCGAAGCAGAGCGCTGTGAGCAGTCCGAGACTGACTGCTGAGCGTGCCAGAGTATTTTCTTGGGCTGATCTCAGGGACCAGCATGGACGGCATCGATGCCGTTCTCGCTGATTTCGAACCCGCAAGCCCCAGGGTGCTGTCGGCGCAAACCATTGCCTTTGACGATGTCATCCAGGCTGAGCTTGCATCAGCGCGTAACGACCCGCACCAGTTTCCAGCAGGCCGGCTCGTCCGCCTGGACGCGCAACTGGGCGATGCATTTGGACAAGCCGCACTGAGCGTCATCGAAGAGGCCGGGGTCAGCAAGGAGACGGTTTTGGCTATTGGCAGCCATGGCCAGACGATCCTCCACGACCCGGATCATGTCCCGCCCGGCACGCTCCAGATTGGTGACCCCCATCGAATCGCGGCTTGTACCGGTGTTCTGACGGTCGCTGATTTCCGCCGGGCCGACCTCGCCGCAGGAGGACAGGGTGCACCGCTGGCGCCTTTGCTGCATCAGGCCCTGCTGGCCAACCCGGACGAAAACCGGGCCGTAGTCAACCTTGGTGGGATCGCCAACCTCACCCTGTTGACGACAGACGGTGGCATCAGTGGCTTCGATACCGGCCCGGCCAACTGTCTGCTTGATGACTGGTATCGAAGACATCACCACGGCCGGTTTGACAACAGCGGCGCCTGGGCGGCTTGTGGCCAAGTCGACGAAGCGTGGCTGGGAACCCTGCTCAATGACGACTATTTCAGTCGGCCAGCACCCAAAAGCACCGGTATCGAAACCTTCAGCCCGGGGTGGCTGGATCGTCGCTTGCCCGCATGGGCACCGGAGCGACCCGCCGACATACAGGCCACGCTCATGGCCGCGACCGTGGAAACCCTCGCTCAGGCAATAGAAAGACTACCCGCCGGCCAGCGTCCCGCGCTAGTCATCGCCTGCGGTGGCGGGGTTCATAACCGCACTTTAATGGATCGTCTTGGTCACCGGCTTGCCCCGACACCGGTCAAAGACAGCGCGGACTTCGGGTTGAACCCCGATCATATCGAAGCCTTGCTGTTTGCCTGGCTGGCGCGCGAACGTCTCGCCAACAGACCCGTTGACACCCGGTTGATCACAGGCGCTTCCCGGCCAGTGCTTGCTGGCAGCCTGTTCCCCGGGGCAAACGGGCTGGTTTAAAAAAAGACGAAACAGCGCGATTCAATGCTCTCCCGCGGCGGCGCGTCAGCGGGCGCGCTGGAGATCTTGCATGAAGAATGGGGCGTAAAGCGGGTGACCCCGTCTGATCGGGAATCAAAGGTCTTGAACAACAGCACTTCACTTTGGGTCATTTGGGGAAAGTAGTACCAGCGCTGGTCGCTGTTGTGAACAGCGACCTGAAGCTCGCCGATTCGGTCTTCTCCACGGCGTTCAACCGACACAAGATCCCTTTCCTCGATGGTCCGAGCGTCGCAAAGCACGAGCGGATGGTCGACGACCGGTGAAGCAATCGGTCGCCAGGCGTTGATGATCGCAAAGCGTCCCTGCTGAAGCCTTAGCGCTTTTTCGGGAGAGTCGGACCAAAAATCTTCCAGGCGCCGCACACCCGATCGGGCGGTATAGTCGTTGTGGACAATGTTGGCCGGGTCGCGGGTTCCTTTTTCGCGCTGACTGGCCGCTGACGAGCTGCGGCGTGTATCGTCAAACACCTCGACCTGGCTGGCGCCTGTCAAGCGCTTCAAGAGTTCGCTCAACTCGCTGTGGTATGTCCGCTTGATTTCCTGATCGTCGTAGAAATCACTCACCTGGCTTTCGTGAGGAGTCAAGCAGAAACCCTCGCGGTCAAGATCAGTCTGTGACAGCAAGGCGCGGGCGTCGCCGATATTGACTTTATGGGTTCGGTAGTTGCCCAGATGTCGGGTCTCGTCACCCCCACCCTTCGAGGGCACATACGCCAAGGGTGAAGAACGATCTCCCAAAAACTTGAGTTCCGCTTGAAAAAAGTTTTCGACAGAAATACCTGACTCCACCTAATGCGCGAAAATCGTCTTGCCATGCCCGCTTATCCCCGAGCGAAGGGTTTCTTCAATGAAACCCCGGCGAGCCTTGCTTACATGGCATCGTCTGACCACGGTCAGAACCTGTTTGTTCTGATGTGGCGTCCACACTATCATGCCCTCATATAACCTGAGTCTATAGAGGGCGTTACTGGTTGTCGCGTCCGTCGGTCAGTGCTGCAGAACCACGTGCAAACTTTGATCGACCGGCAAGACATCAGGATCGGCCCTTCGGAATCTGCATTTTTCCCTTTATTTAAGAGGATTGTCATGGCACATCTTTTTCGCTTGTTCTTCGCACTTCTGCTTTCGATCGTTCTCGTTGCCTGTGGCCAGCAGGAGGACACACCGCCAGAACAGCCGGCTGAGGCAGATCGTCAGCAACCGGTCCGCTCGACACCGGCTGACCCTCCCGTTGAAAGCGCCACATCACCAGCACCTGATGAAGCCGATTCGCCAGAAACTTCGGAGGTAGCGCTTGCCAGAGACGAACGCAACCGTCTGCGCGAGCAATACCAGGCCATGAGAGACAGCTGGGATATCGAGGTCTTTGCCGATCAGTTTGACCTCTCGGACACCCAGAAAACACAGCTCCAAACCGCCAGAGACAGCCTGGTTGCAGAACGGGTCGCCGTGAGAAACCGGCTTCGCAGCATTCGTGACCTGCAGCGACAAGCTCAGGATGCTGGAAACGAGTCAGACATCGACGCCTTGACGACCGACGCCGCGCAAGCCCAGGAGAGGCTGGCCGCGGCCGAGCGCCGCTGGAAGACAGCTCTTTCTGAAATTCTGACGAACGATCAACTGGCGGAGATACCAGGCCTCAACTGAGTGAGTCCGGATAGGGCCGGACTCTGCCGATTAAACCTTTTCTTCCGGGTGTGTTCAAATTCGGCGCATTCAGCGCGCCCGAGAAGCGCCGAGAATCACGCCGAAACCATGCGGTCCGAGATCAGTACCCGGCCGCCTGCCCGTCCTTGCGGACTTCGGTGGCGCCGCGATAAGTGCCGAATTCAGGATCCAGCATGATGGCCTGATAGCCGCCATAGGGACCCAGAGCTTGCTGGATTCGGTGGCCCTTCTTGAGCAGAGCGCGGACGGTTTCATAAGAAAAGCCCGATTCAAGATTCACGGTGCCACCATCGGTCATCTGCAGATTCTGGCCAGTAGGCTCGGTTGAGCCACGGTGATGGATTCGTGGCGCGTCACCCGCCTCCTGCAGGCCCATGCCGAAATCGACCAGGTTCATGACGATCTGGGCATGGCCCTGCGGCTGCATGCCACCGCCCATCAGCCCAAAACTGATCCAGGGCTTGCCATCGACGGTGATAAAGGCCGGAATGATGGTCGTGAATGGCCGCTTGCCCGGCTCGAAGCTGTTGGGATGGCCTTCTTTCAGGACAAACATCTCGCCGCGGTCCTGCAGGATGAATCCCAACCCCGGCGGCGCCATACCTGAGCCCATGCCGCGATAATTGGACTGAATCAGCGACACCATGTTGCCGTCTTTGTCGGCGGTGGTCAGATAGATCGTATCGCCGTCATCAAGCACTCGAGTGCCGGGCTCAACCGCGCGCGCAGCCCGATTCATGTCAATCAGCTCGCGCCGCTGGTCAGCGTATTCCTTGCTGATCAGCCAATCGACGTCAATGTCGGCGAATTCGGGGTCGGCATAGAAGCGGGCCCGATCCTCGAACGCCAGCTTCTTGGCTTCCGTGAACAGATGAACGTGTTCAGGCGAACCGAAGCCGTATGAGGCAATATCGAAACCTTCGAGGATATTGAGAATCTTCAGGGCCGCAATCCCCTGGCCGTTCGGCGGGAGTTCCCAGACATCAACGCCGCGATAGCTGGTGCTGACCGGATCGACCCACTCGCCCTCGTGGGCCGCCATATCTTCATAGCTCAAAAACCCGCCGTTTTCTGCCATGTAGTCACCGATGGTGCGCGCGATCCGACCTTTGTAAAAAGCATCCCGACCCTCTTCAGCGAGCGCCTGAAGGGTATTGGCCAGGTTCGGGTTACGCCAGATTTCGCCTTCCCGCGGCGCCCGACCATCGATGGTGAACTGCTCTGAAAATCCGGGGAATTCGGACAGGATGGGCACCGAGCGATTCCAGTAATAGGCAATCAACTCGCTGACGGGAAAGCCCTCGCGGGCATAGTCGATCGCCGGCTCAAGAATATCTGCCATCGGCATGTCGCCAAATCGCTCATGCAGCGCAAACCACCCGTCGACCGTACCGGGCACAGAGACCGGCAGAGGACCGTGCGGCGGAATGGATTCATAGCCGTTTTCGACAAACCATTCCAGGCTCAGGGACATGGGTGAGCGTCCAGAACCGTTGTAGCCGTAGAGTTGCTCGGTCTCGGCATCCCAGATGATCGCGAAGAAATCTCCGCCGATACCGTTTCCGGTTGGCTCCATCAGCCCGATCGCCGCGTTGGCCGCAATGGCCGCATCAACGGCGTTGCCCCCGTCTTTCAGAACCTGAAGGCCAACCTGAGTGGCCAGCGGCTGGGAGGTGGCCACCATGCCGTTGGCGGCAATCACGTCGGGCCGAGAGGCGTGTAAAGCGCCGGTGACGCGGTCGTAGCTAGCCACGGGGGACGTTCCCAGTAGCAGAACGATCGCAGCCAAAGCCATTTGAATTCGACTGAACATCAGAATATTCCTTGTTGGCAACGGAAAGCATTTAGTGCCTCGGGAGAATTGACGAAGCAGCGCAAAGGTTACATGAAAGGACCATGCGCCCGTACTCGATTGAAAACCTTAGGCGGAACGACGGTGGCTAATCGAACAAAACCTAGATAGACAATGCCGCCTGATCATGACTACATCAGATTTTCTGATAATTCCCC
>CAZIMY010000082.1:0-7173 GCA_964540315.1 uncultured Wenzhouxiangella sp.
GGGGGTTGGCAGGAACGATTTTCCGGGTTCCGGGTTCCGGGTTCCGGGTTCCGGGAAAAGCTTGACCGTGCCCTACGGAAACCGGAAACCGGAATCCGTCCCCCATGCCATTTAGTCAGCACCGTGACGTCACCTGAGCGCGCGGAACTATCAACCTCGACCCGTCCGCGGGTCGAGTACACAATCACGGGCTCGCCGGGCGCCCGCCATCGCCACGAAACCGCTTGGGTACCCATTCGGCCTCGTCTACGTCAATCTTCGGCGGTGCCGGTTGATAGCCGGCCCCGGAGATCCGACGAATCTGGTAGACCCAGCTCAAGACTTCAGCGACCGCCACGTACAGCCCGGCCGGGATCGCCTGGCCAATGTCGGCCGCGTGGAACAAAGCGCGGGCCAGCGGCGGCGCTTCGAGCAGGGGCACATCGTTGTCTTCGGCAAGCTGGCGAATCGCCGCGGCGACCAGGTCAGCCCCTTTGGCAACGACCACGGGCGCATCCATTTTCCCGGCGTCATAGCGCAAGGCCACGGCGAAGTGGGTCGGGTTGGTGATGACGACGTCCGCACTGGGCACGTCCTCCATCATGCGGCGGCTGGCGATTTCCTGCTGCATCTGGCGGATCTTGGCCTTGACCTCGGGTTTGCCCTCGGTCTGCTTCATTTCGTCGCGCACTTCCTGGCGGGTCATCTTCATCTGCTTGGTGTGCTGGTAAAGCTGGAACGGCACGTCAACCGCAGCAATGATGATCAGGACCGCACTGAGCACGATCAGGGCAAATGCCACCATGGAGGTGGCCTCCACCATGGCCGGGATCGAGTCAAGGGTTGCCAGTCCCACAAAGCGAGGCGCCAGACCGTTGATCAGAATGATGGCCGCAATGCCCACGACAAGAAACTTTCCCAGAGTCTTGAGCAACTCCATCAAACCCTTCGGACCGAAGACCCGCTTCAGGCCTTTGAGCGGATCGAGACGCTCCAGCTTGGGTTGAAGTGCCTGCAGGCTGAAATTCCAGCCACCGGTCGTGGCCGGTGCCAGCACCGCAGTGACCAGCAGGATGATCAGCAAGGGCAGCAGCGTGACAATCGCGTTCATCGCCTGCGCGGCGAAAAACTGCATCATGGCGTCCTTGCTCGCCAGCAATGACTGATCGAATCCAAAGCCCGCCCGCATGACGTCGGCAACGCCGCGCGCCAGATGTTCTCCCAAAAACAAGATGGTGATGGATCCGACCAGCATGACCAGCGTCATGCTCAACTCGCGCGAGCGCGGCACCTGCCCTTTCTTGCGGGCATCGTCCAGCCGCTTAGGTGTCGGTTCTTCTGTGCGTTCTTGACTGGTGTCATTCTCAGCCATCGCCTAGCCCCCCCAAAGCGCGAAAATCGACGCCCAGGCCTTCTCCAGCAAAATACGCAGCGAGAAGTCCAGCATCGGCATGCTGATCATCATCACGATATAGCCGGTCAGCATGGTGATCGGAAAACCGACGGCAAACAGATTCAGGGTCGGAGCCGCACGGCTGATCACGCCAATAGACAGGTTGACCAGCAAGATCGCAGTGGCTGCCGGCAGCGCCACGCGCAGCGCGCCGGCAAACATATGCGTCCCCCAGGCCGCGATCTGGCGAAACGCCTCGGCGTCCAGGCCGGTCGGGCCGACCGGCAGATACTCGAAGCTGTCGATCATCAGACCGATCATCATCAAGTGGCCGTCCATGGCGAGAAACAGCAGGATGGCGATGATGAAGTGAAACTGGCTCAACATCGGCACCTGCTGACCGCGCTGGCTGTCGACCATCACCGCAAAGCCCAGGCCCATGCTCATCGCAACGGTCTGGAAACCGACCACGATGGCGTCAAAAACAAGTTGTAGAACAAACCCGGCGGTCATGCCGATGATCAGTTGCTGAACGCCAATGTAGATTCCCAAAGCCGAAAACGGCACGATCTCCGGCGGCGGCGCGGGCAACATCGGAACAATCGCGGCCGACAGACTGAGCGCCAGAACCAGGCGAATGCGAACCGGGATGAAGCTTGATGCAAACAGCGGCGCGACCATCAGCATCCCGCCGATGCGAAAAAAAGGCCACAGGAATTGACCGAGCCAGGACAGAAGCTGCGCTTCGCTGAACTCGATCATGCGCGATTCAGTTCAATTCAATGATGGCCGGAATCCCGGTCACCAAGTCGCGCATGTAATTGACGATCAAATCCAGCATGAAGGGTCCGGCGATCGCCATGGCAAGAATCAGGACAGCCAGCTTCGGGATGAAACTCAGGGTCATCTCATTGATCTGGGTGGCCGCCTGGAACATACCGATAAACAGACCGGCGGCCAGCGCCGACAGCAGCATGGGTGCCAAGAGCAGCGCAATCGTCCACAGCGCTTCGCGTCCAATATCCATCACAAGATCTGGCGACATGGCTAAATCACTCCCGGGAAAAAGCTTGCAGCCAGGGTGCCGGTAATCAGCCCCCAGCCGTCAACAAGCACAAACAGCATCAGCTTGAAAGGCAGGGAAACCAGCATCGGTGAGAGCATCATCATCCCCATCGACATCAACACACTGGCGACTACCAGATCGATGATCACAAACGGGATGTAGATCAGAAAACCGATCTGGAAAGCGGTCTTGAGTTCGCTGGTCAGAAACGACGGCACGAGGATGGAAAACGGAATATTGGACGGATCCTCGAAGGTCTCGGTATAGCCGGCCATGGTGGCGAACATCTCCAGATCCCGACCGCGCACGTGATTGCGCATGAAACGGTGGAGCGGCTCCTTCCCGACTTCCCAGGCCTCCTGCATGGTCATCTCTTCGTCCAGATAGGGCTGGACTGCAACGTCGTTCATCTCGTAGAGCACCGGCGACATGATGAAAAACGTCAAAAACAGCGCCAAACCGATCAGTACCGCGTTGGGTGGCGTGGTTGCCGTGCCCATCGCCTGGCGCATGATGGCCAGGACGACGATGATGCGGGTAAACGAGGTCATCATCAGCAGGATCGACGGCAACAGCGTGATTACCGTCATCAGGATCAGGACCTGAAGGGTCAAACTCCAGGTCTGCCCCCCGTCATCACCCTGCGAGATGGTCAGTACTTCCATACCCGGCAGGTTGGCCGGGGTGGCCATCAACAGATTCGGAATGATGAGGAGGGTTAGGCCAGCAAAAAGGCCAAACCGTGTCATTTTTTTCGCGCCTCGCGACTTGCCTGCAGATGCGCTGCAAAGTCCTTGCCAGCCCCCTCGGTCAAGGTCGGGCCGTCAAGTCGCGTGATGTGTCCGGGGGCAACGCCGATGAGCATTTTCTGCCCTTCGACTTCAATAAGAACGACCCGCTCTTTCGGGCCAACAGAGAGTTGAGCATGCAGGTTAATGGCGTTATTGCCGTCCCTCTGCAAGCCCTGGAAAAGCGAAAAGCGGCGCACGGCCCAGGCCAGCCCAAAGATCAGCACCACCACGGCCAGCATGCCGACGGCAAGCCGGGTCAGGCTTTGTGCTGCCTCAGCCCGGCCATCCTGGGCGAATGCCAGTATTACAGGTGACATCGCCAGCCAGCCGACGATGGACTGGGCAAGTGCCGGCAGTCGCACGTTCATTGCAGTTTCTTGATGCGTTCTGTCGGGCTAATGACATCGGTCAGGCGAATGCCGAATTTCTCGTTGACCACGACAACCTCACCGTGCGCCACCAGCGTGCCGTTGACGTAAACGTCGAGCGGCTCACCGGCCGTTCGGTCCAGTTCAACGACTGAACCCTGGTTGAGCTGCAGCAGGTTCCGAATACTGATATCGGTTCGCCCGACTTCCATGGCCAGGGTGACGGGTACATCCTGGATCAATTCCAGGTTGACATCGCCTTCCTGCGGCTCGGCATCGTCTTCAAGGTTCTCGAAAGCCGCCATCTGGGCCGCCTCCTCGGCGGTCATGGCCTCCGGCACCCCGTCGTCGTCACCCATCAGCTCATCAATTGGATCATTTTCTTCGCTCATGGCGTCTTCAGGCCTCCTTCGCCTTGCGTTTTCCGGCCGGAGCCGGCTCGGCGTCAATCCGGTCGGTTATCTTGATGGCGTACTTTTCATCCGATCGACCAATCATGCCGCGGAAACACGCCACTCCTGCCGCCTTCAGCGGCATGGTCTCGGGAATATCCACGGGAATGACATCACCGGGTCGCATCATCATCAGGTCATGAAGGCTGATGGTTTTGCGACACAGCTCTACTTTGACCTCAACGATGGCATCGCGAATTTCTTCGCCCAGCGCAATGGCCCAGCGCTCATCTTTTTCCATGCGATCCGAGGCCATGCCCGAATCCAGAATTTCGCGGTAAGGCTCAATCGCCGAGTAAGGCATGGTGACGTGGAGCTCACCGCTACCGCTTTCCAGTTCGACCCCGAAGCGGGCCACCACGACAATTTCCGAGGGGCTGACGATGTTGGCGAACTGGGGGTTGACCTCCATGTTCATGAACTCGAAGTCCACGTCCATGGCCATCTTCCAGGCGTCTTTCAGATCTTCAAAAACCTGCTCGCGCACCCGCTCGATAATGCGAATTTCAACCGCCGAGAACTCGCGGCCCTCGATTCGGGTGTAGAAACGACCGCTGCCTCCGAAAAATGCGTCGACCACTGAAAAAACCAGCTTGGCGTCCATCACCAGCAGGCTGGTTCCCCGGAGCGGACGGACCCTCATCAGGCTCAGGCTCGAGGGAACCGCCAGGGTATGCATGTACTCCTGGAACTTCATCATCTGAACGCTCTCAACCGAGATTTCGGCCGAGCGTCTGAGCATGTTGAACAGTCCAATCCGAAAAGCCCTGGCAAAGCGCTCGTTGATCATTTCCAGGGTGGGCATCCGCCCACGCACGATCCGATCCTGGCTGGCCAGATCAAACGGACGAAACTCTCCGTCGGCCTCGACGCCGGTATCGGTCTCGACATCCCCGTCATCGACGCCGTGCAGTAACGCGTCGATTTCGTCTTGGCTGAGGATGTCTTCTGCCATGGCTTCTCTTCTACCTACTGAACAATGAACGAGGTGAAGAACAACTGCTCCACCTCGGTCGGTTCGTCGTTGTTGCGCAGAATCTTCTGGACCGCTTCGAGGCTCTGGCGACGCAGGGCTTCCTTGCCCTCGGTGTCGTCCACAGACTCAAGCGTCTGATCTGAGAACAACATGATCAGATCATTCCGGATCACCGGCTCGTGCCGCTCAACAGCGGCGATCACTTCCGGGTCTCTGGCCATGATCTGGACGCTCACCTGCATGAACCGGCGCCCGCCGGTCCCGGAGAGATTGTTGACGAAGGCCGGATCCATGCCGTAGTAGATCGGCGGCTGGCGCGGCTCGGGCTCGTCGGCATCCCCCTCGCCATCGCCCTGCAAGCCCAGCGGATCGGCCTCGGAAAACACGTAGAAGTAGGCCCCAGCGCCTCCGCCCCCAAGCAACAGGAGCATGGAGATGGTGATGATGATCCACATCTTCTTGCGCGATTTTTTAGGCTGTTCCTCAACAACTTCTTCTTCCTCATCGTCGAGCGGGCGTCTTCCCCCTTGGCGGTTATCCGCTCTAGCCATACCAACTGCTACTCCGTGTCAATAAAACCGAACTGATTTTTACCACAGGAGAACAAGCAAAGGGCGTGCCATAGCAATGACGGTGACAATGCCAAAAAGTTGACGGCCGGTGGCGGGAAGCCGCCACCGGCCGAAATCGCGGATAATCAGGTGCTTATACGATCATCACATCAGGCGTAGGCATCCAGCAGCCCACGACCACGCAGGTTCATCTCAGCCCGAACGGAAAGCTCTTCAGTCTCGCTCTCGCCGTCTGCTCCCAAATCACTCAGGACGCCGCCATTTTCCGACCGTTTGTCCGGTGCTGCATCCTCAGATTCCGAATCGAACACCGAGGCATCACCCAGATTGATACCCTGCTGCTCCAGCTGGTCGCGGAGCCGCGGCAGCATCGCCTCCATCGCCTCACGAACCGGTCCGTTCTGGACGTTCAACACCACGCTGGCTTCCCGGCCGGTGATCTCCAGATGAACGTCCACCTTGCCAAGATGCGCCGGATGCAGCTTCAGCCTGGCTTGGCTGACTCCCTGTTCGCGCGACGCCATCCAGAGCACGCGCTGCATGGCCTGCTCCGCGGCCGCGCGCATCTCGCCGGCGGTCGCACCAGGTTGTCCCATCAACTGGGCCGTCGGCGGCAGTGCCGGTTCCCGGGCAGGCGCACCGGCGGTCGCTGATAGCGCGGCCACTCCGCCCTCGGTGCGCGAATTCCCCAGGCTGGATTCGCCCTGCGAAGGCTGGGCGGCACTGGCCATCTGGAACTGCTGCGCCAGCAAGACCGCCCGGGTCACCTCCGGCAGGGTCTTGCCCAGCGCCTTGCCGTCAAGCGACTCGCGCGCGGCGGCCGTCAGTTCAGCCAAACGGGCCAGGGCCGCATCGCGACTGGCCGCAGCCGTCTGGCCATCGTCGCCGTGCACCAGAGCCGGCGCTCTGTTCGAGCCCTGTTCCGGGCCACCGCGCTGGAGCGACTGCTGCAGGGCCGATAAGGTCTGGAGCGCAGACGCCGTTTCCGGCCCGGTCAAGATATCCAGGTCGGCGACCTTCTCGCTCAAGGCTTGCAGACGGGTCATTGTCTCGCGCAGCATGGCCGCAGCCTGCGTCGATTGTTCATCGGCCAGTGATGACTCGAGCAAGCGAGCGACGCCGACCTGAACACCTGCGAGGGCATCAGACAGCTGACCCTGGAGGTTTTCCAGCAGTGCGCCATCGTTCATCGAACTCAATGCGTCATCCAGCACGCCCAGCAGGGCCTGCAGCTCGGCCATCAGTTCTTCACCGATCGGCAGCTCGCCTTCGAGCGCCTGATCAACCAGCGCATTCAGTTCGCCCAGCTGGCCGAGCCAGTCGAGGGCCTCGGCGTTGTCATCGATCAGGGTTGATGGCAGCTTGCCTGCGGCCTCACCTGGGATAGAGGACAGCTCACCTGACGATCCACCGGCGGCTTCGAACATTGCCAGCGCCTCGCCCCAGGCGGCCATGTCTTCATCGCTGACCAGCCCCTCGGCCGCTTTGCCACTGCTTGTGGAGGCGCCGGAAAGCACTGAGACAAGGGCATCAAGATTCTGCGGCATCATGTTTGGTTTCCTCGCATCCGTCGAGT
>CAZIMY010000082.1:7273-11656 GCA_964540315.1 uncultured Wenzhouxiangella sp.
ACAAGGGCATCAAGATTCTGCGGCATCATGTTTGGTTTCCTCGCATCCGTCGAGTCAAGTTCAAATCATCGTTCTGGCGCTGCTCGCGCTTTTCTTCGGTCTGTGCCTCTTCGGTGGCACATCGATCGGCCGCTTTCTTGACCGCTTCGACCCGCGCCCTGGCCTGGATCCAGACCTGCCGCTGCTGCTCGAACGCCCGAGTGGCTGCGGCCACATTCTGTTCCTGCTGCCGAATCGCGTCGGTCAGCCGACCCAGGAACCGCGAGTAATTCGCCATCTGGGCGGCACTGCCGCCGCGCGCCTGGGCCTCGGCCAGCTGCGTGTGATAACTGAGGCAGTAATCGCGCAGCTGCTGAAGCTGATCTTCGTGCTCCTGCAACTGGCCTCGAACCCTTCCCAACTCGCGAGCCGCGGCCTCCTGATCATGACCAACATGATCTGCGATGCGGTTCAAGCGCTGGGAGCGACTCACGGCGTCGTCTCAGAACCTTCCGGCAGCGCAGTCTCTGATGCAACGCCTGTGCCAGGGTCCTGGTTGCCGGATTGTGCCGGCTCCAACACCTTGCCCAAGTCCTCCAGACCCTGCTTGAAATCAACCTTGTTTGACACGCTCTGCCGAAGAAAATTGAGCAAAGTCGGGTACTTGGCGACAGCCTCATCGATTCTGGGATCTGCGCCGCGACGATAGGCACCGACCGCAATCAAATCTTCGTTCTGCCGGTAGGTGGCAAAGATTTGCCGGAAGCGGCGAACCTGTTCCTGATGATCGTCGCTGGTAATTTCCGCCATCGCTCGACTGATCGAACCTTCGACGTCGATCGACGGGTAGACGCCGGCTTCTGCAAGTCGCCGCGACAGCACCACGTGCCCGTCGAGAATGGCGCGGGCCGCATCGGCAATCGGGTCGTTGCTGTCATCACCCTCCACCAGCACGGTGTAAAAAGCCGTGATCGAACCGCCGCCGTCCGGGCCGTTGCCGGCGCGCTCAACGAGATTGGGCAGAGTCGTGAATACCGACGGCGGGTATCCCTTGGTGGCCGGTGGCTCACCGACGGCCAGGGCAATCTCGCGCCGGGCCTGGGCGAAGCGGGTCAGCGAATCCATCAACAGCAGGACTTTCTTGCCCTGATCCCGAAAATGCTCGGCCACGGCCGTGGCCAGCCAGGCGCCGCGCATCCGCATCAGCGGCGGCCGATCGGCCGGCGTTGCCACAACCACCGCGCGCCGCATGCCTTCGGGTCCAAGCGTCGTTTCGACGAATTCACGCACCTCTCGGCCACGTTCGCCGATCAGCCCAACGACCACGACATCGGCCTCGGTATAGCGGGTCATCATGCCAAGCAAGGTCGATTTACCCACCCCGGAACCGGCAAACAGCCCCAACCGCTGCCCGCGACCGACGGTAAACAGTGAGTTGATCGCCCGCACGCCGACGTCCAGCGGGTGGCGGATCGGAGCGCGTTCCAGCGGATTGATGTCGCGACCGGCCAGGGGCGCGGTGGCTTGCGCGCGCAGCGGGCCGCGCCCGTCCAGCGGGCGGCCGACACCGTCGATCACCCGGCCCAGCAGCGCGGTTCCCACCGGCGCATCCAGCGCCTTGCCTCCGGGCAGGACACGGGCATTGGGTGACAGACCCCGCAGATCTTCAATCGGCATCAGGTACAGGCTGTCGTTGGCAAACCCGACCACTTCGGCCTCCCGCTTCTGATCGTGCTCATCGAGCAACCAGCAGCGATCGCCCAGTGAAGCTTCGCAACCGACCGCTTCGAGGGTGAGACCCACAACGCGCTTGAGCTTGCCGCAGGCGGCATAGGTTTCGACACCGTCGAGGTTGGCCCGGCGTGCGCTGAGTCTGCGAGACCAGCCCTGCGCCATCTGATCGGCGCTCATGCTCCAGCCCCGTCGGAATCCTCTTCGTCTTCGCCGAAGACCTTGCTGACGACCGCTTCCAGACGCTTTTCCAGGGTCGCATCAACCGTCGAATTCGGGGTCTCGATCTGGCAACCGCCGCGGCGAACCCGCGCATCTTCAGTCAGCCCCCAGCGGGCCTCCCCATCCCCATCCGGCAGGTGCTCATGCAGCAACTTTGCGTCATCCGGATGGACGCGAACGCGAACATCACGGCTGCCCGCGGGCAGATCGGCGACCGCGAGCGGCACCAGCTTGAGGATGCTCTCCGGATGGGTCTGCAGTTCATCGTCAATGACATGCCGGGCAATCGCCACGGCAAGTTCAGCGAGCTCGTTTTCAACCGTGCTGTCGATGGCCGCGAGCGGCTGCTGCAGGGACTGGATCATGGATTTCAGGAGGCGCACCTGATGGCGAACCTCATCCCGACCCTCGGCCAGACCTTTGTCCAGGCCCTCACGACGGCCGGCGGCGTGGGCCTCTTCCCAGGCCTGCTTCTGGAGACGTTCAAGCTCGGCCGCGCTATGGATGGTTCTATGCTGGCCGGGCGGTTTTGACACTTGCAAGGCGGGGTTGCGGCGCACGTCCGGCGGCTGCCATGCCTTGACGTCATCGAGCCACTCACGGGACAGAATCTCAGACATATTCTTCGCCGGATCCGCTCAGGTTGAGCTCGCCCTGCTCTTCCAGTCGACGCGCGGCCGACAGGATTTCCCGCTGCGCGGCCTCGACTTCCGACAGCCTGACCGGGCCCTTGGTCTCCAGGTCCTCGGTCAGCATTTCGGCGGCCCGCTTGGACATGTTGTTGACGAACTTGTCCAGAAGATCTGCGTCAGCGCCCTTGAGCGCAATCACCAGGGTGTCGGTGGAAATATCGCGCAGCAGGGTCTGAATGCTGCGATCGTCGACATCGATCAGATTGTCGAACACAAACATCTGATCCTGAATCTGCTGACTCAGGTTCTCGTCATTCTCAGCGACGGTCTTCAAGACCAACTGTTCGTTGGCCCCATCGACAAAGTTGAGGATTTCGGCCGCCGAACGAATCCCGCCCACCATCGACGACTTGACGTTTTCGCTGCCGGAAAACTGACGCTCCAGCACTTCGTCCAGTTCCTGAAACGCCGATGGCGGAATGCCGTCAAGCGTGGCCAGGCGCATGATCACATCCGGCCGGGCCCGCTCGGGCAAAGAGGCAAGCACCTCGGCGGCATTATCAGCTTCCAGATAGGCCAGGATGATCGCAATGATCTGCGGATGCTCCATCCGGATCAGTTCCGCGACGCTGCGCGGGTCCATCCACTTGAGGTTTTCCAGACCCCGACTGTCGCGGCCGATCAGGATGCGGTCGATCAAGTTCGAGCCCTTGTCTCCCAGCGCCTGGTTCAGCACGCGCCGCACGTAATCGTGCGAGCCAACCCCCAGATTGGTCTGATCCTCGACCGTGGTGACAAAATCACCAAGAACCACTTCGGCCTGCTGGCGATTCACCGTCTGCAGGCCCGCCATGGCAACGCCAATGCGCTGCACGTCTTTGGCGCCCATGTGTTTGAGGACTTCAGAGGCCTGCTCTTCACCCAGCGACATCAAGAGAATCGCCGCGCGATCAGCCCCGTTCAGCTCATCGGACTTCTCAGCCACCTTCGTTCACCCATTGCTTGACCACGCTGGCCACACGCTTGGGATCCTGGCTGGCCACGGAACGCGCGGTGTTGAGGCTTTCTTCGTAGTTGGCGCGCGTTTGGCTTTGCTGGGAACCGCCCTGCGCGATGTAGCCCTGTTCACCCGCCGGCAACGACGGCTGCTGGGGCTGCTGCCCCTGGCCCTGAACACCACCCCCTGGCAGACTCAGCGTGCGCAGCGGCGGCGGCGAGGCCAGCGACTTCATCAGCGGGCGGACCACCAGCAAGATCAGAAGCAGCACCATGACGACGCTGGCGACGATGCGCAAAATGCCCATGAAATCGATCCGATCAAGCAGGCCCGGCGCCGGAATGTCACCGGTGTCGGTCATTTCCAGCGCGCGGAAGGGTGCCTGCACGACGCTGACCGAGTCGCCACGATCGGCATCAAAGCCCACCGCTTCCTGGACCAGGCTGGTCAAACGCTGAATTTCCTCATCGGTATACGGGTTGGCCTGGGTTTCACCATCCACTTCGGTGGTCGGCTCATCCAATACCACAGCAACCGAGAGCCTCTCGACGGATCCCGGACCGGACTGGATATTGCGGATGGTCCGGCTGACCTCGAAGTTGCGCAGGTTCTGACGCGACAACGGCACGGAGTTCTGTGGGTCTTCCTCGTCAAGGACCCCGGCCAGATCCTCCAGCAGCGGCTGGTTGGCGAGCGCCCCGGGGACACCGCGCGCCGGATCAACAATCGAGCGAATTTCTTCGGTGGTCTGCTCGCTGCGGAGCACCGTGTTGGCCGGATCGTAGAGCTCCTGGGTCTCCTGGGTGCTGGTGAAGTCCATCT
>CAZIMY010000083.1:0-11361 GCA_964540315.1 uncultured Wenzhouxiangella sp.
CAACGAGTCGGTGCTGGTGCCGCGCTCGCCGCTGGCCGAGTTGATCACTGAAGGCTTCGAGTCGTGGCTGAGCGAATATCAGCTCCAGCGTGCGCTTGATGTGGGTACCGGTTCAGGCTGCATCGCCATCGCGCTGGCCACGCGGTTCCCCGACCTGCGGGTCGACGCGATCGATATTTCAGCCCCGGCTCTGGCAGTGGCCCGGCGCAACGTGCAGGCGCACGGATTGACCGACCGTGTTTTTACCCGCCAATCTGATTTGTTGGAGGCTGTGTCCGGGCAACGGTATGAATTGATCCTGGCCAATCCGCCCTACGTGCCTGAGGCTTCGATGAAGACGCTCCCGCCAGAGATAGCCTGGGAGCCGGAATTGGGCTTGGTCGCGGGCGTTGACGGCCTGGATCTGGTCCGACGCCTGATCGTGCAGGCGGCTCAATGCCTGCAGCCGCAGGGTATCCTGATCTGCGAGGTCGGCGAGGCAGCCGAAGCGGTTGCGGCCTGGCTGTCGGATATCGAGCTGATCTGGCTGGATTTCGCGCACGGCGGCGACGGGGTGTTTCTGCTTGATTGCGAAGGCTGTCGGAAAGTGGCCGGTTTACAGGGCCGCCAAAGTCGTTAAGCGTCTTCATCCCGGTTCGACTCAAGCTCTACAATAAGCGGTTGTCTGTTCATCATCATTGAAATTGAGCTCATGAAAATACTGGTCACGATCAAGCGCGTGGTCGACTACAACGTTCGCGTCCGCGTCAAGCCCGATGGCTCCGGCGTGGAGACCGACGGCGTCAAAATGTCGATCAATCCTTTCGACGAAATTGCCCTGGAGGAAGCGCTGCGCATTAAAGAGCGCGGTGAGGCCGAAGAAGTCATTGTGGTGTCGATCGGTGGCAACGAGGTCCAGCAACAGCTGCGCACCGGTCTGGCCATGGGTGCTGACCGAGCCATCCAGGTTGAAACAGACCAGCCGCCCCAGCCGCTGAACGCGGCGCGGATGCTGCTCAAGCTGGTTGAAAAAGAGCAGCCGGGCATCGTTTTTCTGGGCAAGCAGGCCATCGACGACGACTGCAGCCAGACCGGTCAGATGCTGGCCGCGCTATGGGGCCGACCGCAGGCAACCTTCGCCTCCCGGGTGGAACTGTCGGACGGGACGGCCACGGTCACGCGCGAGGTGGATGCGGGTTTGGAAGTCAATGAAGTCGATCTGCCTGCGGTCATGACCTCTGATTTGCGCCTCAACGAGCCCCGCTTCGTCAAGCTGCCGGACATCATGAAGGCCAAGCGCAAACCTCTGGACGTGATTCCGGTCGCCGATCTGGGTGTCGAACTGGCAGCGGATCTGGTCATGACATCGTTTGAGTCTCCGCCCAAGCGCGGCGGCGGCAAGCTGGTAGCCAGCGTCGACGAGCTTCTGGGCGAACTCAAAAACAAGGGATTGCTGTAATGGCGAAAATACTGATCATTGGAGAACACGACGGCCAGACGCTGAACCCGGCTACGGCCAAAACGCTCAAGGGCGCCAGCGCGCTTGGAATTGAGGCGATCGATATCGTGCTATTCGGGGCTGATCTGGATGGCGTGGCCCAGCAGGCAGCCAAACTCAGCGGCGTGAGTCGCGTCCTGACCTGCACCCATTCCGATTTTGCTCATCCGCTGTCGGCGCGTCTGGCTCCGGAGGTCGCCGCGATCGCAGGCGACTACACCCACATCCTGACCGGTTCGACCACTTTCGGCAAAGACCTGTTGCCGCGCGCGGCCGCCCTGATTGGTGCAAATCAGGTCTCTGACATCATGGAGGTGATTGACGCGCGCACCTTCAAGCGCCCGATATACGCGGGCAACGCCATCGTCACCGTACAGGTGCCCGAGGGCGGGCCGGTGGTCGGTACGATTCGTGCCGCCTCGTTTGCTGCGGCGGGCGAGGGCGGCAGCGCGGAAATCTCTCCATTAGCGCCTGCCGCAGAAGACCCCGCCCATACCCGCTTCATAGGTGTGGAGACCAGCGGTGGTGAGGGACCGGATCTCGCCTCGGCCGATGTTGTCGTGTCCGGCGGGCGTGCGCTGGGTTCTTCGGAAAGCTTTGACATCATCTACAGCCTCGCCAAAAAGCTGGGGGCAGCCGTTGGCGCTTCGCGCGCGGCGGTTGACGCCGGTTACGTGCCCAATGAGCTGCAGGTCGGCCAGACCGGCAAGATCATCGCGCCGGATCTGTACTTCGCGATCGGGATTTCAGGCGCGATCCAGCACCTGACTGGCATCAAGGATGCCGGCACAATCGTGGCGATCAATAAAGACGCCGAGGCGCCGATTTTCGAGATCGCTGATTTCGGTTTGGTGGGGGATTTGTTTGAGCTTGTGCCGGAACTTGAAAAGGCGCTTTAGGCCGCTTGGCCGGTAGATCGTTCTCGATCAATCAGGGTCGGCGATCAGACGACTGCCTGGTCGTTGGCCCATCTATCGTCAGCTTGCTTCGCTGATTGCCGCGAAGTGAAACGCTCCCAGGCTTTTTCGTGGAAGAAATAGGCAACCGTGTTGGCAGCCGGCTCCAAAAGCGCGATGGCGCCGCCCAGAGCCCAGCTTCCGGTCATCAGGTAGACGACACTGAAGGCCACGATCATGTGCACGAAAGCGAACGATAGGGTCTTGTAGCGCGCCATGGAGAATCCTGAGGGTGTAAATTTGTTAGCCAGAGCTAAGATTTTACGCCTTGACTACTATTTGTCCAAATGATTAATGCGATGAAATCAATGTGTTTTAGCTATGGCCGGTAATCAATTCCGGATTCGCAGGGCCGAACCTGGCGATGAGTCCAGCATTCTTCGGTTGATCAAAGAGTTGGCAGAGTACGAGCAGCTTGCCCATGAGGTGAGCGCGACGCCCGCGCTGCTCAGCGAACACCTGTTTAGCGAGGGCGCCGTTGCCGAAGCGCTGCTGGCCGAGTCCGGCGGTCAAGCGATTGGTCTGGCTTTGTATTTTCGCAATTTCTCAACTTTTCTGGGTCGGCCCGGACTGTATCTGGAAGATCTGTACGTTCAGGCGTCTTATCGCGGCAAGGGTATCGGTCGGGCCTTGCTTGTCGAACTGGCCAGGCATGCCCGTGAGCGTGGCTATGGTCGAATGGAATGGAGCGTGCTGGACTGGAATCAGCCGGCCATTGATTTCTACGAATCGCTGGGTGCCGAAGCGATGTCGGAGTGGACGGTTTATCGGCTCAGCAAAGACGGGACGGTGCCCGCGCTGCCGGGTCGCGCCGGCCAAAAGTACAGGTGACAGCCGCAGCTTTGGCTGGGTAGGCTTAAGGCCCGTCGATATCGAAACATATTTTAGGAACGCCATGTCAGAACCACTTTGGATTCCATCCCGCCAACGCGCCGACGCCAGCCACATGCAGCGCTTTATCGAGCGGATTCGTGGCAGTGTCGATGGTTCTGTCGACGACTACACAAACCTGTACGAGTGGTCGGTCGAGCAGCCACACATCTTCTGGCGCGAACTTTGGGGCTTTGCCGGGGTTATCGGCGATGGTCCTGGCCAACGCACCACTGAGAACTGGCCAAAAATGCCGGGCACCCGCTGGTTTCCGGACGCCCGGCTGAACTTTGCTGAGAACCTGCTCCGGCGTCGCGATCATGAGCCGGCCATCATTTTTGCTGGCGAAGACGGGTCTCGGCGCCAACTGAGCCACGCGGAGCTTTATGCGGCCGTGGCCCGCGCGGCTGATGCCCTGAAAAAGGCGGGTGTTCAGCCCGGCGACCGGGTTGCCGGCTACCTGCCCAATTTGCCCGAAACGGTGATTGCGATGCTCGCGGCAACGTCCATGGGTGCAGTCTGGTCGTCGTGCTCGCCGGATTTCGGCGTCCAAGGCGTACTTGATCGATTCGGTCAGATTGAACCCAAGGTTTTGTTTGTCTGCGCGGCTTATCGCTACAACGGCAAGAACTTTGACTGTCTGGGTCGGATTCGCGAGCTGGCCCCGCAGCTGCCGTCGGTCGAGCGGATTGTCGTGGTGCCCTACATGGACCCGGCGCCCGAGCTCACTGAGCTGCCGAAGGCACAGCTGTGGGACGCTTTTACCGCCAACGACGCAGCCGAAATCGACTTTGAGCGGCTGGTCTTTGATCACCCGCTCTACATCTTGTACTCCTCTGGCACCACGGGCGTGCCCAAGTGCATCGTGCACGGCGCCGGCGGTACGCTGCTGCAGCATCTCAAGGAGCTGATGCTGCACACTGACCTCAAACCCAACGAAAGATTGTTCTACTTCACTACCTGCGGCTGGATGATGTGGAACTGGCTGGTCTCGGGCCTGGCGGTCGAATCAACCCTGGTGCTGTTCGACGGCTCGCCGTTTTACCCGGACGGAAACGCTCTTTGGGATCTCGTCGATGAGCTAGATATTCAGGTGTTCGGGACCAGCGCCAAGTGGATTGCGGCTTGCGACAAGGCCGGGATCAAGCCGCGTGAAAGCCACGGTCTGGGTTCGCTCAAGGCCATTCTCTCGACGGGGTCGCCCTTGTTGCCGGAGTCTTTCGACTACGTCTACCGCGACGTCAAGGCCGATCTCCAGCTGAGCTCGATTTCAGGTGGCACCGACATCGTGTCGTGCTTTGCGCTGGGCAATCCGCTGCTGCCGGTCTACAAAGGTGAACTGCAGTGCCGCGGTCTGGGGATGAAAGTTGAGATCCGCTCGGATGATGGCCAAGTGGTGACCGAAGAGACGGGCGAGTTGACCTGCTCGCTACCGTTTCCGTGCATGCCAGTCGGTTTTTGGAACGATCCTGATGATGAAAAATATCGGGCGGCTTATTTTGAGACCTGGCCCGGTGTTTGGAGCCACGGCGACTTTGCCAGGCTGACAGAGCGTGGCGGTGTGGTGATTTACGGCCGCTCTGATGCCACGCTCAACCCCGGCGGTGTTCGAATCGGCACCGCTGAAATCTACCGCCAGGTGGAGAAACTGGACGAGGTGCTGGAATCCATTTGCGTGGGACAGGACTGGCAGGCAGACGTCCGCGTGGTGCTTTTCGTGCGGCTGCGCGAAGGAATGGACCTGAACGACGAGCTGCAGACGCGTATCCGACAGACCATCCGCGCCAACACCACGCCCCGGCACGTGCCGGCGAAAATTATTGCCGTGCCCGATATTCCGCGTACCGTTTCCGGCAAGATTACGGAATTGGCGGTGCGCCAGGTGATCCATGGTCGCGAAGTCAGGAATACGTCGGCGCTGGCCAATCCGGAGGCGCTGGAGTACTACCGGAATTTGAAGGAGTTAAACGTGTAACGGGTCGAGGGTTTCCGGTTTCCGGTTTCCGGAAAAACAACTTCAAAGGTTTCCCGAACCCGGAACCCGGAACCCGAAACCCGGAACCCGGAACCCGAAACCCGAAACCCGAAACCCGAAACTACAAACTCGGCTAATCAAGCCTGGCTAAAAAAGCCTCAAACAACTCCGAAATCATCCCCATTGCATCCTTCATCCTGTGATCGGTATCGAGCAGGTGCAGAGCCGCCTGTCGCTCCTCGGCAAAGCGAAGCGCGTTCTGCCAGGGAATGATGGCGTCTTGCCAGCCGTGGATCACGCTCACGGTCTCGCAACGCACCGGGTAGTGTTCCTCGATCAGGCCGACGTCCGGATAGCGGTCGTTGAGATAAAGCGCGGGCGCCAGCAGGAACAATCTGGCGACAGGAACCCTGCAGGCCGCCGCCACCGAGACATAACCGCCCATCGACGAGCCGACCAGCACTGCGGGCTGGTTGAGCTCGCTGAGGCGGGTCCACAAACGTTCGACGCGACCGGCGGGATCATCGCGTAAATCACGATAGTCAATGGCCTCGGTCTTATGGCCGGCGGCCTCGGCAATGGGGGCCAGCGCGCGGATCTTGTGGGAATTCGGGCTGGAGACGTGACCATGGCTGAAGATTACCTGCATGACGGCCTTAAAAGCTCTGGGGTTCCGGTACCATGGAGATCATACCAACCCTAAGCCGACGGTCCTGCTTTGAACGAACCTACTCCCACCCGAAACCTGGCCCTGTTCTGTGATTTTGAAAACATCGCGCTCGGTGTTCGCGACGCCCGCTATGCCGCCTTCGATATCCAGAAGGTGCTTGAGCGCCTGCTGCTCAAGGGCAATATCGTTGTCAAGAAAGCCTATTGTGACTGGGGTCGTTACCGCGACTTCAAGGCAGGCATGCACGAGGCCGCCTTCGAAATGATTGACATCCCCCATCTCAGGCAATCGGGCAAGAATTCAGCCGATATCCGAATGGTGGTCGACGCTCTCGACCTGTGTTACACCAAATCACACGTAGATACTTTCGTGGTGATCAGCGGCGACTCGGATTTTTCTCCGCTGGTGTCAAAGCTCCGCGAAAACAATAAAACCGTGATTGGCGTCGGCGTCAAGAGCTCGACTTCTGACCTGCTGACCGCCAACTGCGACGAGTTCATTTTTTACGATGATCTGATCCGCAACAGCGAGACGAAGAAGAAGGCGGCCGCCAAGAAGAAAGTCAGCAAGAAAAAGACCGCCAAAAAGACGCCCTCCAAAAGTCCTGCGGTTGAAATCGCCACACCGGATGCCAAGGCTCAGGAAGCCTTTGACCTGGTGCTGGAAACGACCGAAGCGTTGTTCTCCGACCGGGACGCCGAGGAAAAGGTCTGGGGTTCGATGATCAAGCAGGCACTGAAGCGCCGCAAACCGGGTTTTTCAGAAAGCTATCACGGTTTCAAGAGCTTCAACCATCTGCTCCAGGAAGCCCAGAAGCTTGGGCTGTTGCAGCTTCAGCACGACGAGAAATCGGGCGGCTATATCATCAAGAGTTATGGCAGCGAAGATTGAGGGGCGCCGCTTTTAAGTGACCGGCCGGCGTTGAACGCCAGCCGGTGGTTGTTTTCCTGAAGTTCGTCAGGCAGCCGCTTTGTCGTCGTCGACGTTGTAATGGTGCACATCGCGCTGCGGAAACGGAATAGAGCATCCAGCCGCTTCAAGTTCGGTCTTCAGGCTTTCCATGAGGTCACTGCGCGTGGTCCAGTAGTCGGGTGTATTTACCCATGGGCGTACGGCAAAATCGACGCTGGACTCTCCCAGTTCCATCAGCAGGATTGCAGGCTCGGGGTCTTTGAGTACCTTCTCATGCGATTCGATCACTCGCTGCATGACCGACTGGGCCTGTTTGAGGTCGTCGCCGTAGCCCACTCCAATCACCAGGTCGATGCGGCGGGTGTCAAACGCTGAGTAATTGGTGATCGGGTTGCCCGTGATCGCACTGTTGCCGACGATGACCAGGCGGTTGTCTGGCGTTTGCAGCTGGGTGTTGAAAATGCCGACCGACGTCACCGTGCCCGAGACGCCGCCTGCCTCAACAAAATGTCCGCGCGTAAACGGTCGCAAAATCACCAGCATGATGCCGGATGCAAAATTGCTCAGGCTGCTCTGCAAGGCCAGACCGATGGCCAGCGCCATGCCGCCGAGTATGGCAATCAGCGGGGTGAGCTGGATACCCAGGTGGCCAAGGGCAATCATGAGCACGACCACCAGCATCAGAACGCCGAGGATATTGCTGACAAAAGCCACCAGCAAAGCGTCGATGCCGCGCTTTTCCATGTTTTTCGAAATGGCGCTGACGATGCGCTTGCCGATCCAGCGACCGATTAGAAAAATTACAATGGCGCCGAGCAATCGGGTACCCAGAGCGATCACGTTGTAGTCGGCCAGCATTTGCTGGAGATTTGCCATGTCCATGTTCGTTGTCCTGTTTAAGAGGTGGTCAGAATAAGTCTTCGCCGCCGGTCAGCGTGTCTTCAATATTGTCGCCCAGAAGGGCCATGTGATTGATCACGTAGCGAAGGGAAGATTCGCTAATCAGATCGTAAGTCAGGTTGTGGCACAGCTTGATAAAAGGCGTGCCGTCCATATCTCCGACGGCCAGGTAGCCAATGCGAAGCATAAGATTGACGCGCAGGCACTTTTCCGCGTCATGCTCGCGCAGGGGCGCAATATTGGTCTCGAATCGTAAAATTCGGCGCTCGTCGCTGTTTTTCAGTTCTGCCAGCCAGATATCCTGGCTGCGGCCGTCGGCGCCCACCTTGACGTCGACCGCCAGCATGAACGGCTCGTGGTGCACCACCTTGTAGTGCTGGTTGACGTAGTTTTCTAGTTCCGAAAAAGTCTGCATGTGTCGGATTGTGATCCTTGGTTACTTGGGTTCCAGTCGAACGGCGCCGTCCAGTCTGATGACGCTGCCGTTGAAATAACGATTTTCGATGATGTGCGCGACAAGGCTGGCAAACTCGTCGGCCTGACCCAGTCGCTTCGGGAAGGGAATGGATTCGCCGAGGGCCTGCTGAATGGGTTCGGGCATGATGTCGACCATTGGTGTGTGGAAGACACCCGGCGCAATCGTCATGACCCGTACCCCGATCCGCGAGAACTCGCGCGCCATGGGTAAGGTCATCCCGGCCACGCCTGCCTTCGATGCGGCATAGGCGGCCTGACCGATCTGGCCCTCAAAGGCGGCGATTGATGCGGTATTGATGATGACTCCACGTTCGCCGTCTGCTCCGGGTTCGTTGCCTTGCATTTGTTCAGCGGCAGCTTTGGCGACATTGAAGCTGCCGACCAGGTTGACCATCACCGTGCCGGCAAAGCGCTCCAGCGGCATCGGACCGTCACGACCCAGTACGCGGCCTGCGCCCAGAACACCGGCGCAGCTGACCGCCAGATTCAGTCCCCCCATGGCATGGGCAGCTTCCTCAATGGCGCCCTTTACCGCAGATTCGCTTGTGACATCGACTTCAAGGAACGTTGCCGAGGCCGCACCCAGTTCGGCAATGGCTTGTCCGGATTTTGTTGCATCAACATCAAACAGGGTGACGCTGGCGCCGTGGCTGACCAGGTGCCTGGCAACAGCCAGACCCAGCCCAGAAACGCCACCGGTAATGACGCCTTTGACGGACGCTAGTTTCATTTCAGATTCGACTCCCCACCCTAAAAGCCTCAGTGTCTTTTGAGCACCGCCTGGCCGGCCCGCGACCGCGGCCGCCCCAATTCCCCTGCGATCCAGTCGCCGGTGCGGGCCATGGCGATCAGGTCGACGCCCGTTTGCATGCCGATGCCCTCAAGCATGTAAATCACATCTTCGGTTGCCACGTTGCCCGTTGCACCACGCGCGTAGGGACAACCGCCCAGCCCGGCAACGGCACTGTCAACCACCCGTACGCCCACATCCAGACAAGCCATGATGTTAGCCAAAGCCTGGCCGTAGGTGTCGTGGAAGTGCACGGCCAACTGCCCGATCGGAATCGATGCGCTGACCGAGCGCAGCATCTCGGCGGCCTTGCCGGGGGTACCCACCCCGATCGTATCGCCGAGCGAAATCTCCTCGCAGCCGGCCTCGAATAATGCCTCGGCGACGCGCACCACGTCGGCGACCGGAACCTCGCCCTGATAGGGGCAGCCCAGCACGGTGGAGACGTAGCCGCGCACCCTGACACCGTCCTGGCGCGCCCGGTGAACGACCGGCGCGAAGCGGCGCATGGATTCCTCGATACTGCAGTTGATGTTGCGGCGATTGAAGGCCTCGGATGCGGCCGTGAACAGCGCTACCTCGTCAACCCCAACGCTGCGCGCCCGGTCGTAGCCGCGTTCGTTGGGCACCAGAGCGGGATAGCGGATGCCTTCGCGCCGCTTGAGACCGGAAATCACCTCTTCGGCGTCGGCCATCTGAGGAATGGCGCGATCACTCACAAAACTGGTCGACTCGATAACCTTTAGGCCTGTTTGGCCGAGCCGGTCAATCAGGTCCAGTTTCAGTGAGGTCGGGACGGTGTAGGGCTCGTTCTGCAGCCCGTCGCGTGGGCCGACCTCGACCAGCTTGACCCAGTCTGTCGTCATGATCGCACTGGTGTCAGAGTAGCTCCACGGCCATCGCAACGCCTTCTCCGCCGCCGATACACAGCGAGGCCACGCCCGTTCTGAGCTGGTGTTTCTTGAGGGCGTGGATCAGCGTGACCAGGATGCGCGCGCCGCTGGCGCCGATGGGATGACCGAGCGCGCAGGCGCCGCCGTTGACGTTGACCCTGCTGTGATCGAGGCCGTGCTCTTTCATGGCTGCCATGGTGACGGTGGCAAACGCTTCGTTGATTTCCCAGAGATCAACCTGATCGGCCGACCATCCGGCCTGTTTCAGGCATTTGGCAATAGCACCGACCGGGGCGGTGGTGAACCATTCCGGCTCGTGGGCGTGGGTGGCGTGAGAGACGACCCGAGCCAGCGGTGCCAGACCGCGCTGATTGGCCTCGTCTGCGCTCATCATGACGAAGGCGGCTGCACCGTCGGAAATTATCGATGAGCTTGCCGCGGTGATCGTGCCGTCTTTGGCAAAGGCCGGGCGGAGCGCAGGCATCTTGTCGACGTTACAGCGCGGCGGTTCCTCGTCGGCAGTGATTTCCAACTCGCCCTTGCGCGTTTTGACCGTGACCGGTGCGATTTCGTCCGCAAAGGCCCCGCTGGACATTGCGGCCATCGCGCGCTCAACCGAGGTTTTCGAAAATGCGTCCTGGTCTTCTCGGCTGAAGGCGTACTTGGCCGCGCATTTTTCGGCGAACCCGCCCATCATGTTGCCGTCGTAAGGGTTCTGCAGACCGTCGTAGAACATGTGATCCAGCGCCTGAACGTGGCCCATGCGCAGACCCCGGTCCATCAGGTACGGCGCATTGGTCATCGATTCCATGCCGCCGGCAACCACCACATCGGCGCTGCCTGCGCGGATCAGATCGCTGGCGAACATGGCGGATTTCAGTCCTGAACCGCAGACCTTGTTGATCGTCGTTGCACCCGCGCTCAGCGGCAGGCCAGCGCCCAAAGCCGCCTGCCTGGCCGGTGCCTGACCGGTGCCGGCCGGCAGTACGCAGCCCATGATCACTTCCGAGATGTCCCCACCATCAACGCCCGAGTCGGCCATGACCGCGCTGATGATGGCTGCGCCAAGCTGGGGAGACTTGACCGGTGCAAACTGGCCCTGAAAAGAACCGATCGCCGTGCGGCGGGCGGCAACAAATACGACGTCCTCGGTCATCAGAAAGAACCCTCTTATGATCAGAATCTGCCGGTATTATCGCAGGTTCGCCGCAGGCCAGCCACCGCCGGCGTATTTGTTGACCCGGCGCTTTTGGTCGGCGAGCAACGCTCGTGCTGGCAAGTTTTCGACCGCGTGGGTAGAATCTTGATCAAGCCTTGAAACAGGATTGCCCATGGCCTTGCAGCAACGCGACGATCACCATTACACCTACGGCGATTACCGGACCTGGCCCGAGGACGTGCGCTATGAGCTGATTGATGGCACCGCCTGGCTGATGTCACC
>CAZIMY010000084.1:0-11355 GCA_964540315.1 uncultured Wenzhouxiangella sp.
TCAATACCGAGGGCTTTGGCTCCCTATCCGCCAATTCAATCTCCGGCGCAAAATCACACCGGCTCCCGACCCCCGATTCCCAGCCACCACTCTCTTCTCCGGAACCCGGAACCCGCAACCCGCAACCCATCTTTTCCTGCAACAAGCGACAAAGATTGCCAAACATCCAGGTCACCCCCGGATCGTTGAACTGCGAGGCGATGGTCGGATAGACCGGCACGTCTTCATCATTCAGGTCGAAGGCCAGGCGGTTTCGTCGCCACTGCTTGCGCACGTCTCTGAGCGCGTCTTCGGCGCTTTGGCGGTCGAACTTGTTCAACACGACCAACTCTGCAAAATCGAGCATGTCGATTTTTTCCAACTGGCTGGCTGCGCCGTAGTCGGAGGTCATGACGTAGACGGGAAAGTCGACCAGATCGACCACTTCTGAGTCGGACTGGCCGATACCGGCGGTCTCCAGAATGAGCAGATCAAAATCGCAGCTTTTGAGGAACGCCAGGCTGTCTGCCACAACCTCTGAGACGGCCCGATGCTGGCGGCGGGTCGCCATGGAGCGCATGAAGATCCGCTCCGAGCGCAGCGAGTTCATGCGGATGCGATCACCGAGCAGCGCCCCGCCGGTGCGCCGCCGGGTCGGATCGACGGCCAGCACCGCGATGCGCATGTCGGGGAAAAACTGCAGGAAGCGGTTGAGGAGTTCGTCGGTGACGGACGATTTTCCGGCGCCGCCGGTGCCGGTTAGGCCGATTATCGGGTTCCGGGTTCCGGGTTCCGGGTTCCGGGGGGTATGGCGGAGGGTTTCAAGCTGGTCTGATGGAATGGTGCCGTTTTCGATCGAAGAAAGAACCCGCGCAATCTGAAGATCCGCAAGCTCATCCCCGGAAACCGGAAACCGGAAACCGGAACCCGATCTTTCCAACTCTTCGCGTCCTTTCCAAGCCCGGGCCACCAGATCCTCAATCATCTCAACCAGCCCCATCTGCCTGCCGTCTTCGGGGTGGTAGATGCGGTTGACGCCGTAGTCCTGCAGTTCCCGAATCTCGGCCGGCGTGATGGTGCCGCCACCGCCGCCGAAGACCTGAACGTGCCCCGCCCCGTGTTCGGCCAGCTGATCGACCAGGTAGCGGAAGAACTCGTTATGCCCGCCCTGGTAGGAGCTGATCGCCACGGCGTCGGCGTCTTCGCACACCGCCGCGCGCACGATTTCGGCGACCGAGCGGTTGTGACCCAGGTGAATCACCTCACAGCCCTGGGCCTGGATCAGGCGGCGCATCAGGTGGATGGCTGCATCATGGCCGTCAAACAGGCTGGCGGCGGTGACCACGCGCAGCGGCGAGGACGACGCTCGGCGGCTCAATATCTGTTCGGCAGGCTCTGACATAAAATTATTTTACCTCTGGGTATAAAAATTGATGCAGATCAGATGCACGTGGCCCGGAGCTGAGTAATAATGCGGCCCATGGACCAGTCAGTTGCAGTTATAGACCAATACCCAAAGCCGCCGCCTGAAGAGATGGCGGAGCACGCAGAGCAGGCCGCGCAGTTTTTAAAGCTGATGGCCAATCCGCATCGCTTGATGATTCTTTGCCATTTATTGAGCCAGGAATTTTCTGTCGGCGAACTCAATGAACATTTGCCCCTGAGCCAGTCAGCCTTGTCGCAGCACCTGGCCGTTCTGCGCAACGCCGGCGTGGTCAAGACCCGGCGCGACCAGCAGGTTATTTATTATTCGCTGGCCGGGCATGAGGTTCGCGGCGTGATGGCAGAGCTCTACAATCAGTTCTGCCGCCCACACTGCGGCGACCAGGCCCAGTAACGCTTACTTCTTTCCGAACAGGATACCCATCAGGTTGCGAGAGATTTCGCGGCCGATGGTGCGTCCCATCGTTCGCATCGTCGACTTGAAAAACGCCTCGCCCGATGACTGACGGCGAGAAGACGAGCGCGATTTCCGACTTGAGCGTTTCGGCTGCGGCGACGAGGCCTCTCTGGCCGCTTTCTCAGCCGCTGCTCGCTCGGCTTCTTCCTCTGCGGCTCGGGCCGCGGCTTCAGCCTGTTTCTGTAGCAGCTCGTAGGCCGACTCGCGGTCCAGCGTCTGATCGTATTTGGCGCCCACCGGGCTGCGCGCCCTTACCGCTTCGCGCTCTTCGGGTTTCAGCGGGCCCATGCGACAGCGCGGTGGGGCAATCAGGGCGCGTTCAACCGGCTGAGGAATGCCTTTTTCGCCCAGCGTGGAGACCAGGGCCTCGCCCACGCCCAGCGTTGTTATTGCCTGGGTCACGTCCAGTTTCGGGTTGGGCACGAAGGTTTCGGCCGCCGCTCTTATGGCCTTTTGATCGCGCGGCGTGAACGCCCGCAGCGCGTGCTGAACGCGGTTGCCGAGCTGGCCGAGCACGTCTTCGGGCACGTCATCCGGATTCTGCGAGCAGAAAGATACCCCAACGCCCTTGGAGCGAATCAGGCGGACAACCTGCTCCACCCGCCGCATCAGGCCGACCGGTGCGTCATCGAACAGCAGGTGGGCTTCGTCGAAAACGAACACCATCTTCGGCTTGTCCTGGTCGCCGACCTCGGGCAGTTGCTCGAACAGCTCCGACAGCAGCCACAGCAGGAAGGTCGAATACAGCCTGGGCTTGAGAATCAGGCGCTCGGCTGACAGACAGTTGATGACGCCGCGCCCGGACAGGTCGGTGCGCATCAGATCGGCCAGCTCCAGCGCCGGTTCGGCGAAGAAATGGTCGGCGCCGTCGGCCTCAAGACTCAAAAGACGCCGCTGGATGGCACCGATCGAGGCGGTATTGACCAGGCCATACCGGGCGCTGACTTCCTTGCGGTTTTCAGCCACGTGGGTCAGCAAGGAGCGCAGGTCTTTGAGGTCTAGGAGCAACAGGCCGGACTCATCGGCGACCCGAAAGACCACGTTGAGCACGCCTTCCTGGGTGTCGTTGAGCTCCAGCATGCGCGCCAGCAGCGTCGGGCCAATCTGGGTGACCGTGGCGCGGACCGGATGGCCGGCCTCACCCCAGAGGTCCCAGAACACCAGCGGGCTGGGCTCCTGGTGGTAGTCGTCGATGCCGATGAACGCCAGCCGTTCATCGATCTTCGGGTGCGGCGTGCCAGCCGCGGCCAGGCCGGAGACATCGCCCTTGGCGTCAGCCATGAAGACGGGCACGCCCATGCGCGAAAAACCCTCGGCCAGAACCAGCAGGGTGACGGTCTTGCCGGTACCCGTGGCACCGGCAACAAGACCGTGACGATTGGCGTATTCACCGGCCAGGTGGACCTGATGATCGCCTTTGCCAAGCAGGATTGAATGAGTCATGACAGGATGGTAGCCGAATCGCGGCTTTGCCAGCGCTTGCATTAATATTAGTTATATCTTATATTTATACACCAAGAACACTTGAACTCGCATTCTCAAGGAATACGTTATATGAACATTGATCGCTTTGTTTTCGCCTTTGCCGGGCTGATGATTCTCATAAGCGTCGGCCTGTCGCAAATCCACAGCGTCTACTGGCTCTTCCTCACCGCCTTCGTGGGGTTCAACATGCTCCAGGCCGCCTTCACCGGCTTTTGCCCGCTGGCCAAGATCCTCAAAGCCGCCGGCAGCAAGCCCGGCGCCGCTTTCAACTAGCCCGACACGCGCTGGCCCGGCTGGCACGGTTCGGGTCTGATGGTGCATCCCCCCCAAAAAAAACTGAAACCTCCGCTCGCGCGGATTCCGCTAAACTAGAAACGCTATGCCGCCGGCATGAATGTGCGCATTCGCCGGCGGTCTCTTTCTTGGCCGGTTCATCGGGGTTCCGGTCGCCATTGATGCCCGCGACAAAGAAGCGCGGGTGGCGGAGGTTTCTGCATGAATCTGTTTGAAGTTATCGACTCGACCGAGCACGAGCAGGTCGTGTTTTGCCACAACAAGGATGCCGGCCTCAAAGGCATCATCGCCATTCACAACACCACGCTGGGCCCCGCCCTGGGCGGCTTGCGCATGTGGCCGTATGCCACCGAGCAGGAAGCGCTTGAAGACGTACTCAGGCTGTCGCGCGGCATGACCTACAAAGCAGCGGTGGCCGGCCTGAACCTGGGCGGCGGCAAATCGGTGCTGATTGGCGATCCACGCAAGGACAAGTCCGAAGCACTGTTTCGTTCGTTCGGGCGCTTTATCGAGTCGCTGCACGGGCGCTACATCACGGCCGAAGACGTCGGCATCGACGTCAACGACATGGAATATGTGTTTCAGGAAACCGACAACTGCGTCGGCGTCCATCAGGTGCACGGCGGCTCGGGTGATCCGTCACCGTTTACCGCATTCGGCACGCTGCAGGGCATTCGCGCATCGCTCTCGCACCGCTTCAACGACGAGGAGTTCGGCGACTACAGCTATGCCGTCCAGGGCGTCGGTCACGTCGGCTTCGAGCTGATCAAGCTGCTGCGCGCCGAGAACGCCAAAGTCTTTGTCACCGACATCAACGAAGACGCCGTGGCCAAGGCCGTGGAACTGGGCTGCGAGGCCGTAGCTCTCGATGATATTTATGAAGTGGACGCCGACGTTTTCTGCCCGACCGCGCTGGGCGCGGTGGTCAACGAGCAGACCCTGCCCCGTTTCCGGTTCAAGATCGTCTGTGGCGCGGCCAACAACCAGCTGGCCACCGATGAGTGCGGCAATGAACTGGAAGCGCGCAACATTCTGTATGCGCCCGACTACGCGGTCAACGCCGGTGGCCTGATGAACGTCTCGATCGAGTTTGAAGGCTATAACCGCGAACGTGCCAAGCGCATGATGCGCACCATTTATTACAACGTCTCCAAGATTTTCCAGATCGCCAAGCGGGATGGCATTCCAACCTGGAAAGCCGCCGACCGCATGGCCGAAGAACGCATTGCAACCATTGGTAAGTTGAAACTGCCGTTCATGGGCCGCTCGCATCGATTCCCGGGACGAGAGCGCGGCAATCAATAGCGCGCTGAACGTTCTTCAGGTCATTGCAATAAAAAACGCCGCGGCTTCCACCGCGGCGTTTTTACATGCCTGCTGCATAACAGGCAAAGAGCGATGAGCCGGACTTACTGCGTATCGCGATCCAGACCCACGGTCCAGCCAGCGGTCCAGTCAGCCGCCGCACTCGGAATAGCACCTGCGTAGTTGACGTTGTCGAAGAAGCTGTCACGGTAAGGAACAGCGCCAATATTCAATGCGGGTGAACCGGCCATCGGGGCATAGTTCATCAGCATTGGATCAGCCTGCACGTTACCTTGGTCTGACGGGAACAGTGATGAGACCGCGATGGGATCATCAGCCTCTTCGCTGAACGGGCCGTCGCCGCACTCACCGATGACGTTATTGACGAAGGTCAGGTTGTCGGCATTTGCGAAAGTGGATGCCTGATCAATATCGACACACTCATCGCCGAAGCCAGTAACAACCGAGTTCGCAATTGAAACACCGGACCCTTCGCGGATCAGCCAGCCGATATCTGCATTCGAAGAACCTACAAAGGTCGCGTTGGCGATGATTGGAAGCGCGCGGGGCTCGGAATCATTAGCGTCGCCGTTGTTGTCACCCTCAATCCCCTGATCACCATCATCAAGGTACTGCTTGACAACCGCGTACTGCACGTCACCTTGCCAGCCCTGGGTCCAGTCAATGCTGTCGTCACCAATACCGGTCAGCACGATTCTGCGCGCATTGACGGTGCCACCAAAGAACTCGATGCCATCATCCGCGTTGAGGTGGACCTGAATGTTCTCGAACGTCGTTTCGTCACCCACACCCTGCAGGGCGATCCCGTTCAGTTCATCTTCTTCAGTGAACTGGAAGCCGGCGTTTGAGACAATCAGGTAGCGCATGACGCCGCTGTTATCGTGCGGATCGTTACCGCCATAAGTGCCGGTATCACCTTCGCCCTCAGCGGTACAGGGATCCTGTCCTTCGATACAGCCGTTAATCGGCGCGAACCCGTTGACAACCAGGCCACCCCACTGGCCACGCAGATCATCACGGAACTCACCGATTGGATCAACGCCACGCATGATGATGGGATTTTCCGGTGTGCCTTCAGCAAAGATCTGGCCACCTTGGGCGACGACAAAGGTATCGAAGGAAGCGGCATCCAGAGCCCCACCCACGATCTCGGTATTCGGCTCGATGGTGACTGAAGCGCCGTTGAGCACGCGAACCTGCCCGCTCAGCAGCCAGAGGGTTTCGTTGGTCAACGTGATATCGGCTGAGACCTCGCCCTCAAGAACACAGGAGCCTTCAAGCGGACCGGCCGTTGCGAAATCCGGACAACTGTCGAAAACTTCATCGACTACGCAGTTTTCGCCCTTGAGATTGAAAAGCCCCTCGATAACTCCAGTTCCATCCGGCCCGTCATAAGACAAGCTTGCGGACTGGCAGCTATTGAACGTCAGCGTTCCTGTGCCCCACGTCTCATCAGTCGGCGTCACAAGGTCGGGAGCGAACTCACCACCCGTGAACTCTACGAAATCCAGATCGACTGAATTGGTATTCGGATCGATCTGAGCAAGGTTCGAGAATAGCCAAACAGGCTGTCCGTCACGGTGTGTAAACCATTGAACCAGAGCGGCCGGCGCGAAATCGCCAGAAGCGTCTGCGTTCTCATAGATATCAATGATCATGCCGCGGGCCACGTTGGCTTCCAGGGTTTCGGCCCAGTTGCCGCTGAAAGTATTGTTAACAACGAATGCATGGGCGGAACTGGCCGCCAGCGCCGTTCCTACCGCGACCGCAAGGACGTTACGGGTCAAATTCTGAAACATGGAATCGTTTTCCTCTTTAAGTGAGCGTGAGCTTCAATGAAAGACTTTCAACGCAGCTGCGTCAGTCCACTTGAAACGATAAGCCCCGGCGGTTTCATGACCATGACCGCCATATGTCACAACGATTACAACTCAGAAGAAATCGTAGTCCAGCCCCAAGCCAAGCGTTCTTCCGTTGCCGTACCGCAGCGTTGTCTCAGGACCCTGCTTGACTTCGAATTTCTGATTTAGCAAGTTGCCGAACTTTGCGCTAAACGCGAGTCGATCGTTCCAGCGCCAGCGGAAAACAAAATCCAGAATGCCCTGGCCCTGCTCGATCTTGTCGGGCGCGCCCAAAACACCCACCTCAGCGATTCGCTCGCCCACGAAGTTGTAGAGAACGGTCGCTTCAATGCCCAGGTCCGGCTGGTCATAACCCAGCTGAAAGTTCACGATGGAAGGAGACTGCCCCTGCAGCGGGCGCGAAGTGGAAGTCAGAATTCCGCGATCGTCAGGGTCAATGGTGATCTCGGACTCAATGAACGAGATATTTCCAGCGATATAAACCGGATCAAACACGTTATCCCAGCCCAGCCACTGATCAACAAACCCCAGCGTCTTTCGCCCTTCAATCTCGAGGCCAAAATTCTCCGCTTCCTGCGCATTTTTAAACGTCAGCAATTGCGCCACACCAGGAAGCACTGTCAACTCGATAGGCTGAAAAATCCGCTTGTAGAAAAGGCCCACGGAAAACAGCTCGCCGGGCTCCGGGTAAAACTCCCATCGGATATCAGCATGCTCGACATCTGACGGCACAAGATCGGCATTCCCGATCACCTCTCGCTCAAGGAGCGGATCGGTCGAAGGCGAGTCGGACAGTTCCTTGAAGTCAGGCCGGATAATTGTTTCGGCATAGCTCAGACGAAGCTGCTGCTTTTCGCTGATCAGCCAGGTCAATGACAGCGACGGGAAGTAGTCCATATCGCCCAGATTGGACTCGGACTCGAGCGTGTCGGGTTCGAACAGGCTGAACGTCCGCACGTTCTGCTTCCAGTCTTCAACCCTGACACCGCCGGATACTCTGAAAGTATCCAACAAGGTGAAGTCCAAGGCCGCATAAAAAGCTTCAACATCCAGTGACGCCGCGTAGGTATCGCTATTGCGGGTGAGCTCCCGAAGGCTTAAGGCGCCGCGACCGATGTTTTCCGGACTGAAAACGTCTTCCACGTTCTGCTCGCGTCGCTCGACGAGCGAAAGACCGGAGATTCCCTGAAAGTTGAATCGACGAATGCTGGATTCGCGATCTTTTTCCAGCAGTCGAAACCCGGTACTGATTTCGCCATCCAGCTGCCCCCACTGGACAGGCAGGAAGGCGTCTGCACCGAAGTCGACAGCCGCATCGTCCAGCGCTGTGTAGCGCCGAATATTTGAGTCAGCGCGGCGAGAGAAGATAAATCCGGCGACCGGGTCTGGGTCATAGCGATACTTGCGCTGGTCCGGCGTGCTGAGTTCAGCGGTTGAATCCGAGTAGTCCCATTCGATTCGAGCACTGTTGAGAGCTGGAAACACATGGCTGCCCTGTAACTGATAGGTCATGAGCTCGCGCTCTTCCCACTTCAACTCGTTAATTCGGATAATCCCGTCTTCATCAAGGTTGTACCCGATCTGGCGCGTGGTTTCGTCTTCGGTCTGGCGAAGTCGCATCCAGGTAACGTCAAGTTCGTGCAGATCGTTGAGATTGACCCCGCCGGTCACAAACCCGCTCAAGCCGATGGTGCGCGACGTACGCTCTACCCTGTATTCATCGTTGCTGCGCAGAGAACCATCACCCAGTGGGATAAACGACTGACTCAGTTCGGACCGCGATCGCCAGGAGTCATCCCAAAGTAGAGAGCCAGTCAGACCCGCCGTCAGTCCTTGCGCAAATTGAAACTGCTTGCCACCCTCGATCGATAGTCCGCGATCAGGACCGATCTCTTTTTCCTGGATGGCATAAATGTTTGGCAGAGACTCGCCCAGCGCCTCGAGCTCTTCGGGCGTCAATCCGTCGGGGTTGAATACCGATTGTTGTCCCGGCAATTTGACGCCGCCGGCAATCAGTTCTGCAATCGGGTCGGGAATGGCGCGTGTCCCGTCATCGAAACCGCTCCAATCACGCCCGCCACCGTCATAGGTCAGCCCGTCTTCGAACGTGGTGCCGTCACGAAAGCCCGTCGACACGCCAACAGAAAAAAAGTCCTCTTCGGGTATGCCGCGGGTTCGGATTTCGACCACACCGCCGCCAAAGTCGCCGGGCATGTCCGGCGAATAGCCCTTCTGCACCAGAATGGAGCGGATGACACCGGTCGGGAAAAGATCCAATGGCACGACTTTACGCGTCGGATCCGGGCTTGGCACATTGGCGCCGTTGACCAGGGTGGACGAATAGCGCTCGCCCAGGCCGCGGATGTAGATGAACTGGCCGTCAACCAGGGTCAGGCCGGTTACGCGAGATAGCGCGCTGCCGACATCACCATCGCCGGCCCGCGAGATCTGCTCCCCACCCAATACGTTGGCGACGCTGGCGGTGCGGCGCTGCTCGTCGATCACTGCAGTCAGGCTGCCCTCGATAAAAGGCTCAATGACTACAAACTCGGCCAGTTCCAGACCCGCCGGCGGAATCTCGAAATCGCGTTCGGTTTCACTATCAGCCGTCACCAGTACGCCTCGGACGGTGCGGGTCGCAAAAGCACTGTGCAGGACAGAGATCGCGTACTCCCCGGCATCGACCTTGAGCCGGTAGCGACCTTCCTCGTCCGTGCGGCCCTCCACCGGCGTGCCGCTGACAAAAATGCGCGCGCCAGCAATCGGGCTGCCGTCTTCGGTCGAGATCACTCGTCCGGTCAGGACCCCGCTGCCCACACCTTCATCGCTCTGCGGCGTGACATCCTCGCGCGCCATGGCCTGGCGTTCGTGCGAGCTTTCCATGCTGACCATGGCGCGGCGATCGTCGCCGGTCAGGGTGACAATGATCTGCAGGCTCTCACCGGGCGATAAGGTCAGCGGCAATGCCAGCAGAGGCACTCCGCGGTCGCGCACTTCCAGACGGCCGCCGCCGGCGGATACGGCTGAGCGCCAGGCGCCGTCGACGTTGGTATTGCCGCGTGCCTCGCGCAGCTCGACGGTCAGATCGGCGACCGGCCTGCCGCGCTCGAAGACAAACAGCCCGACGCGCGCCGGACTGGCCTGCGGATCATTTTGAGTTCCCTGGTCTTGCGCCGAGGCCTGGACTGGCAGCATCAGGCTTGAGGCCAAGATTGCAAGGCTCAACAAGACGTTCGATAAACCCCGAAATTGCATCATTGAAGGCCTATCCGCACAGCCACGGCTCGTCGGCACACTGGGCCATGGCCCGGCGCAGCTCGATGGCCTTGCGGAACAGGCCATCGCCGCTCAGGCCCGCCAGATGCCGTTCAGCCTGATCGAATTCGCCGGTTTTGAAGTAGGCGAAGGCCAGTGCGTAACGGATTTCTTCATCGTCCAGAAGGCCGGTTCGAAACAGGGTCTCTTCCATGGAGGCGGCCTGATCAAAGCGCTCAAGCTCCAGCAAAATAGCCATGCGCTGGCGAAACTTCTTGGGCTGATCGATGACCTGGCCGTTGAGCATCAGGGCCTGGATCAAGCGGCCCGAGCGACGATAAAGCTCGGCCGCTTCCAGCACCATTTCCGGATCCCGACGCGCGGCGGCATTGAGCAAGTCGGCGGCAGGCAGTGACTGCTGTTTTCCAAGCCAGGTATGTGCCAGCACGCGCGTGAGCTGCACATCATCCGGGTCGCTCAGCCTTGCTGCTTCGAGCACCCGCAGCGCCTCGTCGAATTGCCCGGCCTGGCGCAGCGCGTTGCCAATCGCGACAAGGTCTTCGGTAGTAGCGCGCTCGCGCTCCAGAAAGGCCAGCCCGATATCGGCGGCCTGCTGATAAAGGCCCAGATCCACCAGCCAGAACACCTGGCGCCGGGTAAATTCCCCGGCCTTGTCCGGAAATACTGTCACACCGGCGCTCAGCACCTGCCAGGCGTCCTCGATTTGCTCCAGCTCCCAGTGCGACTGCGCGCGCATCAGATACACCGAGGGCAGCTGAGTGGTCTCTGTCGAGGCGCGGTCCAGGGAGCGAATCACCGACTCGAAGTCCTCCTGGCCGAAATAGGCTTGGGCGAGATAAAGCCAGATGACTTCCGGCACCGCCTGATCCTGCTCGGCGGCTGCGTCAGCCACCTGCTCAAAGGCGGCTGCCGCACGCGGCAGCTCGTCGAGGTTCAAGGCGATCAAGCCTTCCAGCGAATAGAAGCGCATGCGGTCGACTTCTTGATCGGTCAGATCGACAGCAGCCAGCACGGTTCGAGCCCTCTCGAAATTTCCGTCGCCGATCAGCAGTGCAGCCAGTGCAAGTCGGTCGACGTCGTCTCCCTTGTCTGCCGGCGCCTGCGCCAGTGCCGCCCCGGCAGCAAGCAGCAGCGCGGCGACAAACAGAATCAGAAGGCGCCTGAGGGTTATCGAGCGTATCGTCATGACAGGTCGAAGCGGATACTTTGCCGCGCCCAGACCCGAACGTTTCG
>CAZIMY010000085.1:0-11134 GCA_964540315.1 uncultured Wenzhouxiangella sp.
GAGACCGCCGCCAAGATGGCGCGCGAGGAGGCCATGGCCAAGGTCCGGCCGCGCGCCGAGGACGCCGCCATCGAGCGCGTGCTCGACATCCTGCTGCCGCGCCGCCAGTCGTCCGGCTTCAGCAATGCGCCTGAAGAGCCGGTCGAACAGCAGTCCGAGACCCGCCGCAAGATGTTCACCAAGCTGGTCAACGGCGAGTTCAACGAGCGCGAAATCGAGATCGATGTCTCGATGAATATCGGCGTGGAAATCATGGCCCCGCCGGGTATGGAGGAAATGACCAGCCAGCTGCAGCAGATGTTTTCCAACCTGTCCGGCGCCAAAAAGCAGAAGCGCAAGATGAAAGTCAAAGACGCCATCCCGGTGCTGATCGAGGAAGAAGCTGCCCGGCTGATCAACGACGAAGAGGTCAAGCAGCAAGCACTCACGATGGCCGAGCAGAACGGGATCGTCTTTCTCGATGAGATCGACAAAGTGGCCCGTCGATCGGAAGGCCATGGTGGCGGCGAGGTATCCCGCGAAGGGGTGCAGCGCGATCTCCTGCCCCTGGTCGAGGGTTGTACGGTCAACACGCGTTACGGTGCGGTCAAAACCGACCACATGCTGTTCATCGCCTCAGGCGCGTTCCACGTCGCCAAGCCATCGGATCTGGTCCCCGAACTGCAGGGCCGGCTGCCGATCCGCGTGGAACTTCGGGCGCTGTCGGTTGAAGACTTCAAGCGTATCCTGACCGAGCCGGACGCATCGCTGACCGAACAGTATCGCGCGCTGATGGCAACCGAGGGCGTTGACTTGAGCTTTGCCGAAGAGGCGATCACCCGACTGGCCGAGATTTCCTACGCGGTCAACGAGTCCACCGAAAATATCGGCGCCCGCCGGCTGCACACGGTGCTCGAACGGCTGCTGGACGATATCTCGTACAGCGCGCCTGACCGCTCCGGGGAAAAGCTGGAAGTCGACGCGGCCTGGGTGGATGAGTCGCTCAGCGATCTGGCCGGCAACGAGGATCTCAGCCGCTATATTCTTTGATCATCAAGGCGCTGCTTCGGCGAAGATCCGAGCCATCAGCGTGACCATAGTCACTGTTCGCCGACACGTCGACGGGCTAAACTGCCAGCGTTGGCAGACATCGCCTGCAGTCGTACTTTGATAATGATTGTTTGAGGTCCCCGGGGATTCCGCATGGTCAACCATCCTGCCGCCGAAGCGGCGGTAACGCTGAAGAATGTGACCGTGCGGCTCGGCGGGAGGACCGTTCTGGACGATTTGAGCCTGAAGATTCCAGCAGGCCAGGTCACCGCCATCATGGGTCCGAGCGGCGCCGGCAAGACCACGGTGATGAAACTGATCACCCGACAACTCAAGCCCGATGCCGGCGAAGTCTGGGTCAACGAGACCCGCGTTGACCGCCTGAAAGGCAGCGAACTCGGCCATTACCGGAGAAATCTGGGCGTGCTTTTGCAAAATGGCGCGCTGTTTACCGACCTGACCTGTTTCGATAACGTTGCCCTGCCTTTGCGCGAACACACCGAACTGCCGGAAACGCTGATTTACCGTCTGGTTCTGATCAAGCTCCAGGCGGTCGGTCTGCGCGGTGCGGCGCATCTGTATCCGCGCGAGCTGTCGGGCGGCATGAATCGACGGGTGGCGATGGCCAGAGCGATGGCGCTTGACCCCGACATCATGTTGTATGACGAACCCTTCGCCGGTCTGGACCCCATTTCTCTGGGCGTATCGCTGCGCCTGATCCGGGAGGTCAACGACGCCCAGCAGATCACGACCCTCGTGGTGACCCATGACGTCGAAGAGGTCGCCAGGCTCGCCGATCACTGCTTCATCATTGCCGAAGGCGGGGTGATCGCCGAAGGCAGCCCAGACGAACTCGCCGACACCGATCATGGCCTGGTCCGACAGTTCATGACCGGGCAGCCCGACGGCCCGGTGCCGTTTCATTACCCGGCCTCAGAAATCGCCGAGGAACTGCTTGAGGACATTGACCGATGAAAGCTTCGTCGATGTCGCGCAGCGGGCCACTGGAGGCCATTCGCCAGATCGGGCGCGCCATTTTGTTTCTGGTCAAAGTCATCTCACGAATGCGGATCAACCGTCTGCAGATTTCCGAGACGCTGCGCCAGATCTATTTCGCCGGCGTTCGCTCGCTTGTCATCATCGTGACCTGCGGTTTCTTCGTCGGTCTCGTCCTGACGCTGCAGTCTTATGATGCGCTCGCGCGCTTCGGCGCGGCCGATGCCACCAGTACCTTGCTATCGCTCTCGCTTTTTCGCGAGCTGGGGCCGGTTTTGACCGCGATCCTGTTTGCAGGCCGCGCCGGCACCTCGATTACGGCCGAAATCGGACTGATGCGCGCAACCGAACAGATTGACGCCCTCGATCTGATGGCCATCGACCCGCTGGAGCGCATTGTCCAGCCCCGCCTCATAGCCGGGCTCATTGCGGTCCCGGCGCTGGTGCTGATCTTCAACGTCTGCGCATTGCTGGGCGGCGTGGTCTACGCTGTGTTCCTGATGGGGACCGATTCGCTGGTGTTCTGGGGCAATATCCAGAGCGCCGTGGAACTCTGGCGCGACTTCGGCCATGGCATGCTCAAGGCAGTGATTTTCGGTGGCATCGCCGCCTGGCTGGCGGTGTTCTACGGCTGGACCGCGCGCCCCACGGGTGAAGGCGTTGCTCTGGCCACCACGCAGACGGTGATCGCCACTGCGATCGTCGTCTTTTTCGTCGATTTCGTTTTATCAGCCCTGATGCTCTAACCTGGACCCTCGAATGCCATGAAATCTTCTGCCCAGATTGAATTGACCGCCGGCCTGTTCATGATCCTGGCCGTCGCGGCCCTGGTTTTTCTGGCCCTTCAAGCCACCGACCGGGGCGTTGCGACCGGCGACAGCTATATCGTCACCGCCAATTTCTCAGATATCGGCAGCCTGAAGCGCCGAGCCAAGGTGAACATGGCGGGCGTGACCGTTGGCTCCGTTGAGCGCATCGAGCTTGATCCAAGCACCTTCGAGGCGCGCGTGACCCTGAGTATCTCCGAACGATTCAACGAGCTGCCGGGAGACACCTCGGCCTCAATCGTGACGGCAGGCATTCTCGGAGACCAGTACGTCAGTCTCGAGCCGGGCGGCTCACCTGAATTTCTGCGCGACGGCGATACAATTCTGCTAACAAACTCGGCGCTGGTGCTGGAACAGTTGATCAGCCGCTACCTCTTCAACAGCGACGGAGACGAAAACTGATGCGCGTGTTGCTCATGCTTGCTTTGACGCTCGGCGGTCTTGCGCCCGCGCTTGCCGATCGTCTGGAACCGGTGGACCTGATCCGGCAGACGACTGGCGAGCTTTTCACCCTGGTCGACGAGAACCGCAGCGAATTCGAGCAGAACCCCGAGCGCCTGCAGGCCAGCCTGCAGGAGCGACTGCTGCCCCGCCTGGACACGGTGTATTCAGCCCGGCTCGTGCTGGGGCGTCACGGCCGCGGTCTGGAAACCGAAAAGATTGAGGCGTTTGCCGAAGCGCTGTCCAATGTCCTGATGAAAAACTATGCCACGGGTCTGCTCGAATTCCGCAGTCGTAACCAGGTGGAAATCCTTCCGCTGGCCGGCAATAACAACGAGCGTGCGACCCGCGTTAGGACGCGTCTGGCGCTGGACTCGGGTGAACAGGCCCCGGTCGATTACGTGCTTCGTCTCAGCGACGGCCAGTGGCGCGTTTTCGATGTCATCATTGAGGGCATTTCCTACGTGGCAACCTTCCGCAACCAGATCGGCGAGGAAATCCGGCGAGACGGCTTCGATCAGATGCTCAGCCGCCTTGAAGCCGGTGATATTGAACTCAATGTCGATGCTGAAAGCTGACGCCGACGGCACGCTTGCGCTCAGCGGCGCACTGACCAGCCGGCAGGTGCCGTCGCTGTATCGCGCCAGTCAGGCTTGGCAGCACGAAGGCATGCCGCAGGTCGTTGATCTCTCTGGAGTTGATCAAACCGACTCCAGCGTGCTGGCGCTGCTGTTGGAATGGAAATCCTGGGCCCAGTCGGCCAATCTCAGCATCCGCTTTATCAACGTGCCGCGCTCGCTTTGCGTGCTGGCTTCTCTGAGCCAGATCGGCGAACTGCTGGGCTGGAGAACGCTGGATTTCGAGTCAGGCGAGGAGACCGGCCAATGTTGCGGATGAACAAGACCCTGATCATCTTGCTGCTGGGCTCGCTGCTCGCCGGCTGCGCCACGACCGCGGCACCTCCGGCCCAGCGCTCCCCGGATGATCCGTGGGAACCTTTCAATCGTCAGGTTTATGCCTTCAACCGGACGGCCGATCGCGCCGTTCTCCGCCCGGTCGCCCGGGGCTATGAGGCGATTACCCCCTCCCCGGTGCGTACCGGAGTGTCTAATTTTTTCGACAACCTGCGCTCTCCGGTCGTGATCCTGAACCTCTTGCTGCAGGGACGGTCGGGCGAAAGCCTGCAGCATTTTGAGCGTTTTTTCGTCAATTCGGTTTACGGCGTGGGCGGCATTTTTGACCTGGCCAGCCGAGCAGAAATGCCAGACCACGACACCGATCTTGGGATGACGCTGGCAGGCTGGGGCTGGGAAGACTCGCGCTACCTGATGCTACCCTTCGTCGGCCCTTCAACGCTGCGTGACGGCATCGGCTTTTACGGCGACAGCTTCGTCAATCCAGTCCTCGACGGGGTGCGCAAGCAAGGCTCTTACGGTGTTCTTGCGCTGGACGTCATCCAGATTCGGGCCGGTCTGCTGCCGCTGGACGACCAGATCGAACAGGCTTTTGACCCCTACCTCTTCATCCGGGACGGCTTTCTGCAGCGACGTAACTTCGAGATATACGGCGAGGACACCGAGCTGCCGGACTATGAAGCCTTTCTTGACGAGGACATCCCCGGCGAGCCCTGATGAACGCGGCTCTCGTCTGGCTGTTTCGGCCGTTTGAAAGACTGTCGAGCCGCCAGGCACTGCTCCCGGGCGTGCTCGTGCTCCTCGTCGTGGCAGCACTGGCTAACGCGGCCGGGCTGGAAACCGACGCCATTCTCAGCCTGCACTTTGCAGACGATATGGGTCTGGGCGCGCTGATCACGCAAGGTCTCGTCAACTGGCTCATCATGGCGGCCTGTCTGTTTCTGGCCGCCCGCTTGCTGGAGGTACAGCCCCTGAACCTGGCCGACTTCCTCGGCAACCAGGCGTTCGCGCGCTGGCCGCTGTTGCTGTCGGTGCTTTACCTGTCTTTTCCGCCGGTCAACGAGCGCATGCAGCAGTTGACCAATGATCTGCTGGCGGCCATGCCGACGCAGCCCGGACAGGTCATGGCCGACGCCGCCTACATGGCCGATGCCTTTATTCTCACCGCCTACGGATTGCCGGTGCTCATCACCCTGATCTGGATGACTTGGTTGATGCTGCAGGGCTTCGGCACAGCAACGAGGCTGAAAGGCCCTCAAGCCGTCTTCCCTTTTGCCGCCAGTCTGCTGGTCGCTCAAATACTCAGCCTGGGCTTGAATACCCTGATTGGCTGAATCCGCCGGATTATGACGCCATACCACGAAGGCCAACGTGCTATGGTGCAGTGCATTATTAATCACCTGAGCGAACCACAATGCTTTATCAGTTTTATGAGTTTCAGCGCTCCCTGATCAGCCCCTTCAGCATCTGGACCGAAGCGGCTGCCCGGTCGCTCACCATGCCCGGCAGCGCTTTATCCCGACTGCCGGGCGCGGATCGCCTGGCGGCCGGCTACGAACTGTTTCATCGCCTGGCCAAGGACTACACCAAGCCGGAGTTCGGCATCCAGAGCGTCACCGCGCACGGCCATGAGGTACCGGTGGTCGAGTTGCAGGCAATGAACCTGCCGTTTTGCAATCTGCTGCGGATGAAGCGCTACACCGACGACCCGCAAACCATTGCCGACCTGAAAGAAGACCCGGTCGTGCTGATTGTCGCGCCGCTGTCCGGTCACCATTCGACGCTGCTGCGCGACACGGTTCGCACCATGCTGCCCGAGCACAAGGTCTACATCACCGACTGGATCGACGCCCGCATGATCCCGGCATCCGAAGGGCCGTTCGGGCTGGAAGACTACGTTGACTACATCCAGACCTTCATCCGTCACATCGGGGCGAAAAACCTGCACGTGATGGCCGTGTGTCAACCCGTGGTGCCGGTGCTTGCCGCCGTTTCACTGATGGCCGCGAGAGGCGAAGACACCCCGGCCAGCATGACCCTGATGGGCGGTCCGGTCGACGCGCGAGTCAGTGCGACCGGCGTCAACGATCTGGCGACCACCCGGTCCATGCGCTGGTTCAGCGCCAATCTGGTCCACCCGGTACCCATCAACTATCCGGGTGCCGGTCGACGGGTCTATCCGGGCTTCATGCAGCACGCCGGATTCATGGGCATGAACCCTCGTCGCCACGTCACCTCGCACTGGGATTTCTACAAGCAGCTGATCGCCGGCGATCTTGAAGACGCCGAAGCCCACCGTCGTTTTTACGACGAATACAACGCCGTGCTCGACATGCCCGGAGAGTATTACCTCGACACCGTGCGGGTGGTCTTCAAGGACTACCTGCTGCCCCGCGGGGAGTGGGTCATACAGGATGAACGGGTCGATCCCGGAGCGATCAGCGGTACCCGCCTGCTGACCATTGAAGGCGAGAACGACGATATTTCAGGACTCGGTCAGACGCGGGCCGCGCACGACCTCTGCACAGGCCTGCCCCAGGCAGACCGCCAGCACTATGAAGTGCCCGAAGCAGGCCACTACGGCATCTTCAGCGGTCGGCGCTGGCGCAGCCAGGTCTACCCCGAGGTCAAAGCCTTTATCCGAAAAAAGAATGCCGCTCGCCGGGCCGGCAGGAAAGCGGCCTGAGCGGTCAGACAGACTTTTCGACTTCGCTGACGATGTGCTGCACGTTGAGCTGAGGCGTGACCTGACCGCGCCAGCGGTTGACTTCAAGCCGGTAGGTCAGATGGAGCAGCTCGGGCAAATCCCCATCCAGCTGTCTGGCAGCACGGAAAGCGATGGCGTCGACGGCCAGGTCGCTGCCTTCCGGCTGCAGGCGCATCTTGAGATGGGCCTGACCGACAATCCGGCGTTCCAGAACGCGAAAGCGGCCGTCGAATAGAGGCTCGGGCCAGCCCTGTCCCCAGGGTCCGCCCTGCTCCAGCGCTTCGGCAGTCAGGGCGTTGAAGTCCACAGGCTCAAGCGCACCATCGGTCGTCACCACTTCGGCACCGAACTCGTGTTTGGCCAGGCATTGATCAAAGGTCTCCCGGAACCGCGCCAGTTCCTCTTGGGGCAGACTCAGCCCGGCCGCACGGGCATGCCCGCCGAACCGACTCACCATGCCCGGCTCACAGGTGTCTATTTCAACCAGTAAATCGCGCATATGCACACCCGCCGGTGATCGACCGGAACCTTTCAGCTCGCTGCTGCCGTCTTCGGCCGGCGCAAAGGCCAGCACCGGGCGCTGCAATCTTTCCATCAGACGTCCAGCCACCAGTCCGACCACCCCTTGGTGCCACTCGGGATCAAACACGCACAGTCCCTGAACGGTGCCATCCAGCCGCTTGGCCACCGCATCGGCCTGCTGGTCGGCTTGGGTCAGCATGTCGGCCTGGAGGGACTGGCGCTGGGCGTTGAGCGAATCCAGTTCTTCAGCCAGCGTCCGCGCCGCGCGCTCTGAATCAGCCAGCAGACAGCGAATACCAATCCCCATGTCTTCAAGCCTCCCCGCGGCATTCAGACGCGGTCCGGCGGCAAAACCCAGGTCAGACGCCTGCACGTAACCCAGGTTGCGCCCGGCGACCTCCAGCAATGCGCGCACGCCCGGGCTGCACTGCCCTGACCGGATCCGCGCCAGGCCCTGATGGACCAGACGCCGATTATTCTCATCCAGAGGTACCAGATCAGCCACCGTGCCCAACGCGACCAGATCCAGCAAGCTATCGAGCCGGGGAACCGGCCGGCCATCGAAAAACCCGTCCTCGCGCAAGCGGGCTCGCACGGCCATCGCCGTATAAAACATCACGCCCACGCCGGCCAAAGCGGTCGAGCCAAACGTCTCACCGGGCAGATTCGGATTGACGATTGCTTCGGCTGCGGGCAGCTGAGCGCCCGGCAAATGGTGGTCGGTCACGACAACCCGCATGCCCTTGGCTTGCGCTGCCGCAACGCCCTCGATCGAGCTGACGCCCTGATCAACCGTGACCAGCACGTCCGGAAACGGCTGCTTGATCTCGTCGACCAGGACCGGCGTCAATCCATAGCCGTGCCTAAAGCGGTCGGGCACGCGCCAGTCCACGTCGCGGGCACCGAGACTGCGCAGGGCCCGGACGGCCAGCGCCGTGCCGGTGGCCCCGTCGGCGTCAAAGTCGCCCACGACCAGAATGCGCTCCCCCTCCCGGATAGCAGTCGCCAGAATATCGGCGGCCAGATCAAGCCCGTTCAGGGTCGGCGCAAGCAGGCCTTGGAGCGAGTAGTCCGGCGCCTGAAACTGACCACGCGCGGCCAGGACCCGGGCCAGGACGGGATTCAGACCCATCGCCTCGGACGGCGGGGCAACCCGACGGCTGATACTCACTTCGCGAATCATGTTGCGGCCACCCCCGAAGCTCGCCAGAAGCGCCAAGCGGCTTTCGGCGTCAGCCGCCAGACGCGCGTGCGGCTGGCAATTTCCAGCGCGTCCAGCTTGCCCAGCCTGATTCTGCGCCAAAGAGGTTTCAACCACGCATCGAAAGCCGCCAGGTTGGCCGCCCGGTCCACGCTGACGTCCGCCAGCCATTCTGCAAGACTGGCGTCAGCCAGGGCCGATGAATCGGCCAGGGCCGCCGTGTGGTCAAGGTTCAACCAGCGCGCCAGAGCTGCCCAGATCGGATCCCGGCCGACCAAACGCTGGACGCGTGGGGCCAGTCCCGGGGACGCCGGCAGCGAGCCCGGGCCCCAGAACCACAGCCCGCCCGGCCCATCGGCACCACTTTCCCGAACGTGCTGATGCGCGATGATCTGACACTCGTTGAGCAGGCGGCGCCAGAAGCGAGCGTCGGGTCCCGAGGGCAGGACGTGGTCCAGGCTTTGCCCCTCAAGCTCGTCAGGCGGGACGAACCGGCAGTCGGGCATAGAGGCCAGCTTCAGATACCCGCGTTCGGGGTGCGGCAGATCAAAGCGTAAATCGGAGTCGCCGAACAGATCCTGAAGTTCTTTCGTCAGCGCGTGGTCGGCCTCCAGCGCGGCGCCCGGCGTCATCCAGACCGCATTCAGGTCGGGCGTGAGTCGCACCGGATCGGCTCGCAGCCAGATTCCTTGGCAATCGTCGGGCCGATCGAGCAGCCGGGTCAGCGGTGCGACCGACACCGGCTGATCAACAACCAGTTCAGATGCCCATGCCGGTCGCTGTATGGATCGGACCTCGGATCGGGCGAGAGCGGCCGCCAGCCTTGACGGCAGCTTAACCGGCTCGACCAGCAGCTGATCCAGATCCGGGGCCGCTACGATGATCATTGCGGCTCAGCCGTGATAGGCGACCTCGACGATTTCATAGACGCGTCGACCGTTGGGCGCGTCGAATTCGACCACGTCACCCTCTTCCTTGCCGATCAGCGCACGCGCCAATGGCGCACTGATGGCCAGACGACGTTCCTTGACATCCGCCTCCAGGTCGCCAACGATATGCCAGGTCACTTCCTCGGCATCATCGACTTCTTCCAGCAGGGTCACGGTGGCCCCGAACACGACTTTTGTGCCGGCGTTGATCGTGGTGACATCAATGATGCGTGCGTTGCCCAGCGCACCCTCGAGCTCCTGAATTCGACCCTCGATAAAGCCCTGCTGCTCGCGCGCGGCGTGGTACTCCGCGTTTTCTTTCAGATCGCCGTGGGCGCGGGCCTCGGCAATGGCCGCAATCACAGCCGGCCGCTCTGTTTTCTTGAGTCGCTCAAGCTCTGCCCGCAGGCGCTTGGAACCTGCCTGAGTGATGGGGATCTGGCTCATGTTGTGTCCTTGCTCGCGTAAAGCTCGGCGAGTGAATGCACGCCGCGCTCATTCCAGTGGTCCAGGGCGCGCAGGGTGGCCCGCGCACCAGCGATGGTCGTTGAGTAATTGACCTTGTGCTGCAGCGCCGTGCGGCGGATCGAGAACGAGTCCGAGATCGCCTGCCGCCCTTCGGTGGTGTTGACGATGTAGTCAATCTCGCGGTTCTTGATCAGATCGACGATGTGCGGCCGACCCTGCGTGACCTTATTGACATAGTCACACTCGATCCCGTTTTCAACCAGGAACTTCCAGGTACCCTCAGTGGCGACCAGCGAAAACCCTCGTTCGGCCAGTTCTCTGGCGACCGGCAACAGGCGATCCTTGTCGGCATCACGCACGCTCAGAAACGTCCGCCCCGAGGCAGCGGCATGGATTTCTACCGCCTGCTGCGCGCGCGCGACTGCCGCGCCAAAGGTATGCCCCACACCCATTGCCTCGCCGGTCGAGCGCATTTCCGGGCCCAGAATCGGGTCGACGCCCTGGAACTTGATGAACGGATATTTCGGCTCTTTTATCGAGTAGAAATTACTTTTAAGATCTTCAGTAATATTCTGTTTATCAAGTGAATAATTAACCATGCACTGCGCTGCGACTCGTGCGATCGGGACACCCGTGGCCTTGGCCACGAACGGCACCGTCCTGGACGCCCGCGGGTTGACCTCGAGCACGAAAAGCTGATCCCGTTGCAACGCAAACTGCACGTTCATCAAACCCACCACGTTCAGCGCCCGGGCCATCTGCCGGGTCTGATCGGCGATATCCGCAATCACTTCGTCCGACAGCGAAAACGGCGGCAGACTGCACGACGAATCCCCGGAGTGCACGCCGGCTTCCTCGATGTGCTCCATGATCCCGCCGATAATCACCCGCTCACCGTCGCAAATCGCGTCCACGTCAATCTCGATGGCGTGATCGAGGAAACGGTCCAGAAGCACCGGTGAATCGTTGGAGACCTTGACGGCTTCACGCATGTAGCGCTCAAGCTCATCCTCGCCCTGAACGATGTCCATGGCCCGCCCGCCCAGCACGTAGGAAGGCCGGACCACCAGCGGATAGCCGATCTCACGAGCAAGGACAAT